>NZ_JBIVCA010000012.1:74888-143040 GCF_044746345.1 Lysinibacillus sp. NPDC086135 | reverse complement strand
AGACGGAAAGAAGAGTCGAAGTGACGGAAAGTAATCCGAGCTACGGAAGGAAGAGTCAAAGCGACGGAATGTAGAGCCAGAGCGACGGAAAGAAGAGTCGAAGTGACGGAAAGAAATCAGAGCGACGGAAGGAAGAGTCGAAGCGACGGAAAGAAGAATCCGAGCGACGGAAAGTAGAGGCGAAGTGACGGAAAGAAATCCAAGCGACGGAAAGTAGAGCCAAAGCGACGGAAAGAAGAGTCGAAGTGACGGAAAGAAGAGTCGAAGTGACGGAAAGAAGAGTCGAAGTGACGGAAAGTAATCCGAGCTACGGAAGGAAGAGTCAAAGCGACGGAATGTAGAGCCAGAGCGACGGAAAGAAGAGGCGAAGTGACGGAAAGAAATCAGAGCGACGGAAGGAAGAGTCGAAGCGACGGAAAGAAGAATCCGAGCGACGGAAAGAAGAGGCGAAGTGACGGAAAGAAATCCAAGCGACGGAAAGTAGAGCCAAAGCGACGGAAAGAAGAGCCAGAGCGACGGAAGGAAGGGTCGAAGCGACGGAAAGTAGAGCCAGAGCAACGGAAGGAAGAGTCGAAGTGACGGAAAGAAGAGACAGAGCGACGGAAGGAAGAGGCGAAGTGACGGAAAGTAATCCGAGCGACGGAAGGAAGAGTCGAAGTGACGGAAAGAAATCCAAGCGACGGAAGGAAGAGCCAGAGTGACGGAAAGAAGAGTCGAAGCGACGGAATGTATGACTAGAGCGACATACATTCATCCGGAAATTTAAATTTTATCAACACTAGCTTCGCCATTAATCAATGCTACAATATTATCTATATGCTTGAATTAGAAAATAGGAGGGATTAGGGTGAAAAGCACCGTAGCACATTTACAAAAGGGAGATACAGTTGGTCTTGTGGCTTTATCCAGTCAAGCACAGCCCGAAAAGCTAGGAGATGCTATAGCCTTTCTTGAAGAATTAGGGCTAAACTATATAATTGGGGATACCATTCAGGCAAAGCACGATTACCTAGCAGGTAGTGATGAAGAGCGTCTGGCTGATTTTCATGAAATGGTGAGAAATCCTGAGGTGAAGGCAATTTTCTGTGTTAAGGGGGGCTATGGCTCTGCACGAATTGCGGAGAAGATTGACTACGGACTACTTGAGGAAAATCCTAAAATCTTCTGGGGCTTCTCTGATCTTACATATTTACATTGCGCGATTAATGAATATGCTAATTTAGTGACGTTTCATGGGCCGCTACTTATGTCTGTTAGAAGAATAGATGATTTATCAAAGAAGATGTTTTTACAGCTATTTTCACCGATGGAAGTACAATATACGGAGGATATTTCCCCATTAACAACGATTGCACCTGGTGTAGCTCGTGGTGAGATTATTGGAGGAAATTTACGTCGCCTTGTTAACACATTAGGTACAAAATTTGAAGTTTGCACAGAAGGTCGCATTTTATTGATTGAGGAGCTTGGGGAATCAATCCCAAAAATCGATGCGATGCTGCAGCATTTAAAGCAGGCGAGAAAGCTTGAGCAGCTGGCCGGTGTTGTTATCGGTTCCTTTACGCAAACAGAAGCGGATGAAGCGGCATTATTTGCTTTAATGAAGGATTATTTTGCGGATTTAGGCGTTCCAGTTGTTGCGGGCTTTAAAATTGGCCATGATTCAACGAATATTGCAATTCCATTAGGCGTAGATGCTATTTTAGATGGACAGGAAAAGATACTAAAGATTTTGCCTGGTGTGCATTAAAAGAAGCGCTCAGTACTTTATATTGTGCTGAGCGCTTTATTTTGTAGGAAAGTTTAGCTTATTAATAAGGCTCTGCGCCATGACCTTTATCTATAGCCTTTTGAGGTGCTTCATCACCAGCAATATTGCCAAGTGGCTTTGATGAAGATGAATCATTTCGAGCTTTTTGTAAACCTTCTTTTAACAAGCGACCGTATTCTTCATCTGCTTCTTGTGCTAATGCAATCATCGCTTCTTGAATGGCTATATGACAGACTGCTAAATCACGAATTAAGTTTTCAAGCAGCTCATCTCGCTCCCATTGCTCAAAATTGCGATATGTTTCGCCGGCTTGCTTCGTATTGCTTTGCCGATCAATGGATTCTCGAACGAGATTACCTTCCACAAGAGGTGTATATTCCTTAGCCGCTTGAGTAGCTTCTTTTAAACCATTTAACATCGAAGGCTCATAGTTAATATGAGGATTTTGCCCCGGAGCTAAATCTCGCTGATACATCATTTGACCACCGTTTTGATTGGTTGCTACTCGTTTTTTAGGTGCATTGATAGGGAGTTGTAAATAGTTTGCACCTACACGGTGACGCTGTGTATCAGAATAAGAGAAGGTACGACCTTGTAGCATTTTATCGTCCGAGAAATCCAATCCGTCCACAAGCACTCCTGTACCGAAAGTAGCCTGTTCAACCTCAGCAAAATAATCTTCTGGATTTTTATTTAACACCATCTTACCAATTGGATACCATGGGAATTGATCATTAGGCCAAAGCTTCGTATCATCTAATGGATCAAAATCAAGCTCTGGATGTGGACCATCCTCCATAATTTGGACGTTAAGCTCCCATTCAGGATAATTACCATTTTTAATTGCATCATATAAATCTTGTGTGGCATGATTGAAATTTTTCTTTTGGATTTCTTCTGCTTCTTTTTGTGTTAAGTTTTTAATGCCTTGTAAAGGTTCCCAATGATATTTTACAAGGACCGCTTTGCCTTCACTATTGACCCATTTATACGTATTGACGCCAGAGCCTTGCATCATTCGATAATTAGCGGGAATACCCCAAGGTGAATAAACAAATGTCACCATATGGAAGGTTTCTGGAGAACTTGCACAGAAATCAAAAAAGCGTTCAACGTCCTGAATATTTGTAATCGGATCAGGCTTAAAGGCGTGAATCATATCAGGGAATTTCATAGCATCGCGGATAAAGAAGATTTTTAAATTATTGCCGACTAAATCCCAGTTACCATCCTCAGTATAGAATTTAACAGCAAAGCCTCGTGGATCACGTAATGTTTCTGGTGAATGACCGCCATGAATAACGGTTGAGAAGCGCACAAAAACAGGCGTCTGCTTCCCTTTATCCTGAAATACTTTAGCCCTTGTATACTTAGCAATAGGATCATCCCCAACAACACCGTATGTCTCAAAATAGCCATGTGCCCCTGCACCTCGTGCATGAACAACACGCTCAGGAATTCTTTCGCGGTCAAAGTGACTTATTTTTTCTATAAAATCATAGTTTTCAAGAGTTGCAGGTCCTCGATTACTGACAGTTCGTATATTTTGATTGTTCGTAATAGGATGCCCCTGTCGATTTGTCAAGGTCATGTCATGCTCGTTTGTGGAATCGTGTTGTTTCGTCATTGTATAACCCCTTTCTTTTGAATATAGTTATTCTTTACATGTTAGGGGAGAATTAGACATGAAAAAACTTCTGCACATGAGGTGGAAAAAGAAAAAGTTAATGGAAGGGGATGGGAATTGCGACGTAATGGATTAAAATATGTTGGGTTTTTAATTATGTTAATTTTGGGGGAATCTTCTACGTTGCTTCTTTATTCGTTAAAGCAAGATGAGGTAATTATATGAACATAAAAAGCTCTCCTACACAAGATGTAAGAGAGCTATTGGATGGCGTTTTCAAATTAATTGTCAAGTTGTTTGAGTATGGCCATTGCTGATAGTTGGTTATTAGTCATTGGTCATACAGTAACAGGTAACTTGTCATTGGTTTTGTTTAAGTTAGCTCCAAAAAGCTAGTTTTGAAAACAGCACATCCAATTCGCTATGAAGTCTCATCGACTCCATAAATCTATTGTATACAGTTTCAGGGAAATCGTCTATGCAATAAAACTTTAAACCTTGCCTGATGCTAAATAGATTCCTTGACTTAGAGTTTACTCTAACAAATATAATACAAACATCTTTATTGAGGGGAGATATTTGATTTGAATACACGAGTAATTGTAACTAGATACGGAGGACCTCAGGTTATTGATGTGATAGAGGAGCCCTTACGAAAACCCGAAAGAGGGGAAATTCGCGTTAAGGTCCAAACTGCAGGAGTTGCACTTGCGGATATTATGAGAAGAGAGGGTAAATATCCGCTATCTCCTATACCTCCCTTTACTCCCGGATACGACGCTATTGGGATTGTTGACGAGTTGGGAGAAGGCGTGCAAAAATATTTGATAGGGGATAAGGTAGCTGTCTTTTTTAACGGAACGGGTGGCTATGCATCTTATGTGTACGCGATGGATGATGAGGTTGTCGGGATTCCTGCTCACATTGATTCCGTAACGGCCGTTGCTGTGATCTTAAATTATGTAACAGCCTATCAAATGCTTCACCGGATTGCAAAGGTAGCTGAGGGAGAACGTATCCTTATTCACGGGGCGAGCGGCGGGGTTGGTACTGCTTTGCTTGAGCTTGGGGAGTTAGCAAAATTAGACATGTATGGCACTGCTTCATTGGCTAAACATTCAATTGTATCCAAATTCGGCGCCGTGCCGATTGACTATCGAAACGAAGATTTTGTAGATACTCTTCGTATCCAGGCTCCTGAAGGTATGGACGTTGTATTTGATCCAATAGGAGGCCAGAATTTCGAGCGTTCGATGAACACCTTAAGCAACAATGGCCGCTTCATAGGTTACGGCTATACCTCGATTCTTCAGCAAGGAGATTCAGAAGAATGGGCCAAAGAATGGGAAAGTCTGGCTGAAAATCGAACTACAGAGAAAGGTAATCCGGTCTATCTTTACTCTATAACATCATTAAAAAAAGAAAGATTAGATTGGTTTAAGGAAGATGTTCGGTTCCTTCTTTCATTGTTAGAGGAAGGGAAGATCAATCCCTTGATCTCTTACAGACTTCCTTTACGGGAAGCTGCACATGCACAAGAATTGCTTGAAAAATCATTATCTGTAGGAAAGGTTATTCTTATATGTGAATGAAAGGGGACAAAAACCTAATGTACTCAATTGGTGAGATATCGAAATTAACAGGTATTTCTGCATATACACTTCGTTATTATGAAAAAATGGGTCTTTTACCTAATCCTTATCGCTTGGATGGGAAGCAAAACGGGATTCGGCAATATAATGATCAGGATCTTCGCTTTATCCAATTCGTTTATGGATTAAAGCAAACAGGAATGAAGCTAAAGGATATTACTTTATTTGCTGAAGATGGCTGTCTGTTAACACAAAATGATCAAGAAATAGAGGATATCCAGGAAATTTTACATAAACGGATTGAACTATTAAATAAACATGTTAATCTACTAGAGCAACAATTGGAGCAATTGGAAAACGTGATGACTCTTGCCAATGAGAAAAGAAGTTTTTACTTAGCTATGCTAAATGATAGACTTCCAAACCCGTAAAGACATTTTAAATTCTTCTAGGAGAAGTTATGCCTCCGGCGGATATCACGGGATCGGGAAGGAGTTGTTAGCCTAAAATCATCGCATCCATGCGAAAACGGCTAACTGACCTGCATCGGCGCTGACGCTACGTTTTCACACAAAAGACATCTTTTGCTGCCGCTACGTTAGCACTGCGCTTTCGCAAAAAATAGACTATCAAAAGCGTTTAGCCACTATTGGTTACACGCTTTTTTATATTCATTAGAGTTAGTTCAATATGTAACAAGATCCTTTATTTTACTGAAAATGTCGAAAAATGACGAATAATAAAGGTGGAAATGTACACCTTATTTTGTCAGAATTGTAATAGGAGGAGATGATATAGTATTTTAGGAACTTTTTGCACTATAATTCTATTTCATTAAATCTAAAAACGTATATTTTTAACGATATGCATTCGGAGGGAATAAAGGTAATGAAGAAAGTTTTATTATTACTTCTAGCAGTTATGCTAGTTGGATGTTCTGGAGAAGGAACAGAGAAGAAAAAAGAGGCAGATGTAAAAAAAGAAGAGGTCGTTACAGTAAAATTTGAAGAAGTTGATTCTGAATCAAAAGCTACAGTTGAAAAGTTTGCCAAAGAATACAATGAAAAGCTTACTTTATTTAAACAGGTTCAACCTATAGGATTAGACATGATTCCAGAACCAGTAACGAATGAACTTAATGATTTCTCACAAGTTCTATTGGAAGCTGATTTTAAAGAATATAAGGGCCATTACAAATTAGTTGCTAAATACAATAAGGATAAAAAAATAATTGGATATAATCTTTCTGTTCAAGGACTCCCTGAAAAAGAAGTAAATGATGAGGGAGAAGAATGGGCAGAAGGGATGACTTCAGCTGTAATAGTTGCTCAAACACTAGGATTAGATTTGGGTAAATTCACCGAATCATTAGCTAAAGCTGAAGAAAATAGAGACACTCATTCTTATACTGATTCTACATATAAGGTAACTAATCTTTGTACTGAGGTCGATGCAGGAAAATTTGAATTTAAATTTGAATTAACTAAGTAGAATAAAAAGCATCTCTAATGAACTACATCTCAATTGTGTCTAACAATTGCAATGCAGATCAAGAGATGCTTTTTTGCTTTGCTGTATTTATTTTAATTGATTTAGAGCTATACAAGTCTTTATTGCTTATTAATAGGCTTGAGAAGCGATGAAACCTCGGCTTGTCTTTTGTATTTGCTTTTGTGTAATTGGGATTTAAAAAATTGGTATTCTATATATTATCTTTCCATAAAAACTTAATATTACACAAAATGTCGAAAAATGTTGGTTATAATTGTAATAGGATGATGCGATATAGTAATTTAAGTATTTTTTGCACTGAATTCTATTTCATTGAATCTAGTAACGTATATTTTTATTGATATACATTCGGAGGGAATAAAGGAAATGAAGAAAGCTTTATTATTACTTCTAGCAGTTATGCTAGTTGGATGTTCTGGAGAAGGAACAGAGAAGAAAAAAGAGACAGATGTAAAAAAAGATCAGGAAACAAAAGAAGCGGTCGTAAAGGAGGAGAAAATCGTTCCAATAAAATTTGAAGAGGTTGATCCTGAATCAAAGGCTGCGGTAGAAAAGTTTGTTAAAAAATACAATGTCAGAGCTAATATATATAAAAAGAATCCAGTTGAAGGAATTGAAATAGCAGAAATTCCAGAACCAATAACTAGTGAATTGAATAAAGAGGAAACTATTTTTTCACAAATTTTATTGGATACTGATTTTAAAAAACATAAGGGTCATTATAAAATAGACGTTCATTATAATGAAGATAAAAAAATAATTGGATATAATATTTTTATAGAAGGAATTCCCGCAACTGAATTAAATGAAGATGGAAAGGGAGGGGAATGGGCAGAAGGAATTATATCTGCTATGTCAATTGCTTATGCACTAGGATTGAATATCGATAAATTTGACGAAGAAAGTGATATTGCTTTTGACGAGGAAGTAGCTTATACATATACTGATCCTAACACTAAGACTAATGTAACTTTTCTGTTTGCTGATTGGGATATAGGGAAATTTGAAATTAAATATGATTTAAGTAAGTAGAACAAAAAGCATCCCAAAGCTGTACCCCGAATTGTTAAACACAATTGGAGGTACAGCTCTAAAAGGATGCTTTTTTTATTGTAGAAATAATAGCATTGGCGCTCAATATTAGAAATAACGAGAATCATCGAAGTTAATTTCAACACTATAATTCTTTGCATTGATCAGATTCGATAATTTATGGGCATCTTTTTCTAATATAATAGCACGTTCGCGGTACTCATCTGGCTCATACATAGCAATTTCATAAAGCATTGTATTTTCACCATATCCCATGCGTACACTCTCTTTTTCGTGCATACTAAACTGTTTACACAGCTCAGCATCTGCACGGAGCTGTGTTGCGAGCTCAATCGCTTCAACTAATGCTAGTTTGTCACCTTTAAAGTCTACTATGTTTTTTATATTTGCTTCATATACTAAACGATCCAATGTACGAACATCGAGACGTACTTGAGCTAATTCAGCTTCAATTACTTTCATTGCACGATTACTTGTTTTGGGTGCTTGTCCTTTTTCAACAGTTACAAAAGCGCTACGATGTAATTCGCCAACGAACTCTTGAACTTTTTTTGCTAAAATACTTTTTAGCTTAACGGCTTCAGCTAGATTAATCATGAAAACACGTCCTTTTACAGTGTAGTAGATGGTGCTACGTTTGTTAATAGGTCCATTTTAAAATCGCCGCCATGAATTTGATTAAACATCTTACCGGCAGATGCAAGAAGCTCTTGCGCACTTTCTTCTGATAATGATGGGCGTAGGTAGAAGATATGTAGAGCCTCAGTCGTTTCCTCCGAAACAGACGTACGTTTAGAATCGACAAATGGTGACCCAAATGCTCCTTCAGCATCACAGCTATAAAGGATATTTTTTAATGCATTAAAACGACCATTTAAGCCCTCATAGCCAGTATCCTCGTCGCCAAGTGCGATTTTTATATGTCCTTGTAGTTTAGCTACATCATATAAGCCTACCGGAATCTCATATTGGAGGGAGAAGAAATTATTTAAATCAACACCTGAGTGAAAGGGTGTTAAATAATTTTGCTTACTAACTCGGCGCATTAAGCTTTCTGCTGAGTGACGATAGCGGTTCGGATCTGCACCAAGCTTTTTCCATAGTTGTCGCCATTCTGCAATACCCTCTCGTTGCGTTACAGGATTATCTTGCATTTCTAAAAAGAGATTTTCCTGATACAATTGCATGCGACCTTTAATCATTTGAGGCGATTCTGCAACGACAATTTTGGTATAATGAATAATGCCGATTTTAAGCTCGGGATGTTGTGTCAATAGAGATTGATTAATTGAAATTTCCATAAAACATCACCTACTTTATCTATTTTTATTATTGTACCATGTAAGGAGTTGGGAATAAAATGAACATACATGACCTACAACGAGAATTTGTGGCGTATGCAATGTCCATTGGCGTCGATAAAATAGGCTTTACAACAGCAGCTCCTTTTACTGAAATGAAAAATAGACTGCGCCGTCAGCAAGAGCTTGGTTATCAGTCTGGCTTTGAAGAAAGCGATATAGAAAAACGTACCGAACCCCTACAATTGTTAGAAGGAGCAGAAAGTATTGTGGCGATAGCTGTCGCATATCCGTCGCGTATGCAAGATGCCCCTGTAGGCAAAAAGGGAGCAAGACGCGGGATTTTCTGTCGTGCTTCCTGGGGTGTCGATTATCATACAGCAATACGCGGACGCTTGAAATTATTATCAGCTTGGCTTGAAGAGCGAGTAGAAGGTGTGCGTTTTGAATCAATGGTTGATACGGGTGCACTTGTGGATAGGGCAGTTGCAGAACGTGCAGGGATAGGCTGGAGCGGGAAAAACTGCTCGATTATTACGCCAGAGTTCGGTTCCTATGTATATTTAGGAGAAATTATTACGAATATCCCTTTTGCTCCTGATAAGCCAATGGAGGATGAATGCGGGGATTGCCGCTTATGTTTAGATGTTTGTCCAACAGGCGCGTTAATCGAGGGAGGACAGCTAGACTCTCAACGTTGTATAGCCTTTTTAACACAAACTAAGGGAATGCTACCTGATGAGTTTCGTACCCATATTGGTAATCGTTTGTATGGCTGCGATACATGTCAGACCGTATGCCCAAAAAATAAAGGGAAGATTAACTGGATGCATGAGGAATTTAAACCTGATCCAGAGCTTGCAAAGCCATTACTTGTACCACTTTTAACAATTTCAAATCGTGACTTTAAAGAAAAGTTTGGACATGTTTCTGGTTCATGGCGGGGGAAAAAGCCAATTCAACGCAATGCTATTTTGGCACTCGCGCACTTCAAAGAAGAAGCTGCCGTCCCAGATTTAGTAGCGCTTCTTGAAAAGGATGAACGACCTGTAATTAGAGGAACAGCCGCATGGGCTTTAGGTAAGATAGGCGGGGAGCAGGCTCAATCCGCATTACTTAAGGCAGAAATAAAAGAACAAGACGAGGAAGTACTCGTTGAAATTAATAAAGGTTTACAATTTTTTAGTTAAGGGAGTGTACCGTTATGCCATTGCATATCGTTTTATATCAACCAGAAATTCCAGCAAATACAGGAAATATTGCACGCACATGTGCTGGCACAAATACTTCACTACATTTAATTCGTCCTCTTGGCTTTTCCACAGACGATAAAATGCTAAAACGTGCCGGCTTAGATTATTGGCATAGTGTCAATGTCGTGTATCACGATTCGCTAGAGGATTTTTTAGAGGTATCCAAAAATGGCGACGTTTATTTAATTGAAACCTATAGCGAAGAACCATTTACGACACATGATTTTAGTGATAAAGATCGAGATATTTACTTTATGTTTGGCAAAGAAACGACAGGTCTGCCAAAGGATTTTGCTTATGAGCGTCGAGATATGTGCTTACGAATTCCACAGAGTGAACATGTTCGTTCACTCAATCTATCGAATACAGCAGCAATTGTTATTTATGAGGCATTACGGCAACAAGGATATCCAGGTTTACATTAAAAAAGAAGTTCTCTCATAGCGGAGAACTTCTTTTGTTTTTTCGATAGAGGTGAAGGGATTCTGCAAAAGAAGGGAAGCACCCGTTAAGCGACGGATACAATCCTCACCCCGACGGATAGTACGTCACATCACTCTTAAAATTTCAATAAAACAACGATACCTGATGGATCCTCTGTTTGGAAACCACCATCTATATCAATAACAGGAGCACCAATGGAACGGAGATTTTCTTTCATTGTAGCTGCTTGCTCTTCATTATCTAGACGCAGTGAAAATGTTTGTAAGCCAACCTGATTTTTACCAAGCTTTGGTGCGTTTTCAGAGTGCCAAGTATTTAAACCGATATGATGGTGATAGCGGCCAGTTGAGATGAATAAAGCTTGTGCTCCATAGCGAGTGACAATCTCAAATCCTAATCCTTTTGTATAAAATTCTTCTGCGGCAGCTAAATTAGATACTGATAAATGAATATGCCCCATAACCGTATCAGCTGGTAGGCCATCCCATCTACCATCGCCTTCCTCTAATATAGAATGGATTTTAAGAGGTTCAGTCACCATATGCACTTGGTCGAAATGCCAAGTCCATTCATTTTCAGGGCGATCTGCGTAAACCTCAATACCATTATTATCAGGATCATTTAAATAAAGTGCCTCACTTACATCATGGTCAGATGCTCCGAAGTACACGCCATTGTTATGGAAATGAGTAATAATATTCGCTAAATCACGACGAGTAGGCAATAAAATTGCAAAGTGATAAAGGCCAGTTGTTAAGCTCGTTTTTTCTTCTACTGTTTCAGGTTGGACGATTGTTAGTAAGGCTGTTTTGCCATCAGCAGTTAGAGTTGCTCTATGAGATTCCTGCTGTAAAACTTTAAAGCCAATGACCTCCTGATAATAAGTTAATGAACGTTGTAAATCGCTCACTTTAATTTCAACATTTGTGACATATGTGTTAGGTTTTTCATGAAAATGCATAGTAAATTACCTCCAAATTTAAGTTATAATTAATCATCAACTTACTTTATGTAAGTAAGTGTATTTTATAAAGTACATATTGTCAAGTAATTATATTGTTCCAAAAAATAAGAGAAGTAACCGAAGTGGCTCATCGGACGCCCTCAGGAAAGCACTCGGTCGTAACAGAAATCAATTCCTCACTTTGCCGAAGAGCCAACTTTATTTAAGAGGGCACCTTATTTCATCACAATAGTTTAGCAACAACAAAAAAATCACTAAGCATATATTCATGCTTAGTGATTTTCTTGAGGTATTATTTGTCTGCTCTGTAGTCGCCTTCATAACCAGCAGTGAAAATTGCAGTTAAGAACGCAACAGTTACACCAATAATTAATAGTAAACTCATGGAAGAACCCTCCTCAGTTTATAAAGACATCTCTTTTTAGTATAGACTATCTACTATAAAAATGAAACGACATAGCGGAATAAAATATGTCAGAAATGGTTCAGAAATAACTATTTCGGGAAAACTATAAGAGAGGTGATAATAATGGAAAAAAAGGTTCCAAATATTGAAAACGGTACAATGGCTAGAAATTTTAAAGATTTAAAGGATTTAGGAAAGCAAATGGAGCATTTGCGTGATGGCCTAGAGCTTGTAGAAGACAATCGAATTCCAGATCCTATTCAAGTAGATGATTATGAAGAGGAAGCGAAGGATCAATAAGATATTACCCCTGAAATTTTCCTTATATTTCTTAAAACCAATTTTTTGTATAATGGAACTAGGAAAAGAAAGGGGTTGTTATTCTTGAATTTACAATCAACAAAAACATTAGCAAACGGTGTGGAGATGCCTCGTTTTGGCTTAGGTGTTTATAAAATGACAGAGCGTGATGAGACTTTGCAGGCTATTGATAAAGCTCTTAAATTTGGCTACCGAGCTATTGATACGGCTTCTCTTTATGGTAACGAGGTCGAGGTGGGCGAAGCTATTCGTCATTCAGGCGTTAAACGTGAGAATATTTTTGTGACGACAAAGGTTTGGAATAATGACCAAGGCTATGATGAAACATTACGAGCTTTTGAAGTTTCATTGAAAAAGTTAAATATGGATTATTTAGATTTATATTTAACGCATTGGGCAGTACCAGAAACATTTGAAGAAACGTATCGAGCAATTGAACGTTTATATGATGAAAAATTAATTCGTGCAACAGGTGTCTCAAATCACCATGAGCATCATCTACAAAAGCTATTAGCTAAAGCAAATATAGCACCAATGGTCAATCAAGTAGAGGTGCATCCATATTTACAGCAAGACGCATTACGAGCATTTTGTAGTGAGCATGGAATTGCTGTTACCGCATGGTCTCCATTAGGCCGTGGCGGAGTACTTGATAATCCAATGATTATGGAAATTGGTCGTGAAATAGGGAAGACGGCTGCTCAAGTAGTGCTGCGTTGGCATTTACAAAATGATACGTTCATTATTCCTAAGTCTGTGACACCTAGTCGTATTGAGGAAAACGCCCAGATTTTTGATTTTGAATTAACACTAGCTCAAATGGATAAAATAGCGACGTTAAATCGTAATGAACGATTTGGGCAAGACCCGGATAACTTTAAATTTAATTTTTAGTGCAATAGAAATCCCGCTCTCTAATTTGAGGAGCGGGATTTTGTAGTGTTGAAAAACAAAATAGTCAGGGAAATCTTTGTGGACATTCTGGCGAGTGATTTCCGTTCCAGGCTACTCGCTTTCCTGCGGGCGAGCGTCGAGCCGCTTCCTTCGCTCCGCTTCGTGCAGGGTCTCGTCTGTCTCGCTTTCCCGCGGGAGTCGAGTAGCCTTCCACTTCAATCAATGGTAGCGTAGACTTTTATAAATTAAATGCATGTCAAAAGTGAACACTATGATTACTCACCATAATTGAGCAAAATAGTCCTAAATAGTGACGCGATTGTATAGATGTTGTTACTATTGCGATGTTTTAGCAATTTATCGCTGGCGCTACGTTAACACTGCGCTTTCGCACTAAAATATCTGGTGCTGCCGCGTTGCTTTTGCACAGAAAATAATTGTTGCTAAAACTTCAGTTTTTATCACTCTAGATTAGAGCTATATGCAGAAGATACACACAAAGTGAAATGGTTGATTGGAGTGGAGGTTGGGCGACTCCTCGGGGATCAGCGTCACAGATGAGACCCTGGAGCGAGCAAAGCGAGTGAAGCGGCTCATCGGACGCCCCCAGGAAAGCGCCCAGCTGGAACGGAAATCAACCTCTCGTTTTGCCGAGGACCATACATTATTTAATTTGGTCTTAATTTCTTTGACACGATAGTTTTTCGATAACAGGAAATCCCGCTCTCTACCTAGAGAAGCGGGATTTTAAAATTATTTAGATTCTTTTACAAATGGAATGTAGTTAGAAAGCATTTTTGCCATATGCGCACGTGTCGCGTTGTTACCAGGCATAAATTTGCCGTTTACGCCGCTAACAATCTTTAAATCTTTCATAAGTGCAATAGCATTTTGAGCTTCAGCGTTATATTGAGAAATATCACTGAAATCAGCTTTTAAACCAGTTTTTGCATCGTGTTGTAGGTTGTATGCACGAGCAAACATTAAGGCAAGTTGAGCACGAGTTACATTTGTATTAGGATTGAATTTGCCATTCACACCTTGTACAATTCCTGCTTCAGCAAGTGCTGTAATTTCTTTTTGTGTTGCAGGATTTACATTCGCAAGATCAGAGAATGTTGCTTGACCTTTTGCTTCAAGCTTTAAGGCACGCGCGATAAATGATGCAGCTTGTGCACGAGTTAAGTTTGCGTTTGGTGAGTATGTTGTTGCAGAAGTACCTTTTGTTAAATCACGGTAATAAAGATCACGAACAAAGCCTTCTGTTTCTGAGCCTTTTGCGATATCTTTAAATGGAATTGTGGCGATAATACGTCCTTCTACTTTTGAATCAACTTTTTTCAGTGTATCTAAGTGTTCGATAAACATTTCATAGTCAATCGTACCAGGTTCACTTACACGGCCGTCCTCATAAACTTTCTTCAGTGTATCGTAGCCGTCGCCACCTTTAGCAGTAAATGTATTTGTTGCCGCTTTATAATAGGCTGCTTTATCTAGCTCTTTACCATTTAATTTAATAGACTTTACACGTTTACCAGCTGGTGCTTTACCGTCAAATTCTACTTGTAAACCAGAGAAGTGTAAGAAGCCACCGAATTCTTGCGGGAATTCTTTCACACTATGTTCAGCAATTTCATAGATTTCAGCACCTTTTAATTTTACGATGCCAAGAGCATTACCGAATGGCATAACTGTCATAACTTCGCCTACAGTGATATCTCCTGCATCAATGCTTGCGCGGATACCCCCACCATTTTGGAATGCAAATTGTACTTCTGGGTCAATTTTCTTTGCGCCAGCAAGCATACCATCAGTAATTAAGTTACCAAGGTTTGTTTCTCCAGCACGTACACCCCAAAGATTACGACCACCATTTAGAGGTGACACAGCTGTATTACCTGTTGATTGATTTAATATTTTAGAAATTTTTTCTTTATATGGAGCTAAAAGTGCTGTAGCTTCAGGATCTGCTGCTACAGGCTTTTCTTTATCATTTAAAGCATGTAACTGACCGAAGTAGTCAACAACAGCACCGTTATCGTCGAATGTTAAATCTAATTCACCTAAATTTTCGCTATATTGGCCTGTTTGAACGATAATTGTAGGGTTCTTAAATGGTGTTTCAGCTTTCACAGGCTTGTCTAATTTTGTATGTGTATGACCACCTACGATTACATCAATGCCTTCTACAGCTTTCGCTAGTAATTGGTCATTATCCCAATCAGCGGAGTCATCGTAGCCTATGTGTGTTAATGCGATAATTTTGTTAACACCTTGCTTTTCAAGTTCTGCTACTGCTTTTTTCGCGGAATCGATATAGTTTGCAAATTGAACGTTAGCAACGCTTGAAATCGTAGGTGTTTCTTCTGTTGTTAAGCTGAAAATACCTACTTGTTGTCCATCGATTTCTTTAATGATGCCATCATAAATTTTACCATTTTTAAAGTCTTTTGTGACTGTTTTAAATTGTAAGCCATTGAATAAAGAATCTTTCGAAAAATCTAGGTTGGATCCTAGTAATGGGAACTCTGCGCCCTTAACGAATT
Organism: Lysinibacillus sp. NPDC086135; assembly: GCF_044746345.1. Taxonomy (NCBI): domain Bacteria; kingdom Bacillati; phylum Bacillota; class Bacilli; order Caryophanales; family Bacillaceae; genus Lysinibacillus; species Lysinibacillus sp. NPDC086135. Next base: position 127,356 of record NZ_JBIVCA010000012.1, on the reverse strand, counting down.
TAGCAAGTGCAGCATGACCTTCTGGGCTTGATCCTAAATCGAACTCATGGTTACCAAAAGTCATGGCATCATAACCCATTAAGTTCATTAACTTCATATCAGTTTCCCCAGCAAATTCGTTAAAGTATAAAGTACCAGAGAAAACATCACCAGCATCTAAAAGAAGTGAGTTTGTATTTGCAGCACGAAGTTCTTTTACTTTTGTTGCACGCTTTGGAGCATCCTCAACGTGTGCATGCGTGTCATTTGAGTGTAGAATTGTTAATTTGAAATCATCTTTCTTAGCTGTTGGTGTTGCTTCCGCTGCATGTGCGGCAAAACCAGGTGTAGCTAGTAAACTAGCAGCTAGAGTTGTTGCTGCAATACTTTTAACCCATTTCATCAATAAATTCCTCCTCATAGTAAGTCAGGTGACTGGACAATTTAATCTAATTCTATCATGAAAGAAATCCACCGTCATTACCAATAATGGAAATGTATAATAAATTTACTGTAAAAAATAGATGAAAGAAATGTTAAATATTATATTTATACTTTTTTAGAATTATAAGAAGTATCACAAAAAATTGGGTATGGGATTTATTGAAACGTATACTATGTATATAAAGTGATTGAAGTGGAGGCTGGGCGACTTCTTGGGGATTAGCGTCACAAATGAGACCCTACAGCGAAGCGGATGTTTTCTGTGGAAAACGAAGTGATAGCAACAACGATACGGCTCATCGGACGCCCCCAGGAAGGCGGGCAGCCGGGACGAAAATCAACACCACGTTATGGCGATACGCTAATTTTAAGTAAAGGAATATTACTTTTCTCAAAGATACAATGTCTTGTAAATTTGAGTATACAAAAACTGCACCTCGAATTGTTAGCTTATGTGCAACAATTCGAAGTGCAGTACGATAATTACTGCTGATCCTTTACAACGATCGCCTTATTTAAAAATGGATGCTCGAATTCTAATTGAATTGCATGGAGCTCATAGTCGCCACTTGCCGTTTCTCTTGCTCCATACATTGTATCTCCAATAATCGGATGACCGATATGTGCTAAATGTACGCGAATTTGATGTGTTCTTCCAGTTTCAAGAATTAGATGGACAACACAAGAGCTTTTATAACGTGCTACAACTTCATAATGTGTAACTGCATGCTGTCCTGTTTTTGAAACGACACGTCTTGTTGCGTGATGTCGGTCTTTTCCGATTCCTTCAGAAATCGTGCCAGATGTAGAGCGTAAATTCCCTTGCACTTCTGCAGCGTATGTTCGAATAATGGTTTTTTCCTCAATCATACGGTCAAAAATTGATTTTGCTAAAGGATGCTTGGCTACAAGTAACAAACCTTGTGTCCCTTTATCTAAACGATGGACATGCTCCGCATAAATGCCACCTTGCTCTTTAATATGAGCCATAACATGATTCATACAAGTGTGGGTATCGCGTGCATCATTTGGATGTGTCGACATACCTTTTGGTTTAGAAACGATCAAACAATGGTCATCCTCATAGACGACATCAATTGCACAAACTGGTGTTGGTTGATAGCTGGATGTCGGAATAGGGAATGTGAATTTTATGATTGTGCCTACCTGTAGTGGGTCATTCCACTGAATAGGCTCTCCGTCCATTGTTGTGATAGCCTTCGCCATTCGTAATTCATGGACTAGCTTTTTACCGAGTCGCCAATGAGTGCGTAATAGATCCTCGACTGTCAAATTATTCGTATTTATTTCATAGTGAAACATAAATCTTCCTCCGTAGAAAGACCGTATTCCAAATGTAGAACACGGTCTCATAATTATTTTGCTGTTTTCGCAGCCTTCATTACATAAAAGCTTGCCCCTGCAATTAAAATAAATGCAGTTAGCGCTAAAAATGGAATTGTGATAAAACCTAACCAGTTAATATATTGACCAGTACATGAAACAAGACCACAAGATGGTGCAGTATCAGCTAAAAAACTAAGCTTTTGAATACCATAATGGTAAAGTGATATACTGCCACCCATAATGGCAAAAACAGCAGTTGTAACAGCAATACGTGCATTTTTTTGAATAAAGGCAATGGTTGTCATAATGACAATTGGATACATGAAAATTCGTTGGTACCAACACATTTTACAAGGTTCATAATGACGAATTTCAGAAAAGTATAAGGAACCTAGTGTTGCAACGACAGAGACAATCCAAATAAATAATAAGCCATTTTCCACTTTTTTTGACATATCAATTCTCTCCTTAGTATAACCATGTACTTGTTCGATTATAGTTGTTCTAGTTTTATATGTAAATCAACTTACCCAAAATAAGGTATAATCACCAAAATATGTGGTTGATTTCCGTTCCGACTGGGTGCTTTGTAGCTGACGCTTCGCTTTCGCTACAGAAAACATTTGTAGCTGACGCTTCGCTTTCGCTACAGAAAACATTTGTAGCTGACGCTTCGCTTTCGTGCAGAGCAAAGCTTCCTAGGGGCGCCCGATGAGCCGCTTGGGGCAACAGATGTTTTTTGTGCGAAAGCGTAGTGTAACGTAGCGGCAGCAACAGGATGTTTTTTGTGCGAAAGCATAGTGTAACGTAGCGGCAGCAATAGGATGTGGTCACAAAGGCGTTATCACAGGACGTGATGGTTTTAGCTTCGTTCCCCTATATGCTCGCTCCATGGTCTCATCTGTGACGCTAATCCCTAAGAAGTCACCCAGTCTCCACTACAATCAACTTATTTACATAGTATACGTTTTAACAAAAGTCATCCACAACTTTTGGTGATGAACCAAAATAAGGTATATTTTATGAAAAATTTCAGTCTAAAGTATGAATGGCTAAGGCAGACGTTCCAGACTTTGAAATGTTATCATTAAAATTAGTAATGCCAAAGAAGAGGTGTTTTTTGTGAGGGACAATGATCATTCCAATATTGGTATTTTAAAAGAGATTGCAGAGTTATTAAACGAAGAAACTGAAATTGTGTCGATGTTAAAGGGAGCACTTGTGAAATTTTTAAATGGCACAAATTTTGAAACGGGCTGGATTTTTTTTATCGATGAAAAAGGGCGCTCAGAGCTTATTGTCCATGTCAATTTACCAGAGGCACTGGAGTATAAAAGTTGCCATTATTTAGAAAAAGGAGGCTGTTGGTGTGTTTCTCGCTATCGTAATGAGGAATTAAAGAAAGCTTCTAATATTATTGAATGTCAACGTATTGAAAGTGCAATTGCTGCAAATGTTGGCGATCACGAAGGCATTACACATCATGCAACTGTGCCGCTTCAATCTGGACAAGAGCGTTTTGGTGTCTTAAATGTTGCATCGAAGGATACCGTGCGTTTCTCAGAGGAAGAGCTAGCATTACTTGAATCGGTTGCATTTCAGATGGGGTCGGCCATCAAGCGTATTTTACTGACAAAGCAGGAGCAGGAAATGGCACTTGTGAAGGAGCGCAATCGTCTAGCTCGAGACTTACATGATTCCGTGAATCAGCTACTTTTTTCGGTTACATTAACGGCGAGAGCTGGTATTGAAATGACAAATGATAGTGATGTGAAGGAAACGTTTAAGGAGATCCAGCATTTAACACAGGATGCCTTAACAGAAATGCGTGCTCTTATTTGGCAGCTTCGTCCAAAAGGATTAGAAAATGGTTTGCTTGAAGCGATAAAAGTGTATGCTGAAATGCTTGGCTTGAAGCTTCATGTAACGGTTTCAGGTGTACTGCAATTCCCATCACGTATCGAAGAAACATTATTTCGGGTAGCTCAAGAAGCACTAAATAATGTTCGTCGTCATGCCGGTGTTCTGGAGGCTGCACTTTATATTACGGTTACTTCTACAGATATTTTACTTGTTATTCGTGATGAGGGACGAGGCTTCGTCATCGATCATAACACGAAGCTACTTTCGATAGGCTTGCAATCCATAAAGGATCGTGCAAAATCAGTAGGTGGCAAAGCTGATTGGGTTAGTGAAATTGGCAAAGGAACAGAGCTGTTAATCCGCTTGCCATATTAGGAGGGAAGAGTATGATACGTGTTTTAATCGCAGATGACCATCATGTAGTGCGTCGTGGATTATTATTTTTCTTAAAAACTCAGAAAGATATTGAAGTTGTAGGAGAAGCGAAAAATGGTCTTGAGGCAGTAGCTTTAGCGGAAAGTATACAGCCAGATATTATACTTATGGACTTGGTCATGCCTGAGATGGATGGGATTCAAGCGACGAAGCGCATTAAAGCTAAGTTTCCACAAATAGAAATTCTAATGCTGACAAGCTTTTCAGACCGTGATCATGTAGTGCCAGCAATGGAGGCAGGAGCTGCAGGCTATCAGTTGAAAGATATTGAACCTGATGAGTTGGTATTGTCCATTCGTCGTATTATGCGAGGCGAAAATACATTACACCCAGAAGCAACAACAACTCTTGAAATGGACCGTCAAGAATCAAAAAATGCACCTCATGTTTTAAACCCTCTAACACCTCGTGAACAGGATGTACTTGCAGAGCTTACAAAAGGGAAAAGTAATCGAGAGATTGCGTCCTCTTTATTCGTTACAGAAAAAACAGTGAAAACTCATATTTCTAATATTTTCACGAAGCTACAGGTGCAGGATCGTACGCAGGCGGCTCTTTATGCTGTGAAGCACGGACTGACAGAGGGTAGTGATGTATAAAAAAATAGGAAAATAAGTAAAACGACGAGCTCCTACAAATTGTAGTAGCTCGCCGTTTTTAATGTATGAATCCTGTATTTATTTTTGAACAAAAAAATTGTTAGAAATATCAATTAATGTAGGGCTTGGCGAAATCGATAGGTCATCTTTTAGCTTCTGTTCATAAGCTAGGAATAATTTGTATGCCTGCTCATGAAACCCTGCATTTATTAAAATGTGTAAATAGTGCTCAAGTTTTTGTTCATTATATGGATCAAACTCTAATAGTCTATTTAAAAAATTTAATGCTTTATCAATATTCGTTAGTAATGTTGCTTGAAAACCTTTTTCTAATAAATCTATGTATGATTTCGTCAGCTTATCTTTATAGGCAGTAGCCCACTCATAATCATCATAAATGAGTAGTCCATTTCTATAAATTGAGAGACATTGATTGATCAATGAAATCGGTGGGAAATCTAACTTCGTGAAATCCTCATAATATCTATGAAAGTCATATAAATCACAAAGGATGTTCGGTTTCTCGAAGATATAGTATTTGTTTGAAAAGATAATACAGTTTGTATAACCTATATTATTTAAGGTTTTTCTTAAATAAGAAAGAGCGGTATGAAGATTCGATTTTGCTCGTACATAGTCTAAATCCGGCCATAGAATTTCAATTAAATAATCCCGATGAATAGGAATGTTTGGATGTAATATGAAATATACAAATAACTCCTTTGTTTTCTCGGTTTTGAAGGCAACTAAGCTGTTGTTGCTATATGCGGCAAATTGATTAAAGCATTGTACGTTTAACATAGTTTTCGAAGCTTTTTTAAGCATTTGCTGAATGGAATATTCATGCTCAATACGAGAAATAGTTTTTTCTAAGCGAGCATGACTAATTGGTTTAAGTACATAGTCAAGACCTCCGATTTCATATGCTTGTAAAGCAAATTCTTTATAGGAAGTTATAAAAATAACACTAACATATGGACGATCAGTTTTGATAATATCAGCCAATTCAAGCCCAGTTAGTTCATTCAGCCTTGCCTCTAAAAAAATGACGTCAAATTCTATTATTGGAAGCTCATTTAAAAATACTTCTACACTTGTAAATGTTTGAATTACCTGTATTTGCTGAAATGCTTGTAGTTTATTTTGAAAATAGTGTAATGCTAAGGGTTCATTGTCTATTAAAACGGCTCGAATCACATCAAAATCTCCTTTTTTACAATTAAATTTAAAACCATTAATCTCTAGTTCGTTGTCTTTGAAAAGGCTTCTCAAAAATAGGGTGGCACTAAAAGGTATAATTCTACATAAAATTAATAATTGGATACCAAGATTTAGCTTCGTATTCTGTTTCTCATAAGTTAGCGTAGGGTCTCCCCAATGCTATATCTTTGTACAGGATTTATCGTTTAGCTTTTTCTCAATGTTGTCTCGTACCTTTTTGCAAAGAAAATTAAACTTCCACAAATTATTACTATAAAGTTTTTCTTTCAGGCCCTTATATAGAGAGGATAGAAGTTTTATATGTTGTGTTAAGAGAAGTGAAATAATTTTATAAGCGTTTGTTAAAAACAACGAAAAGCAACGTAGCTATAGTAGAAAAAACGTAATAGCGCCGATTATAAGTACCTAAGTTGTTTTTTTCTTATATTGTAAAAATAGTATAATGAATGTAATAATTTATCAGGCGTTATTATAGTACATTTGACTTAAATAAAACTCAAAAACTACTTAAAAAATACTTAAAAGGGATAGGTGATTAGTAAGTAAAACGATGTAATTAGCATTAGGAAAACTAAGATTTATCTTAAAGGAGTACAAATATGAAATTAGAGCGTTTATTAACGATGACGATGATTTTAATAAATCGTAAAAAGGTGACTGCCCAGGAGCTTGCCGATTTATTTAATGTGTCCGTTCGTACTATTTATCGAGATATTGAAACGTTGAGCTGTGTTGGGGTTCCTGTTATTAGCCAGCAGGGGGTTCATGGTGGGATTAGTTTGATTGATGGCTATCGTGTTGATAAGCAGGTGTTGACGAAGGAGGAGCTTACGTCACTTTCTATTGCCATTAAAAGTGCATTAACAACATATGAGGATTCACATGCTGAAGCAGTGCTTGAAAAATTAACAGGTGTTGCGGATGAGGAAGTAAAACAATCGATTGATCAGCTGTTTATTGACCTTAGTCCTTGGGGGCCAAATGTTATTTTCAAGGAACAGATTACGTTATTAAAAAAAGCAATTGAACATGAGCATTGTATAAGCTTTACGTACTCTACTACACATGGTCATATAACAAGACGATTATTAGAGCCACATACTTTAGTACAAAAGGGAAAGGTTTGGTATGTTTATGGCTATTGCAAGTTGAGAGAAGATTTTCGCTTATTTAAAATTTCAAGAATGAAGGATATACAAGAAGAGATGACAACTTTTCAGCGCAGGGAAGTCAACTTATCTGAACTCCCATGGGATAAAGAGTGGCATAACCCTCAAAATGTAGTAAACCTTATGTTATCTTTCGATTGTGCAATAACGACATTAGTAGAAGAATCATTTGGCGCTGAGCATGTAGATAATGAGAATTCAACTATTAACATTTCATTACCTGAGGATGAATGGCTATACGGCTTTCTTCTTAGCTTTGGCAATCGCTTAAAAGTTTTAGAACCACCTCATATTTGTGAGATTGTATTAAATCGAGCCCAGGAAATTGTGGAGTTGTATAAAGAAATTTAACTTCTTTCAATTGATGACATACAGTTGTCAGGTTTCCTTTGTTATAGTCGTAACAAATAGGACGAAGGGTGGATTTAATCATGCAAAGTTATTGTCAAAGCTGTGGAATGCCATTAGTGGATGAGGCATTACTTGGTACAGAAAAAGAAGGACACAAAAGTGAGTATTATTGCACATATTGTTATGAAGTAGGAGATTTCAAACAGCCAAATCTAACAGTTGAAGAAATGATCGAAATTTGTGTACCGCATTTAAGGGAAGACGGTATGGCGGAAGAGGAAGCACGCCAAATGTTGACGTCTTTTTTACCAAGCCTAAAGAGATGGAGAAAACATGATATACAAGAACCAATTATGATGAATAAAGAATCATTTAAAATTGTAGGAATTTCAGAGCGAACAAGCAATGCGAATGAAATTACCGCTCAAGCAAAGATCCCGCAATTATGGTCGGATTTTTATCAGCAAAATGTTGTAGGACAAATAGCTAATGCAGTAAATCAAGTAACGTATGGCTTGTATTCTGATTATGAAACGGATGTTGACGGAGAATATGCCATTACACTTGGAGTGGAAGTATTAGCTACCGACGAAATTCCTGAAGGTATGGTTGTAAAAACAGTGCCAGCTGCTAAATACTTAGTTTTTACTTCTGACAAAGGTCCATTTGAAGAAGTTGTTGTAAAAGCTTGGCAGGATGTCTGGGCTTGGCTTGCAAGTTCAGGTGTAGAGCGAACATACACAGGTGACTTTGAAATGTACGATGAACGATGTGCCAACCCACAAGAAGCTCAGGTCGATATTTATATTGCAATTAAATAATTTAACTTCTTTCAGCAAGTGTTTTATGTAACGTAAGTGAAACGGCAGTTACAAGTGTTTTATGTAACGTAAGTGAAACGTCAGTAGAAGTCTCCCGCCTCTATAGGTGGTGAGATGATTGCAGTTTTAAGCCACTTTTCAGCGGGTGTCAAACATCCGTACCTGTCGCTACGCTTTCGGTACAAAAGACATCCGCTGAAGGAACTTAAAGCCTCAGCGGATGTCACCGAATCGGAAAGGAACATCTGTTGCTGACGCTGCGCTTTCGCACAAAAAACATCTGCTGGCCTAAGCACAAAGCCGATTCCGGACGCAATTATGCCGAGTCATAATTGATACAAATTAAGCCCCTTATCTATGATAGATAGGGGGCTTGTTTGGGTCAACACTACACGTTATGGTGATAATCCCTTATTTGTTTAAATTGGTGGATTCTAGAAATGCGTTTTGTATAATAAAGGAAGAATATTCTGATACCCGTTAAGTTTGTTGTCGTAAAGGAAATTAAGCCGAATGATGGTAATGAGTCGTTTATTACTGTAAGGAGGGGAGAGTTGTATGGCTAAGAAAAAAGTAGGAGACATTTTAAGTGTTTCATCGTTAGTACCCGTGATAATAAGTGTTATTTTTTTCTATATAAAAAGAGGGCCCGATTTTGATATTTATTTTGGTATCGCCCTGTTTAGCATTTTATCAATCATCGGTATTATATTTGCTGTAGTCTCTTTGGTATTGTCTAAAAAACATATTTTCGGTTGGATCGGTCTAATCACAAATGTATTAGTTTTGGTTTATGCTTATCTATTACAGTTAGCAATGGGAATTGGTGAACCATAAACCTTTTTAGTGTTGAAGCTCAAATTTAAACATTAAAAAACAAGTCTCTTACCAATAATTGGTAAGAGACTTGTAGACATTTGCTGGAGCAATTACTGATATTTCTATCTTCTTTCAGCGCTTGTCCAAATTCAATTATGCCGAGGCATAATAGATTTTTTTTTCAGTTACTCATCGTTGTCATTTGATAAATCACGTTCAGGTAATTTCAGAACCTCTAAGTATAAAATATGGTGACCATCTAATTCTTTTGCGATAAATTCATAGCCTTGTTCTTCAATACTGTCTCCTTCGACTGCGTCAAAGCGCATTGTCATGAACCAACCACCGATTGTATCAATATCATCATCTTCTATGTCAGTACCTAGCATATCATTAACGTTTTCTACTAGCATCTTCGCATCTAAAATAAAGTGATCTTCTGCAATTTCTTGTACCTCTGGAATCTCATCTTCATCGAATTCATCTTGAATGTCACCGACAATTTCCTCAATAATATCTTCAATCGTAACTAGACCAGATGTTCCGCCATATTCATCCATTAAAATGGCCATATGAATGCGTTCTCGCTGTATTTTTAGCAACAGATCGTTAATTTGCGTTGTTTCCATTACGCGAATAATTGGCTGCATATAGTCAATCACTGGCTTATCACCATTTGCAGGATCTTTAATGTAAGCGGTTAATAAGTGCTTCATATTGACTAAGCCGATAATATGGTCTTTGTCACCATCGATAATTGGGTAACGGGTATATTGCTCAACGCCCATTAAATCGAAAACCTCTTTAATCGTTAGTTCTTTTTCAATACCGACGATTTCAGTACGTGGGACCATGATTTCTTTTGCAAGACGATCAGAGAACTCAAAAATACTGTTCACATATTCATATTCTGAAGTATTAATTTCTCCACCTTTTAAACTCTCTGACAAAATCATTCGTAACTCTTCTTCAGTATGGGCTACTTCTGATTCTGACATCATTTTCAAGCCGAAAAGGCCTGTTAAGCCACGTGCAGATCCGTTTAACAGCTTAATGATTGGATACGTAATGTTGTGGAAAAAAATTAATGGGCCAGAAAGGTTTAATGTTACAAATTCTGCTTTTTGGATGGCAAGTGTTTTTGGCGCCAATTCCCCCATAACTACATGCATAAACGTTACAATTGAGAATGCAAGTATAAATGAAAGGACAGTAGTAAAGTTTTCACTCAAATTTAGAAATTCAAACACTGGATTCAAGATAATCTTAAATGTAGGTTCACCGAGCCAACCTAGACCTAAAGCAGTGATCGTAATACCTAATTGACATGCAGATAAGTATTCATCTAAATCTGAAATTACACGTTTTGCATTTTTTGCTTTTTTATTCCCTTCGGCAAGCAATTGATCAATACGTGTAGATCTTACTTTAACGATTGCAAATTCGGTTGCAACGAAAAATCCTGTCATTATTATTAGTAGGGCAAATGCCGCCAACCTTATGGTTATTTCCATTATGTCTCCGTCCAAATAATTCCTTTGTCCCCGCCCGAATGAGGGAGGTAAACAAAGTGTACACCTCCTATGATATTAAAAAATTGTTGAATGATTTAATCATAAAATATTTATAGGCAAAACACAAATATTGACAACAATTTTTTTAACTTCTTTCAGCGGGTGTTTAAACATCTGATTGCTGCCGCTACGTTAGCACTGCGCTTTCGCATAAAAACTATTTGTAGGCAAAAGCTCAAAGACGATTTCGGCTGCATTGATTATCTGCACGATAGTGTCAAATGTTTTTTGTAGCGAAAGCAATGCGACAGCGGCAAATGATTTCTGCGCGAAAGCAAAGCGACAGCGGCAATTATGCCGAGACATAATTGATTTGATTTTTACACCCGTAAATCGTAAAAATTAAATAATTTCAAACACCAAAAGATTGAAAATAGAAATTTGTTATGCTAACTTTAAATATAGCAAAGAAGATAGTTTGTTTAGAGAATGAAGCATTTAATCTCATATAAAACGACACGTCAAAAATCTCAAGAATACTTGCGGATTTTTTTAAATGAATTATTTTTAATAGCAACAAAAAGGAGCCATCTCATTCATATGGGGTGGCTCTTTTGTTATGTTGAAAAATAAAATGAATGGTGTCATAGTATCGCTCTTCAGCAAAATAAGGGGGGATTTCCGTTCCGGCTGGGCGCTTACATCGGGGCAACAGATGTTTTTTGTGCGAAAGCGAAGCGACAGCATATTTGATTTTGGTAATGAAAGCTAATTTCAATATATTTTTTCAACAAAAAAGGAACCAATCTCATTCAATGAGACGGCTCCTTCTGCTTTAATTATTTATTGTTGTTGAAACGTAATTTTAAGCACGCTTTTTCCACATCGTGAAGCGTTTCTTTAAATGGTATTTCACCTGAGTAAAGTGCAATTGTAACAGGTGCTTTTTCTGTTATACCTTGCTGTGTAAAAATATAATTTTTGTCCTTATACGTTAAATATATATTTTTTACAGGCCTTTTTCCGAAAGTATTAGTAGATGAATTGAAAAATCCTTTTAGTTGACTGCAGTATTCATTGTAAAAATCACTTTTAAAGCCAGAAAGAGCCTCAAATTTTTTACTATCAATAGCTTTAGCCTCATTCGCTAACTCGAAAATTCTAGCGGAAAATTCGGAAAAAACTTCTTTTACTTTTGCACGAATTAATGCTTTTGAATTATAACTGTTTAAGTCATCAGAAAGAGTGACTTTACTCATTGAAATAGCCCCCTGCATAAAAAACCTTTAATTCTTAATACCATAAATGTATAAGAAAAATAAGGGAATTTCAATATACTTAACCATTTTTAAGATAATAGCAGTGTATAAATTAGTAAAAAATAGGTGTTTTTATGCAATTTAGGACAGGAAAATACTACTTGTATCTTCATACAGCAATTTTCTATAGCCAAAGCAAAGCGACAGCTACAATTACGCCAAGGCGAAATTGATCAGTCGTAAACATGGTACAACATAAGTTCATGAATCATTTTTTTTACATCTTCTTCGTTTGGAGGGATAGTTCCATTCCATTGTATAGCGCCATCTTTTAAGTACTCCGCTGTGTAACGTTCACGTTGATAGAAGAACGAAATAGACCACCCTGGAAGCTGTGAATTTTCAAATAAAGGCTTAAAGCTAAAATGCTGAATCATAACCAAACCCCATTTCTTATTTATGTAGTTAATATTATTCAAGGATAGTGGTTATTTTGCAACTGTAATGAGCCAGAAAAATTATTTTGCTTACGTACGCACGTTTTTCACTGATTCCCGCTACGGGCTACTAGACTCCAGCGGGAAAGCAAGTGCTCGTTGCGGGAATCAGAAATAAAGGTGGATAAAAATAGTTAATCTAATAGAGGGTATTTCTTTCGTAGAAAATCATTGCTCTGCTATAATTAGTGCAGCAGGCGACAAAATACGCCAATAGTGAATACAATTGAAATGAGAGGATACGAATGGATAATTTTATAGTGACATTACTATTTATGGCAATTATAGGTGCTGCAATCGGTGGTGTAACGAATCACCTAGCTATTAAAATGCTCTTCCGACCGCATAAAGCTATATATATTAAAAATTGGCGAGTGCCCTTTACACCAGGTCTTATTCCAAAGCGACGTGACGAATTAGCAAAGCAACTTGGGTTAACGGTTGTGAATTATTTGTTAACACCTGAAACTTTTAGAAAGAAATTTTTCTCAAAGGATATTCAAAATAAGGTAGAACAGTTTGTACAAGCAAAGGTAGAAGAAACGATTTTTACTAATGATAAAACAATTCAGGATTGGCTATCATTAGCTGGGCTTTCCAATATGTCAGCAACAATTGAACAAAAGGTAGAAGCAATTGTTGAGGGACAATTTGAATCGGTTAAGAATACACTATCAACGAAATCAATTCGTACACTATTATCAGCAGATATTCAAAAAACTATTGATGCAAAGATACCAGTAGCGGTTGATCATATTTTAGAAAAGGGTGAGGATTATTTTTTATCACCTGAGGGCGAACTGACAATTAAGGCGATGATTGATGACTTCTTATCGTCAAAAGGATCACTTGGTGGAATGATTAATATGTTTTTAGGTGATTCTTCGTCGCTCGTAGCAAAGGTTCAACGTGAACTTGTGAAACTTTTACAGGCACCAGGAACATCAACATTACTAACGAAAATTTTCACGCAGGAATTGGAAAAATTAAAAGATCGCCCAGCAATGGATTTCTTAAAGGATATTCGTTTTGAACAAATATTAACGAAATTACAAACTTACGTAAAAGAGCAATTAGCAGTTGAAGAGCGCTTGAATTATCCTATTGCGCATTACTGGCCAGAAGGTAATTCATGGATGAAGGAAACAGTAATCCCACAAGCAATTGAAAAAGCTTTTGTCAAAGCTGAAGATAAATTAGAAGATGTGTTGAAACGCTTAAATTTACAAGAAGTAGTACGTGAGCAGGTTGATTCTTTCCCTGTATCAAAATTAGAGGAACTTGTACTAGGTATTTCAAAGCGTGAGTTTAAAATGATTACAGTACTTGGTGCAGTTCTGGGTGGATTGATTGGGATTGTGCAAGGGTTAATTGTTTACTTTATTTGAAAAGGAGAATTATGTTTATGTTTAATATTTACAATGAAATTAATGCGTTAGAGGCAACTTTACGTAAAACACCTGAATTTGAAGCGTTAAAAGAAGCAGTGGCAGCTGTTAAGGAAGATGAAGAGGCATTAAATTTATTCAAAAATTTCCGTAAGGTTCAAATTGACCTACAGCAAAAGCAGTTAACTGGCCAAGATATTTTGGAAGATGAACTTGTATACGCGCAAAAAGCAGCACAGCTTGCACAGCAAAATGCAAAAATTTCTACAATGCTTGAGGCAGAAATGAAGCTAAGTAAGATCATTGAAGAAGTAAACCGCATTTTAATAAAACCTATTCAAGCATTGTATGAAGAATTATAACAGCGAAGAAAAACAACTAAGCGGCGGAAAAGCATGAATTAGCGGCGATGTTCAACATCAAAGCGGCGGAACAACATGAATTAGCGGCGAAGTTGAGCATCAAAGCGGCGGAACAACATGAATTAGCGGCGATGTTGAGTATCAAAGCGGCGGAACAACATGAATTAGCGGCGATGTTCAACATCCAAGCAGCAGAGCAACAGGTTTTAGCGTCACAAACGAGAGTCCTGACAAAACAGATGCTATCATCAAGCTGATCAAATAGCTTTCTTAGGCATAAAAATACTAATAGTTGCACATATAACAAGTAAGAAGAAAAACGTGTTTCCGCAAGCCGGAGCACGTTTTCAATTTATGGCTCAATATCTATTGGAGGTTATATTATGCATGTAATCATTGAATGGACCTATAAAGCGAAAAAGGGTGCTGAAACTGTTTTACGTTCAGAAGAAATGCCAGCAGCTCAAGCATTACTACTTGCAGAGGACATGGAGCGAACTGGGAGAGTAAAATCACTGCATTGTGTCGATCGACAGGATACAAATTGGTCTTTAAAGGAACTCAAGGCATATTTAAAGGAAATTGACACTGAGCCACACAATATTACAGTCTATTTTGATGGGGGCTTTGATCGTGCAACGAATCAATCGGGGCTAGGCTGTGTGATTTATTATGAGCAAAATGGCAAGCCATATCGATTACGACAAAATTCTTTTTCGTCAGAGCTTAAATCCAATAATGAGGCAGAATATGCAGCGCTTTATTTGGGGGTAGTCGAGCTTGAGCTATTGAATGTTCACCATTTGCCCGTTTGTTTCACTGGTGATTCCCAAGTTGTTATCAATCAATTGAGCGGAGAATGGCCGGCACTTGAAAAGAATTTATCTAGCTGGGCAGATAAAATTGATGCAAAGCTAGAGGAGCTAAGTATCCAGCCAGAGTACAAGCTTATAGCACGTAAAGAAAATTCTGAAGCCGATCGCCTTGCAACTCAAGCATTAAACGGTATCGATATTACAGGATTAAGGGAAATGGTAAAGGAGTAGGTATTAGATACTAAGAAAGAGGTTAGGACAAAACTAGTCAAAACTTTAAAAGTGCGAGAAATCAATTTTCTCGCACTTTTCTATGTGAAATTTCATGACCAAGGATCTTACCGCTTCACTTCGCACAAAAACATCTGTGTTGCTGCCGCTACGTACCATTCGTTATTGGCCAACCATAATTGATTTTTACCTGTAAATGGTTTTTGTCGCAAATTTTCATGCTTTTAATGAAACTTTTACCATTCTAAAACTACTACTACTATGAAACTAATAATAAGGAGAGATTTTATGAACATGAAAAAATTTGCACCTGCAGCAATGACAGCATTATTATTTGGAAGTGTAGTAATACCGGTCGCTTCAGCAAAAGAAAATCCGACAGAGACAGAACAACAACTACCACAAATTCAAATTGATCCTGTTCACATTTTCACTACTACTTACGGAACAGTTGAAAAAGTTAATGCTAGTGGAAAAATTACATATTTCACAGTAAATGATGCCGATCAAACAAACATTTTAGAGATAACAAAAGATACACTTGTTTTCGATAATACAGGTAAAAAAGTGGAGCTTAAAGAAGGGGATAAAATAGTAGCTTATACATTTGCGAACAAGCCACAAAAATTAATTTATCCACCACAATTCGATCCCGATGTTGTCATTGTTGAAACTAAGGAAGCTGGATTTGTTGAAGTTGATTACTTCTTTGAAAACCTAACAAATACTTATAATATGTTAAAATTAAACATTGGTGAAAACACGGAGCTTTTAAATACGAAGGGAGAGAAAGTTACAGCTAAAGATTTAGTAGAGAAGAACTTAGTTGTTTTTTATACAGCTTCAACAAAAAGTATCCCCGCTCAAACTACCCCTTCGAAAGTAATTGTTCTTGATGACGAATCAGAAAATACTGTAGATGCAGAAATAGCAGAAATAATCGCGACAGATTATTATGAAGTTGATGGAACAAAGATGGTTCCGTTGCGTTTGATTGCCGAAAAGCTTGGTTATACAGTGGAGTCAACAGGTAAAGGTGCAATTGTATCTAAAGGTAATTTATCTTACACAATTACTCGTGGTGAAAAAATGTTTGGTTATAACAAAGCATTACGCTCACTTAATGTAGCCCCTGCTTTGTTAGGAAGTAATAAAACATATGTACCAGTTGAATTTGTAGAGGAATACTTAAAATAATTTTAAAATCTCTGTAAAGGTAGAATACCTTTATAGGGATTTTTTTTGAATTTTTTGGATCATCACCAAAACGTATGGTTGATTTCCGTTCCGACTGGGCGCTTTGTTGCTGACGCTTCGCTTTCGCACAGTCAAAACATTTGCTGCCGCTACATTAACACTACGCTTTCGCACAGAAAACATCCGCTGCGCTGCGGGGTCTCGGGCCAACACGATGTTGGTCACGAAGGCGTTATCACAGGATGTGATGCTTTTAGCCTTCGTTCCTCTATTGCTGATCCCCGAGGAGTCGCCCAGTCTCCACTCCAATCAACTATTTACATAGTAGACGTTTTACCAAAAGTCATCCATAACTTTTGGTAATGAACCAATTTTTCCTAAATATATTCATATAAGGAAACTCTAAAGAACAAACAGCGTCTTTATTAACGGAGAGAATGACTTTACTTCAGGAATTCGAATAGAAGAGAGGATTTAATTTGGAAAGAAAAACAAGAAGCTCTAAAAAAGCGAAACCTAAAAATAAAGTTATAAAAATTACCCTACTAGTAATTGTAATTTTACTATTAACTGTCACTAGTTATGGAGCTTATGCCTTTGTTAAATTTAAAAATGCTTATGATAGTTCAAAGGTCGATTTAAATAGAGCAGGAAATAAATCAGAGCTTAGGGAAGAGGATGTATCATTTGAAAAAGATCCAATCGCAATTTTATTATTAGGTGTTGAAAATTATTCTAGTAAGGAGAAGGATGGTCGAGCAGATACTCAAATGGTCATTACTTTGGATCCGGATACATCAGAAATAAACTTAATTACAGTACCTCGGGATGCAAGAGTTAAAATAGAAAATGCCGGGGAATATACAGGGATACATAAAATCAATGCCGCTTATAATTATGGATCAATTACAGGCTATGGGGCAATTAAGTTACAATTAGAGACAGTTGAAAAATTCCTGAATATACCGATCGAGAACTTTATAGCAGTAAACTTTGATGGCTTTAGAGATATTGTCGATGCTTTAGGTGGAGTAACAATAGATGTAAAAGAGGATTTCTGGGAAGATAATATTTACGATAGAAAACAAAGGATAGAATTTCATAAAGGAGAGGCACATTTAAATGGGGAAGAGGCACTTGCATTTGTAAGAATGAGATACAGACCTGTTAATGCTTCATACTCACGTGAAGAGAGACAAAGACAATTTTTGACGGCAACAATTAATCAAGCAAAATCGACGAATACCATATTTAAAATTGGTAAAATTGCCGATATTTTAGGGAAAAACGTAGAAACAGATTTAAACCTTAATGAAATCTATGCACTCCAAAAGCAATATTTGAATTCCAAAAACATATCTACGAAAACGTTAGAAATAAAAGGAGAAGATCAGTATATCGGTAAAACTTCTTATTTTATACCGGATATGGAACGCTTGGAGAAAGTAAGCGTGGAATTAAGAAAAATTCTTAAACTAAAAGAAAAAAAATTCAAAACAAATGCGGCTATAGATAATTAAAAGATAAAAATCCATTTTGATAAATTTTGTCAAAATGGATTTTTTGATCATTAGACGGAATGTTCTGTTATTAATTGTGGCTTTGCTTATCGTGATGAAAATTTGTTAAACTATTGGTGCTGTAATTTTTGAGAGAAAAGAGCGAAGAAAATGAAATTTATTCACATAGATCAAAAATATCCTGAGGATTGGATTCGCGTATTAAATCATATTGCGAATTTATTTTTTGAGGATTCCAAGTTGACAGTAGAGACTGAAGGAACAGATATGGCAGTATCATTCGAACATAATGTTGGGGATGATTTCTCAATTTCTACAAAAGCTGTTCTAGAAGTAGACGGTAAGCGTTATATGAATGATTACCGTATTCAATATGAAACTGAGGCTGAAGGACGTGAGCTAAATATTCGTATGAAGCGTGCTTTGTCTCACGTATTTTTAGATGTGTTAGAGCAACATACGGGAATGCATCAGCAATGGGGAATTTTAACGGGTGTGCGTCCAACTAAGCTTTATCATAAATTCCGTAAGGAGGGTAAGAGCGAGGAAGAAATTACTGATATTCTTATTCGTGATTTCCGTCTGTCAGAAGAAAAGGTAGCACTACTAAAAGAAATAGTGGCTCGTCAGTTAGTGACGATTCCTGATATAGATGAAATCGGTAAAGAAATAAGTATTTATATCGGTATTCCTTTCTGCCCGACTAAATGTGCCTATTGCACGTTCCCAGCCTATGCGATTGGCAGCAATCGAAAACAAGGGCGTGTTGCTACATTTTTAGATGGGCTGCATATTGAATTACGTGAAATGGGGAAATGGCTGAAGGAAAATAATATGAAAATCACGTCCATTTATTGGGGTGGTGGTACACCGACATCTATCGAGGCGCATGAAATGGATGCACTCTATCAGACAATGCATGAATCCTTCCCACACCCTGAGACAATCCGTGAAGTAACTGTCGAAGCGGGTAGACCTGATACGATTACGCCTGAAAAACTAGATGTGTTAAAAAAATGGGGCATTGACCGAATAAGTGTTAATCCACAATCATATACAGATGAAACACTTAAAGCAATTGGGCGTCATCATACGGTACAGGAAACAATTGATAAGTTTTGGTTAGCACGTGAATCAGGCATGAATAACATTAATATGGATTTAATTATTGGTTTACCGAATGAAGGAATTGAAGAGTTCCAGCATTCATTAGATGAATCTGCAAAAATGCAGCCAGAATCGCTAACGGTACACACATTATCATTTAAACGTGCATCGGAAATGACGCGTAATAAGGATAAGTACAAGGTAGCAGACCGTGATACTGTTGCAAAAATGATGCATATGGCACAAGTATGGACGAAGGAAAATGATTATGTACCATACTATTTATATCGTCAAAAAAACATTTTAGGTAATTTAGAAAATGTCGGCTACAGTAAAGCTGGTGAAGAAAGTATCTATAATATTGTCATAATGGAAGAAGTACAGACAATTTTAGGGATTGGCTGTGGAGCATCCTCTAAATTTGTACATCCTGAAACAGGGAAGATTACGCAGTTCCATAATCCGAAAGATCCTGCTGCTTACATCATGACATTTGAAGAGGCAATCGGTAAAAAAATTGAGTTTTTAGATGAGTTATATAAGGCATAAAAAATGATGGCAATCTGACGTAGTGTTCAGATTGCCTCTTTTATTCCGATAAATCTCAGGGAAATTTCTGATCTGAATTTTATAATTATTGTAAAAGGAGGTATAACATGAAAGTCGTTATTAGTCCAGATTCCTATAAGGGGACATTGTCAGCCTTTAAGGTGGCTAAAGCAATGCAGGCGGGGATTTTAGCTGTTGATCCAGCAATTGACACAATCATTTTACCAGTAGCAGACGGTGGAGAAGGAACATTAGAATCACTTGTTACCTCAACAAATGGTCGATATATTTCACATCATGTGCTTGACCCATTAGGGAGAGTAATTGAAGCGAAGTATGGCGTTCTTGGTGATAATGAAACATGTGTAATTGAAATGGCTCAAGCATCCGGTATTATGCTGTTACAGGAGAAAGAAAAAAATCCTGAGCTTGCATCAACGTACGGAACGGGGCAGCTAATAAAGGCTGCTCTTGATAAAGGATTTAGGAAATTTATTATCGGAATTGGCGGTAGTGCTACAAATGATGCTGGTATTGGCATGCTAAAGGCACTTGGACTGCAATTGAAAAAAGAAGACGGCACTTTAATTGCTGATGGGGTTTCGGCACTATTAGATTTAGCTTCAATTGATGTTAGTCAGTTAGATCCCCGATTGGCTGAAGCAACATTTATTATTGCATGTGATGTTGATAATCCATTGATTGGAGAGCGTGGGGCAACAGCTATTTTTGGACCTCAAAAAGGTGTGAAAGAGCATCAAATTGCGTATTTTGATAGCTGCTTAAAACAGTTTGCAGACATTGTTGAAAAGCAAATTGGCATTCGACTGCACGACTACAAAGGGGCCGGCGCTGCAGGTGGAATGGGAGGCGCATTTATAGCATTTTTAAACGGCAGTTTTAATGCAGGTATTGACATTGTGATGAATGCAGTACAGTTAAAAAGGCATTTAGAAGGTGCCGAGTTTGTTATGACAGGTGAAGGACAATCGGATCGTCAAACATTACACGGGAAAGCACCATTAGGGGTGGCGAAGGCTGCAGCATCAGCGAATGTACAAGCTATCTTATTGTCAGGGGCAATAGAAGAAAATGATAAACCTGCATTACTTAAATACTTTACTGTTGTTGAATCACTAGTAGATGAAAATATTAGTGTCCAACAGGCAATGCAAGAACCTTATTATTTTATTCGCATAAAAGCACAAAGGATCTTTGAGTCTTATGGCTGGTACAATGACAGGTAACGATAGAGAGCAGCCCATGGTTAGCTCTCTTTTTAGTATAATAGAAAAATAGAAAGGAAGTAAGTAGATGAAAAGATTAATAGTAGTGCTCTTTTGTATTTTTTTAATAGCAGGCTGTACGGAAACATTAAATACGGAAAAAGTATCCGTCACTGCAGGACATGAAATGCGCGTACATTTTATTGATGTAGGACAAGGAGATTCGATTTTTATTGAATCCCCAAACGGCAAGACTATGCTTGTTGATGGGGGTGTTAAAGGCGCTGGTCAAAAGGTTGTCTCGTATTTGAAGGAGCTTGGTGTGAACAAGCTTGATATAGTGGTCGCAACCCATCCTGATGCAGACCATATTGGTGGTTTAATTCCTGTGTTGAACTCGATAGATATTGGACAATTTTATGATTCAGGGAAGGTACATACATCTCAAACTTTTGAAGAGATGCTGACACTAATTGATACAAAGAATATTCCTTATAATGTTCCAAAAACAGGCGACAGTATAGCGTTTGATGCTGATATTAATGTGAAGGTGTTAAATGCCAATGAGCATGCAACAGATAATAATGATGCTTCCATTGTCTTAAAAGTTACTTATGGCAATGTATCATTTTTATTAACAGCCGACGCGGGAATTGCGTTAGAAAAAGAGATGATGCAGAATGATGTGAAAGCAACGATCTTAAAGGCAGGTCATCATGGTTCTAACACGAGTAGCTCTGCGGAGTTCATTCAGAAAGTACATCCTGAGGTGACAATTTTAAGCTATGGCGAGGGCAATAAGTATGGTCATCCGCATGCTGAAGTAGTTGAGCGTTTACAAGCACTTGGCAGTAAAATTTATGCAACTGCAGAAGCAGGGACTGTTATCGTATCAACAGATGGGGTAAACTATGACGTGAATTCAAAAGAATGGTCTGGAACAATTGCCTTAGCACCACAAAAAACTAGTTCAAGTGTCTCAGCACCAAAAACGACTAGTGCAAGTGTTGAGATTGCTAGTAAGGACTTAATAGAAGAAGTTGTAGGCATTAAAAATAATGGTAATGAAGCAGTTTCTTTAAAAGATTGGCAGCTTATATCGATTGAAGGGAATCAAGTTTTTAACTTCCCAAATGTGACATTGCAGCCAGGGAAGACGATTTATGTCACAAGTGGCTCGAATGCACGGGACGGTCAAAATTATTTGAAATGGACAAAGAAACAGATTTGGCTGAATGATGGGGATGCTGCACAATTACGTAATGCGAAAGGGGAACTTGTTAGTGAGCTCGACTAAATACACCTTAGACCGTATTGAAGATGGATATGCAGTTTTTTTGAAGTACCCAGAGGAAGAGGAACAGCTAATCATTTTACAGTCTGCCATGAATAAAACAGTACAGGTTGGCGATCGCGTGCTTATTGAAGAAATTGATGGCATCTATCAAATTGAAATTTTAAAAGAAGAAACTGAGCAGAAAAAGGCAGAAATACAAAGCTTAATGGATAGATTGCGTAAGAAAAATCAATAGTTTTAGAATGAAGAAGATGCTCATCACTAGAAGATGGAGATTGAATTTGTTACAGTGTATGCCATATATAGGTTGATTAGAGTGGAGGCTAGGTGACTCCTCGGGGATCAGCAATAGAGGAACGAAGGCTAAAAGCATCACATCCTGTGATAACGCCTTCGTGACCAACATCGTGTTGGCCCGAGACCCTGGAGCGAGCAACGCGAGTGAAGCGGCTCATCGGACGCCCCCAGGAAGCTCTGCTCTGTGCGAAAGCGAAGCGGCAGCAACAAAGCACCCAGCCGCAACGGAAATCAACAATACGTTATGGTGATGAGCCTATATTTTACTGGCCAACTCGAGCACGAAAATGCCTAAAACGCTATGCTAAATATTTTGAATATATGCTAAAATAATTATACTAATAGGAAGCTAGGAGCTGACACAATGTCAATTAACACAATTATTTTTGATTTAGATGATACGCTATTATGGGATAAAAAGTCCGTCAAAACAGCATTTGAGAAAACGTGTGAATATGCAGCAACAATACATAATGTAAATCCGGCTGAGCTAGAGGAAGCTGTACGTAAAGAAGCACGTGCACTTTACGAAGGCTATGAAACATATGATTATACTGTGTTAATCGGTATTAACCCATTCGAAGGACTTTGGGGCACATTCGATGATCCAACAGATTCTTTCCAAAATATGAAAAATATCGTACCAGGCTATCGTACAGAAGCATGGACAAAAGGCTTAGCAGTTCTTGGCATTGATGATGCACAGCTAGGAGCGGAACTAGGAGAGCGCTTTGTGGCAGAGCGTAAAGTGTCTCCATTCTTATATGAAGATACTTTTGATGTATTAGATAAACTAAAAGGAAAATATCAACTTGTATTACTGACAAATGGAGCACCAAGTTTACAAAATTTAAAACTGGAAATTACACCAGAAATCGCGCCATATTTTGACCATATTATTATTTCTGGAGATTTTGGTAAAGGGAAACCAGATGCCTCTATTTTCGAGTATGTAATGGAGCAAGCAGGTATTATAGCAGACGATGCGGTAATGGTTGGAGATAACTTAAATACTGATATTTTAGGCTCATCTCGTGTTGGTATGCGCAATGTTTGGATCAATCGTGAAAACAATGCACCAAATGGCGTTGTTACTCCAACATATGAGGTTGATTCTTTAACTGCATTATTAGAACTTGTCAATAAGCTATAAGGTAAAAAATGTACTGATTCATCAAATGATCAGTACATTTTTTGCTTGTCGGACAAAAGTTACTACGTTCCTGCGGACCTTTTTAGTGCAAGCTCATCTCGTAGAAGTCGCCAATCTCCAGCGTAGGACATGAGTGCTTGTATTGGTCTAATTCGGAGATGGTATCTCAGAAATGTTTCTGGGATACTTTTTTTGTGTAAAAAGAGCTGTCCAATAACTTATTGAACAGCTAGTAGTATATATAATATGCAAGATATAGAAATGAAAAAGCTAATGCAATGCATAGTTGAACAACAGCACTTGCTACTAGGTAACCTCGGGGCTCACCTGCTTTTTTACGATAATAAATTTGCATAATAGAGTAGAGCGTAAATAAGCCATATATAATCGTAGCGTGTATGGAATGCATCAGTAAATAGATAGCAAATAAAATACCTGCAAACAAAACTAGCATGATGGCATTGGCGATGGCATGTTCGACTGTAGCTGCAACAAAACGTCGTTTAATATGAGGCATTCTTTTTTTTGCAAGCCATAGTGTGAAATGCGTAAGCAATATAAAAATATTGCCAATAAGAAACTTGATGGAACGTTTATCATCATAGTAGTACTCCAGTGAATCAGATGCATTGTCGAATTGAATTGCTTGTTCTGTTACGACATTAAAGAAAGTATCGTTATTAAGCACCTTCCATTTCTCTTGAGTTCCATCAGAATAGATAATCAACACGTCATGAGGTGTAAAGTAACCATTAGCTACCCACTGCGGTTCTGTTACTGAAACTGAAGATGCATGTTCCATTTTTTCTTGTAGCTGCGTTAAAAATTGCTTATTTGTATAGCATTGCTGAGGTACATAAAGGCATGAAGCTTTCGCGATAAATGTTTCTTTGTTTTCATTGCTGTGTTCATAGACTTCAGCAATTGTTTTGTTTGTATCTGTTGTCAGTGGAGAGATGGCTGGCCCTTGGATAAAGGACAACATTAAAATACCAAGAACTGTGATAAACAACAAAGATACTGCCGGTATTTTCCAAGGCTTTTTAATAGGTCGTTTTTCTATTGTAGTAGGTGTAGTAATATTGTGCAGTATTTTTTCCTGCTGCTGCTTAGTTAATTTTAGGTCGCGTAAATGTTGCCAGGATTCCTCATTGTTCTTCATCAAATTCACCTCCAAGCTGCTTTTTTAATGCAACAAGTGCACGTTTTAATGTGTTTTTTACCTTTCCTTCATTCCAGCCAAGTACATCACAAGTTTCCTGAATGGATAAACCCTCGATTTTACGTAAAATAATGACATCTCGATAGGTGAGCTTAAGTCTACTAATTGCAAGATACAACGTCTTTGCATCTTCTTGCTGGATGAGCCATTGGTGTGGTGAAGTTGGCTCAAGCTCTTCATGATCGTTTAAAAACGGTACAAATTGAATAAGTTTTTTCCGGCGGTAATGATCGTAGGCAAGATTACGTGCAGTACTCCTAAGCCAAGCGAGCTCTGCACCTTCTTTGATTGTCTGCTGATATTTTAAATAGCGGGCAAATGTCTCCTGTGTAAAATCCTCCGCTAATTTCTCATCATTGATTAAGTAATATAAATATTTAAAAATAGTTTGATTATGTAAGTAAAATAGCTCTTCAATTGTCAAAATGTGCACCTCCTTTCTCTTAAAGACGAGTGACTTTCAGAAAAGTATCATTTTCAAAAAAAAGCTTCTCATTAAAAATTAGGTATGACATTGTTGAAACGTATACTATGTATATAAGTTGATTGGAGTGGAGGCTGGGCGACTCCTTGGGGATCAGCAATAGAGGAACGAAGGCTAAAAGCATCACATCCTGTGATAACGCCTTCGTGACCAACATCGTGTTGGCCCGAGACCCTGGAGCGAGCAACGCGAGTGAAGCGGCTCATCGGACGCCCCTAGGAAGCTTTGCTCTGTGCGAAAGCGTAGTGCTAACGTAGCGGCAGCAACAAATGTTTTCTGTGGCGAAAGCGAAGCGTCAGCTACAAAGCGCCCAGTCGGAACGGAAATCAACCCTACGTTAAGATGATAATCTTCAAAAATAAAAAGCAGAGAGTATTTGTACTCCCTGCTTATAAATCAATATATTATAAGTTAATCGCTTTTACTTCATCAATATTTTCAAGCTTTGCAACGAATGTTAAATCTTCTTCTGTTACAGCATTGTCGATTGTTAGCATCATGACAGCTGTACCACCAACTTGTGCACGACCAACTTGCATTGTTGCGATGTTGATATCTTTTTCTGCTAGCTTTGTTGCTACGCGTCCTATTGCACCTGGTTTGTCAGTATTTTTAATGTAAAGAAGGTGACCTTGTGGAATAACGTCAACAACATAGTCTTCTACTTTAACGATACGTGCACCTAAACCATTTAATAATGTACCAGCAACTGTGTGTGTTTCGTTTACTGTTTTGATTTCAATCGTAATTAAGCTAGTGAAGCCTTTAGCAGTTGTAGTTTTATGCTCATTAATTTTCATGCCGATACGTTCAGATAAGTAGCGAGCATTTACGTCATTCACATGATTACCGTGGTTTTTAGCTAATAAGCCTTTTAACGCGTTTGACGTTAATGGACGAACATCATAATTTGCTACTTCACCAGCATAAGATAAGTTGATTTCTTTTACAGGCTCAGTTGTAAGTTGAGATAAGAATGAACCTAGTTTTTCAGCTAATTCAAAGAAAGGCTCGACTTGTGCTAGTAATTCTTTTGGAATAGATGGCATGTTTACAGGGTTAGTTACAGTACCTGTTTTATAAAATTTAATGATGTCGTTTGAAACGTCTACAGCTACAGACTCTTGTGCTTCAATTGTAGATGCACCTAAGTGAGGTGTTGCGATTACTTGTGGTAAAGTAAGTAGTTTGTGATCTGTTGCTGGCTCAGATATGAATACGTCTAGAGCAGCACCCGCTACTTTACCTTCTACGATTGCATCATATAAATCATCCTCATTGATAATACCGCCACGTGCACAGTTAATGATACGCACGCCATCTTTCATCATAGCGAATTTTTCTTTGTTAATAAGGTTGCGTGTTTCAGGAAGAAGTGGTGTGTGTACTGTAATGAAATCTGCAGTTGCACAAATTTCTTCAACTGTTGATTTTGTTACCCCTAACTCTTTAGCGCGTTCATCTGTTAGGAATGGATCGTATGCCATAACGTTCATGCGTTGACCTTTTGCACGATAAGCAACTTCAACACCGATACGACCGAAGCCTACAACACCTAGCGTTTTGTTTTTAAGCTCAACTCCAACATAAGATTTACGATCCCATTTACCATTTTTAAGTGTATTGAATGCTTGTGGGATGTGACGAGCAAGTGAAGTCATCATGGCAATAGTGTGCTCAGCAGCAGAGTTAGTGTTACCGTCTGGTGCATTCACGACGATAATGCCATGTTCAGTTGCAGCAGTTAGATCGATGTTGTCTACACCCACTCCAGCACGTCCGATAAGTTTTAAGTTTTTAGCCGCTTCAATTACTTCACGTGTTACCGTTGTTTGAGAACGTACTAGTAAAACATCTACATCCGCGATTTTTGCGATTAATTCTTCTGGTGCAAGACCAGTATCAACAATGATATTTAAGTCTAAATCTTGTTCTTGTCGTAGTGGGAAAATACCATCTTCACTTAGTGGGTCAGCGATAAATACGTTAATTGTTTTTGTTGCAGTAGTCATTTGTAATTAGCTCCTTTTAATTAAAAATTTTTTAGTGTTCTTTATATACGAAACAGTCTGAATTTTGTAAAACTAAATATTTTACAGCATGCAAACAATCTCCTTTCTAAAATAAAAAACAATAAAAAAGCCTTCCGCGCCTTACAAACACAAAGATTGTGTTGTAAGGGGCGAAAGGCTGAATAAACATTGGTTCGCGGTACCACCCTTAATCACTGCTTGAAAGATTTCTAGCAGTCTTAGCAATATGCGTAACGTGCATGTGACGGATAAGCTTACTTTGGAGATGTTCGGCTTATCTATTCAGGAGTGGAACTATTATCGTAGAAATCGCTGATTTACACCAACCATCAGCTCTCTTTGGATTTTCTTGCGACTAGCATGTCTCCGTCGTTATATTTTCGTGTGATTAAATTTGTTAACATCATAATCCTTATTGTTCACCTTTGTCAACGATATTTCTAAAAAAGATTAAAAATATTAACTTTGAAAGTCTAGAAAGGAACTAAAGACGAATATTATATTATTTTTATTCAATTAACGTTCGTCTTTTCAGAAAGGACAATGAAAGCGCTGCCGATAGATGCTAAGTCTGATTACATGGGCGTTTAACAAATATTTGAGGTCGAAAATTATACGGAAATATATTGGTGTTAAATGGATTATGTGAATAGAAACTTTCTTTGTTTAGTAGAAGAAAGCGAACGTTTTTTCTTGTCACATTTTCGTCAAATTTATAATGTGTAGAAGGTAAACGGTCCTTTAGAGAAGAATGTAAGTAATGAAAGATTGATTTTTAGGGGGTATTGAATGATGTATGATGTAGCAATTGTCGGTGCAGGACTGGCAGGATTAGTAGCTGCCTGTGAGTTAGCAGATGCAAAGAAAAAAATTGTTTTAGTAGATCAAGAACCTGAAAATTCAATGGGAGGACAGGCGTTCTGGTCCTTTGGCGGTATATTTTTAGTAAATTCACCCGAGCAGAGAAGGCTTGGTATTAAGGATAGTAAAGAGCTTGCGTGGCAAGATTGGCAAGGAACCGCTGGCTTTGATCGCTTGGAGGATGAAGATTCGTGGGCGTATAAATGGGCCAAAGCTTATGTTGAATTTGCAGCTGGTGAAAAATATAGTTGGTTAAAGTCTATAGGTATTAAGTTTTTCCCTGTCGTCGGTTGGGCAGAACGTGGTGGATCATTAGCAGGCGGCCACGGAAATTCGGTTCCTAGATTTCATGTTGTTTGGGGAACTGGGCCAGGCATTGTAAAGCCTTTTGCTGAAAAAGTGAAAAAGGCCATAAAGGATGGATATATAGATTTTAAACCAAGACATCGAGTAGATGAGTTTATTCAACAAGATGGAAGAATTACAGGGATTAGTGGAACAGTGTTGGCTGAAAGCTATGCAATTCGCGGTGAAAAAAGCTCTAGGCTAGGTATTGGCGAATTTTCTTATGAAGCGGGAGCGGTTATTGTGGCGAGCGGTGGGATAGGGGCAAATTTTGATTTAATCAGAAAAAATTGGCCTGCTCGACTAGGTACACCACCTAAAAATATGGTCAGTGGTGTACCTGCTTATGTAGATGGCAGAATGTTAGAAATTACTGAGCATGCGGGAGGACGTATCGTTAATCGAGACCGCATGTGGCATTATACAGAAGGCTTGAAAAATTGGGACCCTATTTGGCCAAATCACGGCATTCGAATTTTGCCTGGCCCTTCTTCATTATGGTTTGATGCAGAAGGCAATCGATTTGGAGCACCAAATTTTCCGGGTTTTGATACGTTAAGCACATTAGAGGCAATTCAAAAAACAGGTTATGATTACTCCTGGTTTATTTTAACTGAAAAAATTATTGAAAAAGAATTTGCATTATCAGGCTCTGAACAAAATCCTGATTTAACAAATAAAAGTATTCGTGATGTTCTGAAACGTGTTTTGCCAGGAGCGCCAGGTCCAATTCAGGCATTTAAAAATCATGGTGAGGATTTTGTGATTGCTAATGATTTAAAGGATTTAGTTGCAGGGATGAACAAGCTGGCTGGCAATGATCTTCTTGATTTTATCAAAATTAAAGAGCAAATTTTAGCAAGGGATCGTGAAATGGACAATAAATTTACAAAAGACTTACAGGTTAATGCTATTCATGGCGCAAGAAACTATGTTGGTGATAAATTTGTGCGCGTTGCGAAGCCTCATAAAATATTAGATCCCCAAAATTGGCCCCTTATTGCGGTACGTTTAAATATTTTAACGCGTAAAACATTAGGAGGCTTACAGACAAATTTGAATGGTGCAGTGTTAGGAATAAATAATCAGCCTGTACCGGGTTTATTTGCAGCTGGGGAAGTTAGTGGTTTTGGCGGTGGCGGTGTACATGGTTACCGTGCTTTAGAAGGGACATTTGTTGGTGGTTGTTTATTTAGTGGCCGACAGGTAGGGCGTTACTTAGCTAAAGGGGTGCTCGGGTAAGACGAGAAAGTGATCAGGTACCGTGTGAAATCGCTCGGGTACTAAAAATACCTGGCTTAGGGTAAATGCGCAATTACTACCCTTTACAGACAAGGTAGATGAACAAAAAATATGAAAGAGCATCACCACAAATGGATGATGCTCTTTTTTTCTTATAAAGAGGAATTTTGAACTTCAGCGATTTTAACTATTTGTTCCTCAATCTGCTCTTTTGTCCAACCATTCTCTTCAACGAAGAAGTTGCGTTTTGCGCGGCGACATTCGTCTGAACAGCTACGCATATAGAAGGCCTCATGCTTTTCCTCGCAAAGCATTAATTTATGGCATTCAGGATTTGCGCAGTTTGTAAAACGTTCTGTCGGTTCACCAGTGAAGAAATCCTTGCCGACAATAACATGCTCAACCTGATTAATCGGTACACTACGACGTCGATCAAAGACAAACATTTGTCCATCCCATAGTTGACCTTTTACCTCAGGGTCTTTAGCATACGTGGCAATTCCACCATGTAACTGACCTACACTTTCCCCATAGCCTTCACGTTTTAACCAACCAGAGAATTTTTCACAGCGAATACCACCCGTGCAGTAAGTTAAAATTTTCTTATCAGCAAAATCTTCTTTATGAGCCTCCATCCAAGCTGGTAGATCACGGAAGTTTTCAATATCTGGACGCACCGCACCACGGAAATGTCCGAGGTCATATTCATAATCATTACGCGCATCAATAACTACTGTATTATCCTCCTGCATACGCTCCATAAATTCCTTTGGTGATAAATAATCCCCTGTTATTTCTAAAGGATTGATATCATCTTTTAAACCTAGGTGTACAATCTCTCGACGAGGGCGTACATGCATCTTTTTAAAGGTATGCCCTTCAGCTTCATCAATTTTCCACATAATATCGCTAAAACGAGGGTCTGCCTTCATATGATTCATATATGCATCAGTTTGCTCGACTGTACCTGAAACCGTTCCGTTAATGCCCTCATATCCAACTAAAATACGGCCAAGAAGCCCGATTTCTTGACAAACTGCTAAATGTTCCTCTGCGAATGCTACAGGGTCTTCAATAGCTATATATTTATAATAAAGTAATACACGATAGTCTTTCTGTGTCACAATTATTAACCACCTTTAAATCAATATTCGTCCGTGAACTACCCACCACTTAAAACCTAACAGTTTTTGAAGTGGGGGCTTCTCGACTCATCGTTGCTTTTAGTAGCCAACGAAAACTGACCGAGCTATCCCTCTTGTTCCAAAAGTTCTTTTGTTATACTAACGCTAATAGGCGCAATCCTTCTTGTTTGATGTTGATGGCGGCATTCCAGTCTCTGTCTGCTACAAACCCACAATCACAGTAGAACGTACGCTCAGAAAGAGAAAGGGACTCCTTTACTTGACCACAACAGGACCCGTTTTAGTGCGAGATACCGTCCGTTCAAGACTTAATGAGATGATGGGACGGTATTTTCCCGATGTTGCTCTATTTTTACAAGTTTCAGTTTTGGTAATTTGATAGCGCCATCCAACAGCATAATGTTTCCGTTGACCACATTGGTTGTATAGGATTGCTTTGACTTCCGATTTTTGAACTTCGGAAATTCCGCACGACCAGAGAAGAAATTGTTGTATGCTTGCTGCAAATTTAGTTGAGCGTTTGCTAAGGCAAGGCTGTCCACTTCTTTAAGCCATGCAAACTCCTCTTTATATTTAGCAGGAGTCGGGTGTTTTTGCCTCTTTAATGCTTCCTTGTCGTCCTTGAACTGCTCAACCATTTCTTTTCGCTCCGAAAGCATTTTGTTGTAGACAAATCGAACACAACCGAACGTTTTCGCAAGAAGTTCCTCTTGTTCTTGCGTTGGATATAGACGAAACTTATAGGCTTTGGCCATATCAAATCACCTCACTTCATACCTTATTTTCTAATAAAAGTATTCATGGATTTTGATATCTCGGGGATATAACAACCTTTCATCTATCTAAAGCTGATTATATCATGTCATGACAAAAATAAGAGACTTCTTTAGTCTACACCTAACCGAAATTCATCTCACTGGTGCTGTCACCCCTCCACATTTAGAAGTGGAAGACTTCTTTCAGAGGGAAATTAAAGATAGCCTATCAAGTGCTATTTTGCGTAGGAGAGAAGGAGTTTTCTAAAAAAACACGAATAATAGATAGTGAATGACTATTCATATTTGGGGGTGTTAGGATGGAATTTTCAACAATTACATTAGAAAAATTAGATCGCCGTGCAACATTAACATTAAATCGACCACATGCCATGAACGCCATGGACGATGTGATGATGCGTGAACTAGCAGAATGCTTCGAAGCACTACAGCAAGAACAAGAAATACAAATTCTTGTTATTCGTGGGGAAGGAAAGGTCTTTTCCGCAGGTGGCGATATTAAAGCGATGCTAGATTCAAATAAGCCACTTGATATTAATAATGCAATGGTTTATTTAACGCGTATTGTCAAGGCATATTATCAGCTACCGATGATCGTCATTGCAGCAGTTCATGGGGCGTCAGCTGGATTAGGCTTTAGTCTAGCGTTAGGAGCTGACATAGTTGTGGCATGTGAAAATAGTAAGCTCGCTATGAATTTCATAGGTATAGGGCTCATCCCAGATGGTGGCGGTCATTTCTTTATGAAGGAACGTGTTGGTACTGTTAAAGCTAAACAAATGATTTGGGAAGGCAAGGTATTAACTGCATCAGAAGCGCATGATGAAGGGTTAATTGACTATGTTGCACCAGATGGGACTGTTTTTGCGATTACTGACCAACTAGTCGGAAAAATGCTTGCTTCTCCAATTGCATCGATGATTACGACTAAAAAAATTCTTCATGCTCAAAATTTACCGCAATTAGAGAGTATTTTATCAATGGAAGCAGCGGGGCAAGCAGCGATGCGTAAAACGGCTGATCATTTAGAGGGAATCCATGCGTTTGTAGAGAAAAGAGCACCTGCCTTTGTAGGAAAATAAATTTAACTACTTCTTTCAGTGGGCGTCCAAACACCCGCTAAAAGAAGTAAAAAGGCGCGTAGTAAGCTTTTCTACGCGCCTTTTAATAGCTATTTTTAGACATGAAATAAAATTAATTTACCTGAGGAGTTCACAAGGCGATGAGTTTTGTTGGCAACACCTTTTTCTTCGATTTGTTGTAGACCGCTGATTTTTGCAGCCTCATCGTTTTCGAATGTCCATGTTTCATCAAATAATGTTTCCCCAGTTTTTTCAAAAGCTGTAAAACGATAATTCTCCATACAAACCCCACCCTTTATTTAATATATATTCTATTATACATAGAAGATTTATAAACTTCACGGTAAAACTAGCGAAAATTTCGATAAATTATGAAAGTTGTGGAAAATTTGAGGCAATACTATTAATGAACATTCTTTGAATACATTTCTCAACTAGTGTGAAGTATGATAAAATAGAACAAATATTCGGTTTCGACGTGATTCACGAATATCTCATTATAAAAATGAGATAAATAGCAGTTGGTAAATTATTGAAGTAATGATTCTAATGTGGTTCATCACCAAAAGTTGTGAATGACTTTTGTTAAAACGTCTACTATGAAATAAGTTGATTGGAGTGAACTCCTTGGGGATTAGCGATAGGGGAACGAAGGAGCTTTGCTCTGTGCGAAAGCGAAGCGTCAGCAACAAATGTTTTCTGTAGCGAAAGCGAAGCGTCAGCTACAAAGCGCCTAGTCGGAACGGAAATCAACCACACGTTTTTGGTGATGATCCTCTAATGTACTGAATTATTTACTGCATTGCGAGTGATGAAAGAATGACGACAAGATATAGATTATTTATTACTTGAGGTGATTGGATGTCAGCTATTCGTTTTTTTCATATGGCGGATTTACATTTAGATAGTCCATTTAAGGGCTTATTTGGTTTACCAGAGCAAAACTTCAAAAAGATTCGAACAAGTACATTTGAAGCTTTTGATAAAATTATTCAAAAAGCTATTCAGGAGAAACCTGATTTTTTACTGATCGTCGGTGATATATATGATGGGGAAAATCGTAGCTTGCAGGCACAAAGAAGATTTCAAGAGGCAATGGAAAAGCTCTTTCAGCATAATATCCCGGTCATTTTAAGCTATGGTAATCACGATCACTTAAATGGTGCTTGGACCCGCTTTGCGTTACCGAGCAACGTTTATGAATTACCAGCTGAAACAAGTGTTGTGCAATTAAAAATACGTGGTCAGCAAGTTAATATTTATGGCTTCAGCTATAGTGACCGTCATATAACGAAATCAATGATTGATAGTTATCCTATTGCACAGGACGAGCATGCGATTCATATTGGTATGCTTCACGGTAGTGAAGCTAGTGATACTTCACATGCTGTTTATGCACCGTTCACAAAGGATCAACTTCTTGAAAAAAACTATCATTATTGGGCTTTAGGGCATATTCATAAACGACAACTTTTACATCAAAATCCACCGATTGTTTATCCAGGCAATATTCAAAGCCGACATCGGAAAGAGCAGGGGATAAAGGGTTTCTATGACGTAACCTTGTCACAAACCTCTACTGATTTGGAATTTGTACCTACATCTGCTGTTGTTTATAATACGGTAGAGATGGATTGTACGAATGTGTTTCATGCAAATGAACTCCTAAAAAAATGTGAAGAAGCATTGATGTTTAATCGTCAAGAGTATGGGGCATCTGTTGTTGAACTGCATTTGAAAAATATAGATGAACAATCACAATCTTTATTTGAACATGCTACAGTTGATGCATGGCTAGAAACAATTCGAGAAGCTGAGGATGGGATTGAACCGATGTGCTGGGTACAAAAGCTTGTGTTACATCAATCATCCGTATTGTATGAGCATACTGCTGCGACTGAATCGGTGATGAATCTTATGGAGCAATGGGTCATTTCTGAATGGAAGGATATTTTAAAGGAATTATACCAACATGCTGGTGGTGCAAGACTGATCGAGCCTTTAACAGAACAGGACATTAAAAATTTAATGCACAACGCGCAAGAATTATTAGCAGAAGAAATTCAAAGGGTGTGAATAACATGCTAACGATACAAAAAATCCAAATATATGGCTTTGGTAAGCATGAAAACATCACCATTACTTTACACGAAGGAGTTACCGTTTTTTATGGTATGAATGAGGCGGGTAAAACCACCATTCAACAGTTTATTTTACAAATGCTTTTCGGATTTCCGACGAGACAGCAGACACAACGCAAATATGAGCCGAAAGTATCGACTAAATTCGGTGGTCAGCTTACAATTGGGCATCCAACGTATGGGCAATGCACGATAGAACGCATTAAAGGAAAGGCGGCTGGGGACGTCACAGTTTATCTAGAAGACGGAACAATTGGGCATGACGAACTTTTAGCAAAACTATTATATGGTTATTCAAAGGCCTCCTTTGAGTCTATATTCTCCTTTTCATTACATGAACTACAGGGCATTGAAAAAATGTCAGAAGAAGAGCTCACGCATTTGTTGCTTGCCTCTGGGACAACAGGGATTCAACAGTTATCGTCTCTAGAAAAGAAGATGGACAAAGATGCTGGTGAGCTTTTTAAAAAAACAGGCAAAGTGCCACTCATTAATCAAAAATTGGAGCATGTGAAAAAGCTAGAACGCACAATTAAACAAGAACAAGGTAATATTCAGACCTTTGAGGATAAATTATTACAATTACAACAGCTCGATCAAAGGCTAGAAGAGTTATATAGTCAGCAAAAAACACAGCAGCAAAATTGGCAGCAGCTCACAATTCTTCAGCAGGCTATGCCGCTTTTAAAACAGCAAAAAGCTTTCGAACAGACGCGAAAAAGCTATGAACATGTGCAGTTTCCGCCAGAAGGGATCCGACGTTATGAGCAATTAAAGGATCGGCTTTTGCATGAAACACTACAATTGCAGCAGCTGAACGAGCAGTATCAGGAACTACAAAAAAAGCTTCAATTAACGGTGAACGAGCAAGCTATTACTGAAATGTCTAGACTTTTAAATAGGGAAGCAACATGGAATCAGTTAGTTGTTAAGGAACAGAACTTAATGGATGAGCTGTATTTAATTGAGCAAGAAATAGAAGCGCAGTTTCGTTTGCTAGGTGTTCAGGAAAAAACGGCGCAGGATATTTTGCTCGAGGAAACAGTGTCATTACAGCAAGAAGAACAGTTTCAACAACAGTTAAGCCTATTAGAAGAAGCAGAAGAAGAACTGAAATTTCATTTGCGTTCGTTGGAGCAACTACATGCAGAATTAGATACAATTGCTCAACTAAAACAACAGCTTCAACAGGAGTCATTATCTACAGAGGAAGAACATATTTTAGCACAGTGGCCTCAATGTAAGGGAAAGCTTGAACAATTGCGCTATGGAAGGTCGCAACGCTCGAAACAACAACAACCAAGTGTTGTTATATTTATTGTGTTAGCTATAAGTATGCTTTCATTTATTTATGGTGTTATGGAAAAAAATATGGCTGTCGTTGTTGTAGGAGCGGTTATGTCGCTGATCATTATTTTTTATTTGAAATTTGCTAGACAAGCACATGAAGCGCCGAGTAAACAACAAAATCAGCAAATACATGAGTTAGAGCAGGAGGAAAATGTTGCTCAAGCCATCCTGCAGAAAAAACAAAAACTTGAAGATCGCTTGTTACATGTAAATGAGCAACAGCAAGAAAAAGAACGTCAATATGTGAAACTTGAATATAAAATTCAGCGAGCTGAGCAGGTGAGTGAAGAGGCCACTCAGTCGCTTCAACATTTTTTAAGGCGCTATCGGATAGAGGGGAATATACCGAAAACATTATTACCAGAGCTGTTTATGCGCATTCGCGGTGCTCAAGAGTTAGCAGCAAAAAAGAAGAGTACATTTACTCTTCTACAAACGGTACAAGCGGAGAAAATCGAGTTCCTAGAACAAGCGCAGCGAGTCTTACAAGTAGAGTATAGTGAGCAAGAAATCTTTATGCATTTACGTAATACATTCCTTACTTTACAGCAGGAGCAACAGATATCTCAACAAGCAAAAGAGCAGCTGACTAGCCTTCAGACCAAAATTCAAGGAGTTCAATCACATATAGACAGCTATGAGTCTGAAATTACTCAGTTATATAATGCTGCGAATGTTCAAACAGAGAAGGCTTATTATGAAACGCATGAACAATTTGAGCAACAACAAAAAATAACAACAGAACTTCAAGCCATTCAGAGTCAGCTAGCCTCGCTGAATGTAGACAACGAACAATCATTAATAGACGATAAACAGCTTAAAGAAAAACTACTTGCTTTAGAAGAAGAGCGTGGCGCAATGCAGGTAGCCATAGATCATTGCCTAGAACAACGCGCGACACTACAAATCCAAAAAGAGAATCTTCTAAATGACGAGAAATATGGTCAATTGCTGCAACAGTTTGAAGAGGAGAAATCAATGCTGCAACAGCTAATAGGGCAATGGGCTACAAAAAAGGCATTGGCTACTGCGATTCATGAAACATTGTTCCGCCTAAGAGAAGAAAAACTACCCTATGTTTTGACAGAGGTTAATACAATATTTAATTTGTTAACAGGTGGACGTTACGATAAGCTTTTAATTAATGATGAAGGCTATTTTGTTACACAGGATGTTTCTGGATTACGTTATCAAATGGCAGAATTATCACAGGCTACGAAGGAGCAAGCTTATATTTCGTTGCGCATGGCACTAGCAAAAACACTGACAACTTCTGCTCCATTTCCATTTATTATGGACGATCCTTTTGTCCATTTTGATCGAAACCGTACAGACAAAATGGTACAATTAATGAAAGAAGTAGGATATGAACGTCAAATTTTATATTTTACTTGCCATGACGGGATGCTCGAGCATTGGCAGAAAGACCAAATAGTCAATGTTGGAGCACTAGCAAATGAAAGGGGAGTGGCGTCAACATGAAGGGTATTACGACGCTCCAGGTTGGAGAATCAGTTGATCAATTTTTATTAATTAAACAGGCGACAAAAGGAGTTACCACAGTTGGAAAGCCATTTATGTCACTGTTATTACAAGATAAAAGTGGAGATATTGAGGCAAAGCTATGGGATACAAATGATGATCATGAAAAACTGTATCACGCTGAGGCAATTGTCCGTGTAGGTGGGGAAATTCATGACTACCGTGGCAAAAACCAATTGCGTATAAAATCAATCCGTGTAGCAAAACCGGAGGAGGGAATTGCTATTAATGATTTAGTTCCTTCCTCAGCAACTCCAAAAGAAGAATTATATGAAGAATTGACGCAATTTTTCTTTGATATTAAAAATCCAAATATTTCTCGAATTACACGTGCAGCTATTAAAAAACATCAGGATGCTATTTTAGTATATCCAGCTGCAACGAAAAATCATCATGATTATGCATCTGGTCTTTTGGATCATATGGTGTCAATGTTAAGACTAGGAAGAGCAATTGCTGATTTATATCCTACATTAAATCGAGATCTGTTATATGCAGGGATAATTCTGCATGATATCGGTAAGGTTGTTGAACTATCAGGGCCAGTTGCAACTATGTATACTGTTGAAGGGAATTTACTTGGTCATATTACGATTATGGTCAATGAAATTGCCAAGATTGCTAGTGAACTAGAGATCGAGGGCGAGGAAGTTATGCT
The DNA here is from genome assembly GCF_044746345.1 of Lysinibacillus sp. NPDC086135. Classification (NCBI taxonomy): domain Bacteria; kingdom Bacillati; phylum Bacillota; class Bacilli; order Caryophanales; family Bacillaceae; genus Lysinibacillus; species Lysinibacillus sp. NPDC086135. The sequence continues at coordinate 89,015 of NZ_JBIVCA010000012.1, read as the reverse complement.
ATTGCAACATATGGTGCTATCTCACCACGGTAAAGAAGAATGGGGCAGTCCGAAAAAACCGATGATTCAAGAAGCGGAAATCTTACATTATATTGATAATATTGATGCAAAGATGAACATGCTAGCACGAGCATTAGGCAAAACAGCACCGGGAGAATTTACTGAACGATTATTTCCGCTTGATAATCGATCGTTTTATAAGCCGTCTATTAAATAAATGTAGATTTGAGGTTTCGTAGTTGAGTGGATTCGAGGCTGGGGATAGGTCATAGATGAGCTCCTTAGTAAAGGGACGAAGGCTAAACCTCTAATACCTTTGTAAAAAAGGAAAGAGGATTCATTTTGAGTAAACTTTATTCAAAATGAGTATGTGTTTTCAAGATACTTTTTGTATATAAAAAGGGTTACGCCTGTATAAGCGTAACCCTTTTTCATATAGTAAGATAACAGATTACTTTTTGTCAGTATCTTTTTTACTTTCTTTTTCAGCGTTTTCTTGCGCTTTTTTAACAGCTTCTTCTTGCGCTTTAGCTTGCTCTTCACTTGTTGTTGTAAGATCCTTGATAGCAGGTTCTAATTCTTTATCAGAAGTTTTTACATCTGCATCTTTTGCCATTTTTGCAAGGATATCTTTAAGAACTTGTTTATCTTGACCTGTGTTCACTAATTTAGCTAGCATTTGTGAACGGATATTTGCTTCTTCGTCTTTGAATGAGCCAACACCTTTAACATCACGCTTTTCCGTAATTTCAATTACGTGGTAACCGAAACTTGTTTTAACTGGTTCACTTAAAGTTTTTACAGGAAGGGCATAAGCAGCATCATTAAATTCATCTACCATTGCACCAACAGAGAACCAACCAAGCTCTCCACCTTTGTCAGCAGAGCCAGTATCAGTTGAGTATTCTTTTGCTACATCTGCAAATTTTGCGCCGCCTTTAATTTTGGCAATCACTTCTTTAGCTGTTTTCTCATCTGCAACTAAAATATGACGACCATTTAACTCCGTTTTCATTTGTTCATAATGTTTTTTTACATCTTTTTCTGTAAAAGCTTTATCTTTTAAAGCCTTTTCTGAAAGAAGCTGAACACGTAAAGTCTCTTTAAAGCCTTCTTTCGTTAAGCCATATTGAACAAGAGCTTGGTCAAATTCATCACCTAATTGTGAAGCAGTAGTGTCGTATGCCTCTTTAAGTTCTTTGTCTGATACTTTATATTTATCAGATAGTAATTTTTCAGTCACCATTTGTTGAACTACATGAGCACCTGCTAAATTTTTTGCTGATTCATTAAAGTCAGCGCCTGAAATGTCACCTAATTTAGAAGTAACAACTGTTTTACTGTCCCCTCCGCTACAAGCTCCAAGCGCTAATACCGAGGCAGCTAATGTTAAAGATAAAACTGTCTTTTTCATAGTGGATATTCTCTCCTTACAATGGTTTCGTCCATTTTTTACTATAACATAAACGTTTTAAAAACAAAATGGTTCCCCCCTTGAGTATAGCCTATATTTCAAATTTTCAAGCGCATAGGATATAGAAAAGAAAGGGGGTGAAGTTATGAGCAGCGGAGGATATGGTGGCGGTGGCTACGGCTCAGGCTTTGCTTTATTAGTTGTGTTGTTTATTTTATTAATTATCGTTGGTGCAGCGTTCCTATACTAATTAATAAAAATGACGAAAAGCTAAGGATTTAACGTCCTTAGCTTTTTTTACAATGTAAGGCATCCGCACCGCATTTTAGGTGACGTTACAAAATATGATTGGTCAGACCGAGTTATCACATTAGGTGTCCAAAAGGAAGTGGATGCCTTTTTCTTTCCGGCGGAATCGGTTTTGTGCTTGCAAAAAGCCGATTCCTGACGCAATTTTGCCGAGGCATAATTGATCTACTAAACAGCATATAAAACTTCAATATAAAATGAGACAAGTAATATTGTAATAAGTATATTTATAGTTCGGAATACTTTTGGTTGTTTTTCTTCGGGAATTTCACGTCGCATGCACAGCGCATAAGTCATGCGGTTTATTTGAAATAAATAGAATACCGAGAATAGAACTACAATCATTAACAGCAAGTCTATTCCTCCCCTCTTTCAGTATTAATAGCATAACAAAAAACGTCAATAAAACACAAGTACAAGCAATTTAGTGAATAGTAGGTGGCACTAAAATTTCATAGCCCTTAGGCGTCTCCTCAATTTGGGAGTCTTTAGGCGAATCCAATAAATATTTCACATATAGAATATCAATTACACATAGACTACAATGGTAAGCTAAAAGTAATGTGCCGTAATGTGTATACGCAGGGAATAACAGTGTACCTAATATAATGCTTGTATTTAAAACAATAAATGGTGTGAGTAAAGCTAAAATATAACGATTTTTCAATAAAGGTTCACGGATACGCATGTGTAGAACAGGAATAACATAAAATTGGGTACGCACACGCAATTTTAAATGTTGACGTAAATCATACAATGCTAGAAAGTGTAAGCATTTGTGGATTGGATAGATTGCAAATACAGCAATTACAAAGAGCCAAAACAAACGATCTGTATAGTGCTCATCATTAAATAGATTAAACGTTACATAGGAAAGAGAGAATACAGTTAAAAAAGCAAAGACAGCCATGATCATAATACGCGTTGTTCCGTAATGATGTTCAAGATTTAAAATTTTCCAACAATGCATGATTATCAACTCCGTAGTATGAATGGTCCTATCTAATGTAAATTGAATTATGCTAGAATGCAAGAAAAAGGAGGTATCTCAGAAAAATTTCTGAAGTACCTCTTTTAGCATGATTTATAGCTTTTAAGGCCATTAAGCTCAGATTACGAACAGCCGAGCCTTAAAGCCTACTATTATCACTTTCATCCTTTTACAGTTGGACGTTCTTCTACCTTATCAAAGGACTCACGGAAGTGCTGGAAGGAACGCTCGAAAATGTCGATGAAGTCCTCGCCGTATATATTGCGAATAACAGCCATAACATCTAAAAATTCTGGGAAGCGACCGTATAGATCCTTTAAAGCTAATGAGCCTTCTAGCACAGAATGATACGTATTATGATAATTACTATTCATTTCAACAATAAGTTCTGTACCTGCTTCTGTTAACTCAACGTACGTATTACGCTTATCGTCATCTCGCTTTGAAAACTTAAGGAATCCACGTTCTTCTAATTTTTTAGAAAAATTAAATGCTGTGGAAACGTGCATAACCCCGAATTTTGCCACATCAGAAATTGAAGCCCCTTTTAAATGATACGAAATCCATAAAATATGATGTTCGTTAATATTTAAATCGTAGGGTTTAATCCATTGCTGCCAATCTTTCTCCACTGCTTTCCATAAGGCTTTTGATAATTGCGCAATTCTTTGACTATAAAGCATCGCTTCTTTTTGAGTGTATAATTCCTCTGACAAAGCCATCACCTACTGCTTTCTTTAACATTTTAAAAATATTATAGCAATAAAGGAAAAAAGTTTAAAGTTAGAAAAATTAAAAAATTGAAAAGTGGTTAAAAAATAATATTGTGTAGATTGAATTTGATAAAAATGCAGTTTGTTTATCAGGATATAAGGACTTTAGTCGCTAACTTTTTTCTTGCGTTCTTTCCTTTTTTTCTGTAAATTGTGCAACGTTTTTCTCGATTTCGCTTATTGAATTCTGTAATGCTTCTATTTCTTGTTGTAAGTTATTTTTTGATGGCTCGATTTCTTCAGTAAATGTAGTAATAGTTTGTTTTAAATCATTTATTATTAGTGGTATATTATTTTTCATTTCATTTGTGAGTGAATTAACGGATTGTTTAACTGTGCCTGCTTGCTGTTTTACATCTAAAAGCTTGTCCTTTGTGCTTGCAGCGTTTGCTCGCAAATTAGCACGTAGCTGTTGTCCTGATTGAGGAGCTGAAAAAAGTACAGCGATTGTACCGCCGACAATCCCGGCTGCCAGTCCAAATAAAAATGGTTTTGCTTTCATTTTAAATACCTCATTTCTGTAATGATCATGTGTTATCTACTATTAAACCATGAAATGCATGAATACAAAAAGAAAAAAGAAACTAAACGAGTGATTTTCAATCACAGTTTAGTTTCCTTGAAGATGAACTGCATTTTTATTAAATTGAAATAGCTGTTTGGAATTTAGAACGCTTCACTAATTTTGCAACTATAGGATATATAATTGCAAAAGCAATAACATTAAATACTACAGCAGGTAATACAACGCCTACAAACAGAACAGCGAATGTTGCACCAACATTTGCATTGAATACAAAAAGTGCGACTGTTAAAAAGACAGTTCCAGATAAAATTGTTCCTAAACCAACTAAGCCAGCAGATACTGCAAAATTGCTTGCCAATTTTTTCAGCACCATTAAGACAGCTAAAAAGACAAAGCCTGTTACTGCTTTATCGATAATATTTGGAACAAGGCCAGCTGGAAATGTTGTAAACAATCCTGAAAGTACCCCTGTTGCTAAAGAAAGTAAGAACGTTTCTTTAATGGTAGGGAACAATAAAATGCCGATAAACATCATTGTTAGCATGAAATCAGGCTTCATGCCATTTACCATACCTGGTGTGACCACGTAAAGGGTAGCACCAACACCAACTAAAAGGGCCATTAATACTAAATTTTTTGTATTCATTTCTAATCTCTCCTCGACTATGCTAATCTTTTTTTGTCTCCTAACGTGTCCTCATGACCGTTAGCGAAACTTATTTGTGATTGTACGCTATAAATTTCAAAAATGCAATAGACAATTCTGACAATTAGGCTCAATTACTGAAGGTTAGCTTTAATGCTTTCAGCAACTTCAGTTAATTGCTCAGGTGTATATTTTTGTGTTTGCCAAATTAAGCCCAAGCCTTCTTTTTCATCGTAACGCGGAATAAAATGTAAGTGATAGTGGAAAACAGTTTGTCCAGCTGCAGCACCATTATTATTAATTGTATTAAGTCCGATTGGATGAAAAGCCGCCTTAATAGCATTTGCAATTTTCGGTGCTACTGCATATAAATTACGAGCTACATCCTCAGGCATTTCGAATAGATCCTTACAGTGATGTTTTGGAATTAATAGTGTATGACCTTTTGCTACAGGCGAAATGTCAGTAAATGCATAGACATGCTCGTCTTCATAAATTTTTGTACTTGGAATAGATCCTTCAATGATTTTGCAAAATAGGCAATCGCTCATTTGAAAATTCCTCCTTATTTTATATGTAAGTACATTCTATCATACTCATAACTGTATCATTTGCTAATTTTTGATAAAATATAAACTAGAAGAGGAGTGAGGGCATGACGGTATTAGATGTACAACATGTGACAGGTGGTTATACAAGAAAGCCTGTTATTAAAGATTTATCATTTACGATTGAAAAAGGAGAGCTTGTTGGCTTAATAGGTTTGAACGGCGCTGGTAAAAGTACAACGATTAAGCATATCATCGGAACAATGCTTCCAAAAGAAGGAGACATTCGTTTAAATGGTGTGACGTTAAAGGAAAATACGGACAAGTATCGTACAGCATTTTCTTATATTCCTGAAACACCTGTATTGTACGATGAGCTAACATTACGTGAGCATCTAGAATTAACCGCAATGGCTTACGGTCTAGATGAAGCAACACTTGCAGCTCGTTCACAAATATTATTAAAAGAATTTCGAATGGAAAAGCGACTTAATTGGTTCCCTTCGCATTTCTCAAAGGGAATGCGTCAAAAGGTTATGATTATGTGTGCCTTTTTAGTCAATCCAAGTCTTTACATTATTGATGAGCCTTTTGTAGGGCTCGATCCACTTGGTATTCAATCATTGCTTGATCAGATGGATGAAAAGAAAAAAGAGGGCGCTTCTATATTAATGTCCACGCACATTTTATCGACCGCTGAAAAGCATTGTGACCGTATCATTTTATTGCATGAAGGACGTGTGCGAGCACAAGGAACAATGGAGGATTTACGCAAGGCATTTGCGATGCCACATGCGACATTGGATGATTTATATATTGCAATGACAAAGGAGCGCGACCATGAAGAACTTGCGTGATGTTTGGTCCTCTCGCTTCATGCACTATATAGGTGAAGTGCAAAAATATATGCGGTTTATTTTTACAGGGCATTTAGCGATAGTACTAGTATTTCTTATCGGAGCAGGGGGCTATCAATATAGTGAATGGCTGAAAGTCGTACAGTCTGATTTTCCAGCAGAGGTATTAATCGCAGGATTTGTAGGGATTTTATTGGCATTTAGTCGTCCGACTTCACTTTTGAGAGAGCCAGACCAAGTGTATTTATTACCTTTAGAATCAAAAATGTCGCAGTATTTCAAAAAGGCTTTAGCGTGGACGTTTTGGTCACAGGTGTGGATTGTGGCAATTGTTTATATTGTTAGTATTCCTTTACTAAAGACTGTTACTGAATTAACTACATTTGAAATTTGGTCAGTGTTCCTACTTATTATTATATTGAAGTATTTGAGCGTTCAGGGTGAATTTAGCTTTCGGTATAGTGAACGCGGTCAAATGATCTGGGTGGACAGGCTGATTCGAGCTGTTATCTTTAGTGTGGCTGTGTACATGGGGCTTCATATGCAGCTTATTTTAGCGATTGTTGCTGTAGCAATTGGGAGCGTGTATATTGTAATATTTAGAAAAAAATGCACAGGTGAACCTGTCCCATACGAGCATTTTGTGAAGCTTGAACAAAATCGCATGATGAGCTTCTATCGCTTTGCTAATTATTTCACAGACGTTCCACATCTACGTGGTAGCATCCGTCGTCGAGGTTGGCTTGACTGGCTTTACAAATTTGTGCCATACAACAAGGATAATACTCAAAAGTACTTGGTGTTCCGTACATTCATCCGAACAGATGATCATTTTTATTTATGGTTCCGTTTAACCGTGATTTCAGCTGTTATTGCAGCCTTTGTAGATATCCCTGTCGTTTCATGGATTGTTGCAGGTGTATTGAGCTTTGCTACAACTATTCAATTAAAGCAGGCTTTATTATCAAGCGGTGAATTCCGCATGGACATGCTTTATCCGTTACCTGATGAAGCACGCAAGGTAGCGGTCAATCAAATTGTACGTCTTGCGATGATCTCTCAAGCAATTATAGTTGGTCTATGTAGTATCACACAGCCAATGTTTTATGTAACTTTTATTATTATACTGGTTGTCAGTGAATTAACTGCTAAGGTCTCAAAACCTTGATAATGGTTAATTTCAAATCAAAAGCTCATTTCTCCAATAACAGACTTGGAGAAATGAGCTTTATTTTCTATTCTACTAATTGATAGTCTAGTGCTACTGTTAATAATACCTTTGCAGCAATGAGCATACCTTTTTCATCTATATCGAATTTTGGATGATGATGTGGTGCATATTCAGTTGGTTTGGCTCCTGTAAAGAAGAAAGTACCTGGTTTTTCCTCTAAGTAGTAAGAGAAATCTTCAGCCCCCATACTTGCTTTTACTTCAGTAACATCGCAAATATCCTGAGCGATAGTACGCACAAATAATGTTTCTTTCTCATGATTTACAACAGCAGGGTAGCCACGACGATAATCCAGTTCAATTGTACAATCATGCGCAATTTCAGTACCTTGGATAACCCGTTTAAACTCACGCTCCATCGTTTCACGAACATCTTTATCAAATGTTCGAATTGTACCATTTAAATAGGCTGTATCGGCAATAATATTGTCAGCATTAGATGCTACGAATGAACCAACTGATAAAACAGCCGATTCGATTGGATCAACTCGACGTGCCACAAGTTGTTGTAAATTCATAACAAGCTGAGAGCCAATAACAATCGCATCCTTTGTTTGGTCCGGATGAGCACCGTGCCCGCCTTGACCTCGAATTTTCATTTCAAAACTATCAACAGCAGCCATCGTTGGACCGACGCGGTAGCCAATCATGCCTGTTGGATGATTAGAAGATAGATGTGTACCAAAAATAGCATCAACGCCATTCAAAGCTCCAGCCTGGATCAGCCCGATCGCTCCGCCTGGATCAGCCTCTTCAGCATGCTGATGAATTAGTACATATTCTCCTGCTAATTCATCGCGCATTTCCCACAATAGCTTACCGACGATTAGCAAAGTAGCTGTATGTCCATCATGTCCGCAAGCATGCATAACACCAGCCACAGTTGATTTGTATGGTACGTTTTTTTCATCTTGTATAGGCAGTGCGTCAAAGTCTGCTCGTAAAGCAATTGTTTTGCCAGGCTTGCTTCCTTTAATCCGTGCAATTAAACCGTAGCCACTGACATTAGCTTCAACCGGTACGCCTAGATTTTTATAAAAACGAATAATATAATTAGCGGTTTCTTGCTCCTGGAAGCTCAGCTCTGGATGCATATGTAGATGACGACGAATCGCCACCATTTCATCAAAATGGTTATCAATCTTTTCGAGTAGACGTTGGTTCACAGTAAAACCTCCTTAAACAGATTATCCTAGATTTTTATTAATAACATAATAGTTTCACAAACTGGAAAACAGTGGTTCAGTACTTCTTGTAAAAGATATTCTAAGCAAGAGTAATGAATTCTCCACGTTCTGGACAATGCCCTCCGGAAGTGCAGCGAATACCTGCGCACACCCGGGGGATATCCGCAGAAGTGCAGAAAATACTCGTGAATCGAAGTGGGATACTCGAAGAGCAGCGGGGGTACCCGGGCACCCGGTGAATACTCCGGGAGAGCAGTGAATACCCGCGCACTCGGGATACCCGCGGAAAGCAGTGAATTCCTGCACGCTTCAACTAATACTCGTTTTCTTCTTTTGGAGCTGCGTTATAGGTTGTGACATATGAGGCTGCTGAGAAAATATTTTGCTGATTCACACCTGTTGGTTCTTTACGTTCAGCGTGTGCGGATGCAAAGGCTTTTGAGCTTTTCCATGCTTCAAACGAATGAGGGCCGTTCCATTGTGTCATGACAATGTATGTTTCACTATTTAATGGACGAAGTAGTCGAAATGCTACAAAACCTGGCTCATCTTCTATAGCGCCCGCTCGATTTAAAAAGCGATGTTCAAAAACTGGTCGACCCTCATCTGTAACGGGAATATTGTTGAATACAAAAAAGCCGCGTTCTTCTAAATCATTTACTGAATCTAATACTTCGAATTTACGAGGTGTGGCAAAGACAGATTTTCCTTCAGTTTCGTGTATAAGCACAGAGTTCCCTTCTCCGTGTATTAAAATCATTGCCTCGTTTGGATATTTATTCTTTAACTGTTCTAAAAAATCACCTGTACCAGAAGTTAAATAAATATACATAAAATTGACCTCCTTATGAATTTTCTTAATATAGCGTGATTATCTCCATTTAAGTGGAAGTCTAAAGCTTTGTCAAAAAAGAAATCCCTTAGAAAGAACAATTTTATGACATTTCACTATGAAAACTATACAATAACAGAGGAAGCGTTTACTATTGAAAACGGATATCAATAATAATGAAATAAACAAGAGAATTTTACGATATGAATTTTATTGAGGGGAAGGAACTATTCATGACAACTTTTAATGATACTCTTCTACGTGCTGCACGAGGAGAAAGAACTGAACATACACCAGTATGGTATATGCGACAAGCAGGACGCTCTCAACCAGAATATCGTGCGATTAAAGAAAAGTATTCTTTAGAGGAAATTACACTTCAACCTGAGCTTTGTGCATATGTAACGCGATTACCAGTAGAAAATTACAATGTTGATGCGGCAATTTTATACAAAGATATAGTAACTCCACTCCCTGGTATTGGGGTAGATGTGAAAATCAAAGCAGGCGTAGGTCCTGTTATTTCAAATCCTATTCGCTCAATCGCTGATATAGAAAAACTAGGCGAATTCAATGGGAAAGAACATACACCATACGTTTTAGAAACAATAAAAATGTTAACAGCGGAACAATTGAATGTACCTCTAATCGGCTTTGCAGGTGCGCCATTTACTCTCGCAAGCTATATGATTGAAGGTGGTCCTTCAAGAAACTATAATAAAACAAAGTCATTTATGGTATCAGAGCCTCAAGCTTGGTTTGCTTTAATGGACAAGTTGGCTGACATGATTATTTCTGATATTTCTGCTCAAGTAGAAGCGGGAGCAAAAGCTATCCAAATATTTGACTCTTGGGTTGGTGCTTTAAATGTTGAAGACTATCGTGTCTTCATTAAACCGATTATGACACGTATTTTTGCAGAATTGAAAAAAGAAAATGTGCCACTTATTCAGTTTGGTGTCGGTGCAAGTCATTTAGCGAAAGAGTGGAATGATTTACCGGTTGATGTTGTTGGCTTAGATTGGCGTTTACCAATTAAAGAAGCACGTGCAAACGGAATTACTAAACCAGTACAAGGCAATTTAGATCCATCGCTATTACTTGCTGATTGGTCAATTATTGAAAAACGCACGAAAGATATTATCGATCAAGGCTTAGAAATGCCAGGGCATATCTTTAACCTAGGTCATGGTGTATTCCCAGAGGTAGACCCAGAAGTGTTAAAACGTTTAACAGCTCTTATTCATGAGTATAGTGCTCAACAAATCCAAGCACGCTCTTAATATAGATGTGAACAGGATATTAACGCTCATATTTCTTTTTTATGAATGATATCTTGATTTCATCGTAGAAAGGGTGCTGTCCAACCTAATGAATTGGACAGCTTCTTTTTGTCACATTACGCACGATTAAAGATAACTATTATTTAGAGGTGAAAAGGTTAATGAAAGAAGTTAAAGGCTTATTAGTTATGGCATACGGAACACCCTATAAAGAAGAAGACATCGAACCTTACTATACGCATATTCGCCACGGTCGCAAACCTTCAGAAGAGCATTTAGAAGATTTACGCAGTCGTTATGAAGCAATCGGTGGTTTATCGCCACTTGCTGCTGCTACTCAAGCGCAGGCTGAGGCTTTATGTGCACGTTTAAATGAAGTGCAAGATAATGTGGAATACAAATTATTTATCGGATTAAAGCATATCCACCCATTCATTGAAGATGCTGTAGAAGGGATGGTAGCGGAAGGTATTAAAGAAGCGGTTTCTATCGTGTTAGCTCCTCACTTCTCAACGTTCTCTATTAAATCATATAATGGTCGTGCAACAGAAGCGGCTGGAGATCGATTAACAATTACTTCTGTAGAATCTTGGTATGATGAACCAAAGTTCATTGAGTATTGGAAAATGAAAGTAAATGAAACGTTTAATGCAATGTCAGAAGAAGAACGTGAAAAAGCATGTTTAATCGTGTCTGCACACTCACTTCCAGAGAAAATTAAGGAGCTAGGCGATCCATATGAAGATCAATTAATTGAGACGGCTCGATTAATTAGAGAAGCGACAGGTGTAAACAATGTAGAAGTTGGCTGGCAGTCAGCAGGGCAAACACCTGAGCCATGGATCGGTCCAGATGTTCAGGACTTAACGCGTGAACTTTATGAGCAAAAGGGCTTCCATTCGTTCGTTTATACGCCAGTTGGCTTTGTAACAGAACATTTAGAAGTTTTATATGACAATGATTATGAATGTAAAGTTGTTTGTGATGAACTTGGCGCGAAATATTATCGTCCAGCAATGCCAAATACACACCCGTTATTTATTGATGCAATGGTTGATGCCATTCATAAAAAATTAAGCTAAGCGAAAAGAAAGTGATGATGTTGGTGACTCAAAAAAGACGAAAGGTAGTTGTTGTAGGCGGTGGCATTACTGGCCTCACAGCTGCGTTCTATTTGCAAAAAGAAGCAAGCGCAAAAGAATTGCCGTTAGATATCGTACTTGTCGAGTCGTCATTACGTCTTGGCGGAAAAATACAAACACTGAGAAAAGATGGCTTTATTATCGAACGCGGTCCAGAATCTTTTTTTGATCGTGAGAATTATGTATATGCTTTGGCAAAGGATTTAGGCATTGAACAGGAAATGATTACAAGCAATACAGGTCCGACTTACGTTGCCGTCGGTAGTCAATTGTATCCAATCCCTAGCAATCTTTTGTCTGGAGCAACACCACATGTCACGTCATTTATTACATCAGGTTTGTTTTCACTTAGCGGGAAAGTTCGTGCGGCGGGGGATTTTTTCATCCCTCGTTCTGCACAGAACGATGACCAACCATTAGGGCAATTTTTTAGAAGAAGATTCGGTGCTGAAATTGTAGAAAATTTAGTAGAACCATTACTTGCTGGAACATTTGCTGGTGATATTGAGCAGTTAAGCATGCGCTCAACATTCCCACAGCTCTATGGATTAGAGCAAAAATATCGTAGCCTACTGATTGGTATGAAAAAGTCTGGTTCGAATTTTTTAAGTAACAAACTCAATACGAAAGATAAGGGGATTTTTCAAACATTTAATAATGGTCTCGAGACACTTATCGAAAAACTTGAAGAATCACTACTTCCTGGGATAGTTATGAAGGGTGTTAAAGTTGAGGAAATTGAACATGGTAAGGATGGTACAGTCCAAGTTTTGTTCAACAATTTTACACAATTAAAAGCAGATGCTGTTATTATTGCTACACCATTTAATGTGGCAAGAAAAATGTTCAGTAAACACCAGTTATTAAATGAATTGAGTACGATGAAGGCAGCAACTATTGCTACTGTGACAATGGCATTTAAAAAAGATCAGTTAGGTGATCTAGATGCGTTATCATTTTTTGTCTCCCGAAATAGTGATTTTTCAATAACTTCTTGTACGTGGATTAACCGCAAGTGGCCTGGTACAACACCAGATGATTATGTACTGTTACGCAGTTATATTGGCCGAGTGGGCGATGAGGCAATTGTTGCGTTATCTGATACAGAAATTGAAAAGACTGTATTGCAGGATTTAATGAAAACAATTGGTGTAGATGGAGAACCGTTAATGACTGTAGTTTCCCGCTGGAAAAATGCCATGCCACAATATACGGTAGGACATGAGGCGAAGGTCGAGCGTTCAAAACAAGAGTTACGTGAACATTTTCCCGCTGTAAAGCTCGCAGGGAGCTCCTTCGAAGGAATATCAATACCTGAGTGCGTTGAGCAAGGTAAAAATGTTGCTGAAGAAATGTTGAAGGAAATGTTTGCGGATTTGTAAGAAATAAATAGTTATCAGTAAGTAGTACAAACTTGAAGATCAATGTTTGTACTACTTTTTTTATTTTTGAAGTTTGATGTGGCAAAGTACAAATGATTGCACAAGTTAGATATCTCAAATTAAAAGCTGGGAAAGTAAGTTTCTACTTTCCCAGTAAAGATCTTAATGCTATGAAATTCGGTGACATGACCATACAATACCGCCAGAGTTAGCTCCCCCAAGAGTAAGCCCTATTGTTAAACCGTTAGCATTGTAGAATAAATCAATGGTATCACCTGCATTTAAATCGACTTCTCCAGCCAATGTTACCGTCCCATTACCAAGGACAGCACGTAAAGTCAATACGGCAATAATATTTACATTTAATAAAGGGAATAGCCCGCTTATTAAATTTGTTGTAGCGTTTTGTCGAATAGCAAATGATGGATTGATGCCAGCCCCTAAGCTTATGGTAATTGCTGCAGCAGTAGAGTAGTTGATTGTAGCTTCAAAAGCATATCTTCCAGTTGTTGGAACAGTGAAAATTCCGGTCGTTGGATTGAATGCTGGTGTTGTGAAATATGGAGCAGCAACACTCCAGTTAGTGATTGTAGTAGAGGCGCTTACTGTTATAGCATTATTAAATGCTGAGAAACCTTCTGTAAATGCTGGTCCGGTAGTCCCAGTCGAGCCAGTAGAGCCAGTAGCGCCAGTCGAGCCAGTAGCGCCAGTAATGCCAGTAGCTCCGGTAACGCCAGTAGCGCCAGTAATGCCAGTAGCCCCGGTAACGCCAGTAGCGCCAGTAATGCCAGTAGCCCCGGTAACGCCAGTAGCCCCGGTAACGCCAGTAGCGCCAGTAATGCCAGTAGCTCCGGTAACGCCAGTAGCGCCAGTAGCGCCAGTAGCGCCAGTAGCCCCGGTAACGCCAGTAGCGCCAGTAGAGCCAGTAGCTCCGGTAACGCCAGTAGCGCCAGTAGCGCCAGTAATGCCAGTAGCTCCAGTCACCCCAGTAGCTCCAGTAGCTCCGT
>NZ_JBIVCA010000012.1:30435-74794 GCF_044746345.1 Lysinibacillus sp. NPDC086135 | reverse complement strand
CTCCACGTTCACCAGTAGCTCCAGTCACCCCAGTAGAGCCAGTAGCCCCAGTAACACCGGTAGCGCCAGTAGCTCCGGTAACTCCAGTAGCCCCAGTAGCCCCAGTAGCCCCAGTCACCCCAGTAGCTCCAGTAGCTCCAGTAGCTCCACGTTCACCAGTAGCTCCAGTCACCCCAGTAGAGCCAGTAGCCCCAGTAACACCGGTAGCGCCAGTAGCTCCGGTAACTCCAGTAGCCCCAGTCACCCCAGTCACCCCAGTAGCCCCACGTTCACCAGTAGCTCCAGTCACCCCAGTAGAGCCAGTAGCCCCAGTAACACCGGTAGCGCCAGTAGTTCCAGTAGCCCCAGTAACACCGGTAGCGCCAGTAGTTCCAGTAGCTCCGGTAACTCCAGTAGCCCCAGTAGCCCCAGTCACCCCAGTAGCTCCAGTCACCCCAGTAGAGCCAGTAGCCCCAGTAACACCGGTAGCGCCAGTAGTTCCAGTAACACCAGTCACCCCAGTAGCACCAGTAGTTCCAGTAACACCAGTAGAGCCGGTAGCGCCAGTAACACCAGTCGCACCAGTAACGCCGGTAGAGCCAGTAGAGCCAGTAGATCCAGCCACCCCAGTGGCGCCAGTAATACCGGTAGCTCCAGTAGCTCCAGTAACACCAGTAACACCAGTAACGCCGGTAGAGCCAGTAGCGCCGGTAGCCCCAGTAACACCAGTAGCCCCAGTTTCACCAGTAATGCCGGTAGCCCCAGTCACCCCAGTAGCGCCAGTAACACCAGTAGTCCCAGTAACACCAGTAACGCCGGTAGAGCCAGTAGCCCCAGTAGCCCCAGTAGCTCCAGTCGCACCAGTAACACCGGTAGCCCCAGTTTCACCAGTAGCGCCAGTTTCACCGGTAGTCCCAGTAACACCAGTAACGCCGGTAGAGCCAGTAGCCCCAGTAGCGCCAGTTTCACCAGTAGTCCCAGTAACACCAGTAACACCAGTAACACCAGTAACACCAGTAACGCCGGTAAAGCCAGTAGCGCCAGTAGCGCCAGTCGCACCAGTAACACCGGTAGCCCCAGTTTCACCAGTAGTCCCAGTAGTCCCAGTAGTCCCAGTAGTCCCAGTAGTCCCAGTAGCCCCAGTAACACCAGTAGCTCCAGTTTCACCGGTAGTCCCAGTAACACCAGTAACGCCGGTAGCGCCAGTAGCGCCAGTCGCACCAGTAACACCGGTAGCGCCGGTAGAGCCAGTAGCCCCAAGTCCACCAGTAACGCCAGTAGCGCCAGTAGAGCCAGTAGCCCCAAGTCCACCAGTAACACCAGTAACGCCGGTAAAGCCAGTAGCGCCAGTAGCGCCAGTCGCACCAGTAACACCGGTAGCCCCAGTTTCACCAGTAGTCCCAGTAGTCCCAGTAGCCCCAGTAACACCAGTAGCTCCAGTTTCACCGGTAGTCCCAGTAACACCAGTAACGCTGGTAGCGCCAGTCGCGCCAGTCGCACCAGTAACACCGGTAGCGCCGGTAGAGCCAGTAGCCCCAAGTCCACCAGTAACGCCAGTCGCGCCAGTCGCGCCAGTCGCACCAGTAACACCGGTAGTCCCAGTAACACCAGTAACGCCGGTAGCGCCGGTAGAGCCAGTAGCCCCAAGTCCACCAGTAACACCAGTAACGCCGGTAAAGCCAGTAGCGCCAGTCGCGCCAGTCGCACCAGTAACACCGGTAGCCCCAGTTTCACCAGTAGTCCCAGTAGTCCCAGTAGCGCCAGTAACACCAGTAGCTCCAGTCACCCCAGTAGCGCCAGTTTCACCGGTAGTCCCAGTAACACCAGTAACGCCGGTAGCGCCAGTCGCGCCAGTCGCACCAGTAACACCGGTAGCGCCGGTAGAGCCAGTGGCCCCAAGTCCACCAGTAACACCAGTAACGCCGGTAAAGCCAGTAGCCCCAGTCGCGCCAGTCGCACCAGTAGTCCCAGTAGCCCCAGTAACACCAGTAGCCCCAGTAACACCAGTAGCGCCAGTTTCACCGGTAGCGCCAGTAGCGCCAGTAACACCAGTAACACCAGTAACACCAGTAACACCAGTAACGCCGGTAGAGCCAGTAGAGCCGGTAGCGCCAGTAGCGCCAGTAGCGCCAGTAACACCAGTAGCGCCAGTAGAGCCGGTAGCGCCAGTCGCCCCAGTAGATCCAGTAGCCCCGGTAGCTCCTGTTGGGCCAGTTCTTCCAGGTTTAATAGGCCGAACAGGACAGCTTGGAGCACAAGGATTACAACAACACGGGAATGTATTACATTTGCTGCAAATTCTATTGTTAAATTGTCCGAAATGCATTGTTTCACCTCCTCTCTCAAATAGCGTATTCATAGAGGGAAAAGATGAAATAGACAGTTAACTACTTGTTTAATCTAAAAATATCAATAGCGATGAAAGTATTTTTTCATCACGTTTTAATAACAACCCATTAGTATAGAAGTTATTTAAGATGTTTCATTTTCTTTATTTAAAATACGATCAAAATATGTTTTATTGTGCAGTATTTTTTCGTCATTTGGTAAAAAGGATCTGGCTAATTCATTATGTGCGTTGGCAGTTTCATAGTGTTGTAACCGATCAAAGAGGACACATAGTTGTAAGTGGGGTAACCATGTTGTAAAGGATTTATTTTGAAAAGGGGCGTTAGAAATTTGTTTGATGTTAAGCGCTTGTTCATACCAAAAGATTGCTTCATAGGTTTTGGCTTGTTCCATAAAAATAAAACCAAGTCTACAACACGCTTCAGGACGTGGAATACCGTATTCAAAGCTTCTTAGAATGGAACTCAAATTATTTTCGGGATCATTTAAATGAGAATAACAGTCTGCTAATTTGAAACAGGCTGTAATATTATCTTCTACCCAGCCTAATTTTGAAGTTAAAAACGTTTCATAGTAAAATATTGCGTCCTCAAATTGTCCGTGATCTAGTAATTCATTTGCGTAATAAAATGTATCTCGTGGAGTGAGCGGTTCTCCTGAGTCAACTAATTGCTTATAGATATTAATATTTCGTGAATGATCGTGACTAAGTGGTAAATGACTGACAGCGATATTACTATCCAATAGTTTTCCACCGACTGCTAAATATTCGTGTACGGCACCTATCCATTGGAATTGTTTATCTCTTCTTACTAAGCGATATCTTCTTAATAGAGAACTTACATTTCCTTCATTATCAAAACTTAAATTATAATTCATTGAAATGGCATCTATATCAAGGGTCAGGGATTCTTTTAGTGCTTTAAATTTTTCCTGATCCTCCTCTAATAATACGTCATCTGCATCTAGCCATAAAATGTACTCCTTTGTTGCTTGTTGGAATGAAAAATTTCTTGCAGCTGCAAAATGATGAATCCACTCAAAATCAAAAATACGATCTGTAAACTCTTTAACAATTTGCTTTGTATTGTCGGTAGAGCCAGTATCGATGATATTAATCTCATCGACTAAGTCTTTTACAGATGTTAGACATCTACCGATGACAGCTTCTTCATTTTTCACAATCATACATAAGCTAATGGATACCATAAAGTTGATTCCTCCTTACCATAATCTATGTAGTATATGTGCTACTATAATTTTGGATTGGATAAATGCTCGTAAATGTAAGTATTACATAATAATAATTGTGAAATTTGCTTGTTTTCTTTGTCATAAATTTACCTCTCAAGTTTCACGTGAATTTCACAATTGTGAAGTATAGTTAAGAAACAGAGGTGATGATGTTGAAAAAATGGGCAATTTTCATTTTTTCTTTAGTACAGCTAGTATTGCTAGTAGGGTGTACGGAGAAATCGTTTGAGCCTATTGAACGCGATCAGAATTTTGTAGCATCCTTAAATATACAAGAGCCTTCTCTAGATTTTATCGATGAACAAGGTAATGTGAAAGCAACATGGTTATTAGATAAAGCTTACTCGGGGGCAATTCTCCTCGGAAACGATCGTGTGTTATTGTATGGTCATCAATTAAATGAATTTGACATCTATACATTATCAACTGGAAAGAAGCTCTATTCCAAAAAAGTACAGCTTGGCTCAACGAATGCGTATTATGCTGAAAATAGAAAACAGTTTTTTATTGCGAATAGCAAAACGAATACAGTGACAAGCTTTGATGAAGAGGGCAACGAACTGGCAACTCAGAAGCTTGGTAATTATCCTATGTCAATGGCGGCCTATAAAGATAAGCTATATGTGATTAATTATAAAGATACGAAATTATCGGTGTTAAATATTGAGAATCTAGAAATTGAACAAGAGTGGCCGATTCAAAAATCATCACATGGCATAGCAATTCTTGAAGAGAAAAATGAACTATGGATTGGTGGCCATGGAGAAGGAAGTAAACCGAATAGCTCTGTTAAAAAATATGATCTTATAACAGGCGTCAAACATGGGGAGATAGCAATGCCTTTAATGCCTGTTGGATTAACCAAAACAAAGGATGCTGTTCTCGTTGTTAGTCATGGCCGTAATGCATTATATGTTGCCGACTTTGATGGAAATGTGAGATGGCAGCAAGAGGTAGGAGCTAATCCGTTTGTCGTAAATCAGTTTAAAGATTATATTGTTGTCGCTGGTTATGATGACCATACTTTGTATTTTATAAAAGAAGGTCAGGTGAAAAAAACAGTTGATGTGGGGAAAGGTGCATTTCAATTGTTAGTGAGGGAGGAAAAAATGTGACAACTGTATTAATTGTTGATGATGAGCAAGATATGCGTAATTTAATAGAAATGATGCTCCATAATGCAAAAGTTGAGACCGTAACAGCAGCAAGTGGTACAGAAGCCTACGATATAATTGTACGCGAAAAAATTGATTTAGTTCTACTTGATGTGATGATGCCGCACGAAGATGGCTTTGCGGTTTGTCAAAGTATACGTGCGATGTCGAATATACCAATTATTTTTCTAACAGCACGTGATGCAAATGAGGATAAGGTAAAAGGCTTAACAATTGGCGGAGATGATTATATTGTAAAACCCTTTACAAATGATGAACTAGTTGCGCGAATCCATGCTGTGCTAAGAAGAAGTGGTACTAATATTGAAGACTTGCAGCAAAAATATGTGATATTTGGACCTATTAAAATAGATGAGATTGCACGCAAGGTATCTGTAGATGGAAAGAGTGTTCCACTTACGTTGAAGGAATTTGAACTATTACATTTATTTATGAATAATCCTGGAAATGCTTATACGAGGGAGCAATTACTAGAACGCATTTGGGATATTGATTATGTAGGGGGGACAAGAACTGTTGACACTCATATAAAAACCTTACGTCTAAAGCTTGGAAAGGAAGCGGCGGGGCATATTCAAACCGTCTGGGGAGTGGGCTATCGCTTTGATCCTGGCGAATGAAAAAAATTTCAACACGCATTTGGCTATTAATCTTTGCATTTTTGATCATTACCGTTGTCTTTATGTATGTCCTGACAGATTATTTATATGAAAGACTTTATGTAGAAGACACAGAAGAGATGATGGTAGAAGTAGGGACAAAGCTACAAACGATGTATACCGGTAGTAAGGTAACGGATGAATTTATTGCAGATATTGAACATTATGCCAATTATTCGAATTTGAATATTTTTGCAGTAAGAAATCCGCGAGAACTAAGTGCCTGTGTGCCGTTTGATATAGATTTCGAAACATTAATTGGTCCAGAAGAACGACAGCAATTACTTGCGGGTGAATATGTACAAAAAATTGGATATGAACCCCGATTTGATAGACAGCTAATTTCTGTAGTACTGCCGCTAGTGGATCAAAATAGGCTCGAAGGGATTATTTATATATACTTCCCTCTAGCAAAAATTAGTGAGTTAGCGAATAATGAAGTTATTTTCTTATTTGTCAGCGCCTTTATATTTTTACTTGTCATCAGCTATTTAATTTATAAAGGAATTCGACATATTATGCGACCATTAAGTAATTTACAAAGAGCTGTTGAGCAAATGTCATACGGAAACTATGGAACGCGTGTGCCAGTTCATTCGAAAGATGAAATCGGAAGGCTATCGAGCACCTTTAATCAAATGGCAGAGGCAATCCAACAAGAGGATGAGGCTCAAAAGACGTTTTTGGCGACAGTTTCACATGAATTACGGACACCTATTAGCTATGTAAAAGGTTATAGCGAAGCGATGCAGAAAGGTATTATTCCAGAACATCAAAAAGAGGAAACGATCCAGCTCATAGTACGTGAGGCAAATCGTATGGAACGTTTAACGAATGAATTGCTTCAACTTGCTCGTATGGAAAATGAACAAGCAGAAATTACTTTATATCCAATTCCTCTTGCCGAAACATTACGTGAGGTTCAAAAAATATTAACTCATCAGGCAGAGAAGAAGAACATTGTACTCCATTTAGATGCTGATGATGCATTAATCATCCAAGCGGATGAAGTAAAGCTGAAACAAATTTTTATTAATATTATTGAAAATGCCATTAATTACTCGTATGAACAGTCAAAGGTTGAAATTACTGCCTTAGAGAAGGATGCTAGTGCACAAATTATCATTAAGGATTATGGAATGGGTATTCCTCAAGAGGATTTATCGCATGTAACCGAGCGTTTTTATCGTGTTAACAAAGCGCGGAGCCGAGCAGATGGTGGTAGTGGACTAGGCTTGTCAATTGTTGAACAATTGTTGAAGCAGTTACATGGCAAGATTGAGATTGAAAGTGAAGTTGAAAAAGGCACAGTTGTAAAAATCACATTACCGTTAATGGAGGAATAAAACATGAAAAAATGGTTATTGGCATTAGTTGCAGTATCTGCACTATTAGTAGGTTGCGGAGAAAAGAAAGAGCCAGCAGCTCTACCAGAGCCTGAAGTGGCTCCAATACCAGAAGTTGAAATTTTAACACCGAAAGAAGTAGCGATCAATAAAACAATTGATCTTGCGGCGCAAGTTGTACAAGGTGGCAAAAAAGTTGATGATGCAGTTGTACAATTTGAGGTTTGGGAATCTGGTAAACGTGATCAAGGGCAAATGATTGACGGTAAATTAGAGAAAGATGGCGTTTATAAAGCGACGACTACATTTGACCACGATGGGGTATATTATATGTATGCTCATACTACTACAGGCAATGGTGTTCATAGTATGCCGAAGCAACAAATTACTGCTGGTAGCCCTGATATGACGAAAGTTTTACCAGAGGATGAAAAAGCAAATAACAATAGTATGGATCATAACATGATGAATCACGGTAATGATACTTCTGAGCATAGTGATCATGAAAAAAAGTGAAAAAAATCACAATTAATGCTTGCATTATTTTTAAAATAGGAATATGATAATGACCAGATGACCGGAATGGTTTTCTGGTCATTATCATTTTCGTGTACAAAGGCATGTACATAATATAACAGGAAAGGATGTTACTAATGGATCGTAGACAGGAAATTCTTGAAGCAGCTGCAAAATCCTTTACATTGTTTGGTTACAAGGCAACAACAATGGAGCAAGTGGCTAAAATTGCTAACGTCGGTAAAGGGACGATTTACACATTCTTTGCAAATAAAGAAATTTTATTTCAAGAGATAGCTATGTCACTTGTACGAGAGATGCAAGCTGAAGCAGATGCAGTGTTGGATGCATCCGCTAGCTTTATGGACAATGCGCATAATGCTTTAATGAAAATGCTACAGTTCCGTGAAAAACATCTTTTATTTGCGAAGTTATTAGAGGAAGAAAAGGAGCTACGAACGCCAGTAGTTAAACAAGCTTTAGTTCGCATTGAGACTGAAATTTTATCCTACGTTACAGAATTAATTCAAAGACGTATCGATAAAGGAGAAATTAGAGATTGTGATGCAGAATTAGTAAGCTTTCTGTTGTTAAAGGCGTATCTAGCATTTGTCGTTGATTGGCATGAGCTACATGGCGACATTATTCCTGAAGAAAAGATATTAAATCTTTTCAAGGAAACAATCTTCCGTGGGCTAATTCTAACTTGATTCGGCTGAGCTAAAGGTGAATCAATGATAGTCTAGTGAGGATTTAGTTTTTTTTTTGAATAAAAATGACCGACGGACGTTTTCGGTCAAATATTATAGGAGTGAAGAAAACTTATGATTAAAGCTGAGTGGCTTAAAATCTTAAAGACAAGAAAAATGCTTGTTTCAATAATCGCTGTATTATTTATCCCAGTCATGTACGCAGGCATGTTCTTATGGGCGTTCTGGGATCCGTATGAAGGCTTGCCTAATTTACCAGTAGCTGTTGTCAATGAAGATAAGGGCGCAGAAATGGAAGGGGTTAAATTAGATCTAGGGAAAGAATTAGTCGATAAGCTTGTCGATAGTAACGAGTTTAAGTTTATTGACGTTTCCAAAGAAGAAGCTGAAAAAGGCTTACATGGTCGAGACTATTATATGATTCTAGAAATTCCAACAAATTTCTCAGAGCATGCGACTACGTTATTAGATGACAAACCTTCTAAACTAGTTATGAATTATATTCCGAATGAAGGATTGAACTTCCTTGGTGCACAAATTGGTGAAACAGCAATGGACCGTGTACGTGCGGAAGTGAATTCAAAAGTATCTGCTACTTATGCAGAAAAATTATTTGATTCTATTACAACACTTGGAGATGGCTTTACAGAGGCTGCAGATGGCTCAAGTAAGCTAGATGAAGGTGCTAAAACTTTAGCGAATGGTGCAAAAGATTTAAAAGGTTATCTTGAGAAACTAGCATCAAGTACAGTTGAATTGTCAAACGGTGCAGATAAAATTACTAAAGGTGCTGGAGATGCTGCAAAAGGTGCAAATGACTTATCTACTGGTCTAGTAAAATTACAAGACGGTACAGTACAGTTACAAAATGGTGCACAGCAAGCAGCAACAGGAGCATCAAGTCTTTCACAAGGTGTATCACAATATACACAAGGTGTAGCGCAAGTTCAAGCAGGTTTAGCTACACTTAGCGATAAACAAAAACAAATTAGTACAGGCGCAGCTTCAATCGCTGATAATGCAGGTAAATTAAATGGTGCAGCAGGCCAATTAACAGCGGGTTCTGCAAAAGTAGCAGAAGGCATCACAGCTTTATCTAATCAATTACAAGGCATGATGGCTTCATTGCCTGAAGAGCAAGCGGCAGTATTAAAACAAACATTAGCAGAGCTACAAGCAGGAAGTGCAAGCGTGCATAATGGTTTAGGTTCTTTAACTGCTGGTACAGGTCAATTACAAGCTGGTGCTAATCAATTAAGTTCTGGTGCATCGCAAATTGCAGCAGGTCAATCACAAGTGTTAGCGGGCGCTAATGCATTAACATCAAAAAGTGGTGCATTAATCGAAGGAGCAAAAGGTCTCCAAGCTGGTAATGCAACACTTGCTCAAAAATTAGGTGAATTAAATGCTGGTGTTAAGACAGCCGTAACAGGTTCTAAAACATTGGCTTCAGGTTTAAATCAGCTAGCAAGTGGTTCAACAACATTGAATCAAGGTACATCAACACTTGCCTCTAAATCAGGTGAATTAGCAGAAGGTTCTAAAACGCTTGCTGATGGTACTACTGAACTTGTAGATGGTACATCAACTTTATCTAGCAAACTAGGTGAAGCAAGTGAAAAAGCAAAAGAAGTTCATTCAAGTAAAGACACATATGATATGGTAGGTAGCCCAGTAGAGGTTGATAAAGAATCTGTTAACCATGTACCTAACTATGGAACAGGATTCTCACCATACTTTATTTCTCTTGGTTTATTCGTTGGTGCGTTATTAATCTCTATCGTTTTCCCACTTGTGGAACCAGCAATTCGTCCAAAAAATGGAGCAGCTTGGTTTGCAAGTAAAGCTTCAGTTTTAGCAATAGTCGGCTTAATTCAAACTATATTAACAGTGGTTATTGTAAAATGGGGCTTAGGCCTTGAAGTAAACAATTTCGGATACTTCTTCCTAACAGCATTATTAACAAGTTATGTTTTCTTAGCTTTAATTCAAATGTTAGTATCTATTTTCGGTGATCCAGGACGCTTCATGGCGATTGTTGTATTAATTTTACAACTTACAACAAGCGCGGGTACATTCCCACTTGAGTTAATCCCATCACCATTGCAAGTATTTAATAAACTATTACCAATGACATATACTGTTTCAGCATTTAAAGCAAGTATCTCAACTGGTGATACATCATTCTTAATGCAAAACTACGGAATTCTAGCAGGCTTCCTAGTAGCATTCTTAGCTATTACTTTCGGTTATTTCATGTTACTACACACGAAACGTTACTCAAAAGTAGCTGAAGAAAACTAAAAATAGGAATTTTTTACACCCACCAATATTGGTGGGTGTTTTTTTGGTTGAATGATTGCTTTAAATAGGGGGAGGAAGAGCTACTCGGGTACGGGTGAAAATCGCTCATATGTAAAAAAATACACAAAAAACAGCAGCTGATATGAGCGTATCAGCTGCTGTTTTGTAAGTGTAAGAGATTTAATTAAGGGTTCATCAAAATATGATGAGGGTTGTCATTATTAGTACGTGTGGGGCACGTATATGACGACTTTACAGAATAGGCAAATGCTTATAGGTGGTTACAGTTTTCACAAGTGTTGCTGTAGCATTCACTTTGTTCTTCAATTTTTTCACCGCATTCTGTGCATTGCTTTGCAGGTAGGTTCTTGAAAAATTCAACTACATTTTCTAACATTGTGGACTCCTCCTTTAATTCATCTGTACTATTACTGTTTTGATATTTTATAGT
The DNA here is from genome assembly GCF_044746345.1 of Lysinibacillus sp. NPDC086135. NCBI lineage: Bacteria > Bacillati > Bacillota > Bacilli > Caryophanales > Bacillaceae > Lysinibacillus > Lysinibacillus sp. NPDC086135. Next base: position 64,051 of record NZ_JBIVCA010000012.1, on the reverse strand, counting down.
GTATTATAACAGATGCTTTTCGTCAACACAAAATGCCTAATTTACGATAAAATAAATATGGATATTCTGTGAAGGAGGAAACGTAATTTATGATATTCGTTGATAATAAAGGGATTCATGACCCACGCATTAACCTTGCCATTGAGGAGTATTTATTAAAAACGATGGATGTTGAGAAGGAGCCAGTGTTACTTTTTTACATTAATCAACCTTCAATCATCATTGGTAAAAATCAAAATACTATAGAAGAGATTAATACGGATTATGTAGAGGATAATGGCATTATCGTTGTGCGACGTCTTTCTGGTGGGGGCGCGGTGTATCATGATTTAGGGAATCTTAACTTCAGTTTTATCACGAAAGACGACGGCGATAGCTTTATGAATTATAAAAAGTTTACTCAGCCTGTTGTAGATGCACTTGCAAAAATGGGCGTTCATGCTGAGCTTTCTGGCCGTAACGACATTTTAGCGGAAGGGCGTAAAGTTTCTGGTAACGCACAGTTTTCTACAAAGGGCCGTATGTTTAGCCACGGTACTTTAATGTTTGATACAGAAATTGATGCTGTTGTATCCGCATTAAAGGTGAAGAAAGATAAAATTGAATCAAAGGGCATTAAATCGATCCGTTCACGAGTAGCTAATATTTCGGAGTTCTTAAAGGACAAGTTGACAGTCGAAGAATTCCGCCTAGAAATTTTAAAATCCATTTTCGGTGGTGAAGAAAAGATTCGCTATTATGAGTTAACGGAGGAAGATTGGGCAAATATCCATAAGCTATCTGCTGAGCGTTATCAAACATGGGAATGGAACTATGGGAAATCACCACGCTTTAACATTCAAAAAACACATCGTTTCCCAACAGGAGGCATTGATATTCGCTTAGAGGTGAATCACGGAATTATTGAAGAAGTGCATATTTTTGGTGATTTCTTCGGCGTGGGCGACATGGCAGATGTTGAACAACGATTAGTTGGGACAAACTATGATCGAACTGCAATTGCTGAGGCGTTAACAAATATTGATATTCCAACATACTTTGGTGGAATTACGACAGAAGAGTTTTTACAATTAATTTATTAAGAAAAGCTTGCGTAGAAAATTGAGGATTCGAGTTTGACATAATAAAGTAAAAGGATTCACGCACAATTTTGTGGATGAATCCTTTTTGGATGTCGATAAAAATTAAAAGTTGGGCGATAAAACGTGAAAATTAGTCGATAAAATTCAAAAGTTGGGTGATAAAACGTAAAAGTGTTTCGATAAACAAAGGTAGATGACACGTATCATGCGGATAAGTTGATGGGTGTGGAAGCTAGGCGACTCATTGGGAATTAGCAATAGAGAAACGAAGGCTAAAGGCATTACATCCTGTGATGGACGGATGCATGTTTTAGCGGCGATCCTTGCTTGGTTAGCGGCGGAATTTCGTGTTTTAGCGGCGTTCCTCCTTTGGTTAGCGGCGCAACGCACACTTTTAGCGGCGAATTCCAACATAAGCTGGACAATTTGACTAAACTAAAGTCAGAGTTGAAGAACATTGTATAAAATTTTACACAATATTAAGGACTTGACTGGAAAGAGAAAGAGAATGAATCGACGGATGAAAGAGTCAAAGAAAGCGGCACACGGACGCCCGTAGCGGAAATCAGAGCCTTCTAATTGATTAGAGTGGATAAAAATGGTTAATTAGCACACCTGCTACAAAAGGTTCGCTGACAGTTATGTCATCGAACCTTTTTTTGATACAATATAGGATAGAAAGGAGTGTTGGTATGGAGAAGCATCGAATATTTATTGTCGAAGATGATGTAAAGATTGCGTCATTGCTTGCAGAAACGCTTAGAAAATATCAATACGAAGTTGAAACGATCAAAGAATTTGATCATCTTGTTGAAGAATTTACAGCATTTAATCCACATATGGTGTTGCTTGATATAAATTTACCTTCGTACGATGGCTACTATTGGTGTCGCCAGCTACGTCAACATACAACTTGTCCAATTATTTTCATTTCCGCTCGTTCTGGCGAAATGGATCAAATTTTTGCGCTTGAAAATGGGGGCGACGATTTCATTACGAAGCCATTTAATTATGAAATTGTACTGGCTAAAATCCGCAGTCACTTGCGTCGTACATATGGTGAATATGCAGCAAGACAAGAGGAGCGGACAATTAAACAAGGACAGCTTATTCTTCATTTAGAAAGAATGGAGCTTCATAAAAATGCTTTAGAGATTCCACTTCAGAAAAAAGAATGTATCATTTTAGAACTGTTAATGGGAAATGCTCCGAAAGTAGTGACACGTGAGCAATTGTTAGAAGAGCTTTGGGACGATCAGGCATTTGTCGATGAGAATACGTTGAACGTCAATATGACACGAGTGCGGAAAAAGTTGGCTGATTATCATATTGCGTCTTCTATAGAAACTGTACGTGGAGCAGGCTATCGCTTTATTTTAAGTGCAGGTGAGTTATAGTGGGCTGGAAATTATTTCTGCGTGATTACGCATCGTTCATTGTATTCCAGATCATATTAGTCGGCTTCATCATGGTCTTATATTGGTTGGACGGCTTTCGAAATGTTGATACTGCTATTTATTCCTTCTGTATTAGTTTAGTGTTATTAGCTTCGTTTTTACTTATCCGTTATTTAATGCGCCAACGTTATTTATTAAAAATATCACTGCTTCCTAAAACAATGGAGGATGTGTTGCAAAAAAATGCTAAAACACCTGAGGCGATACAGGTTGAGAAATATATGCATGAACTATATCGACAATATAAGCATGAGCTTCAAACGTTATATGCAGGCCAAAAACGGCATGATCAGTTTATTAATCAATGGGTGCATCAGATGAAAACGCCAATTTCTGTTATTGAGCTTTTATTGCAGGATGAACGTCCTCTCGATAAAAAGAATGTGCAGGAGGAAATTGACCGTTTGCGAAGAGGCTTGGATATGGTGTTGGTGAATGCTCGATTAGAAAATTTTGAAGAGGATATGCAAGTAGAACAGGTTGCTTTAAAAACGATTGTGACTGCAACTGTAAATGAAAATAAACGTTTATTTATTACAAAGCGTGTTTTCCCAGAAATTCATATTGAAGATGATATTATCGTAGCAAGTGATTCAAAATGGCTGCGCTTTATTCTCGGACAATTTGTAACGAATGCGGTTAAATATACGTTTGAATCAAATAAAAAAATAGTCATTTCCGCCATTAAAAAGGATGACTACGTACAATTAGCCATTCGTGATGAAGGCATCGGTATTCCAGCTTCCGATCTTTCTCGTGTCACTAAAGCCTTTTTTACTGGTGAGAATGGGCGTAAAACTGGGGAATCCACAGGGATGGGCTTATATTTAGCAAAAGAAATCTGTGAAAAACTCGGTCACGAATTACACATTACATCAGAGGTAGGAAAAGGAACAATTGTTACAGTGACATTTACGAATTAGGGGGATCGGAAATGATAGAAGTACGTTTGGATGAATGGGTTTTACATGTAGAGACAGAAAAAACAGAGACATTATACGAATCGCAAAACGATGTTTGTGATTGTTTATCCTGTGAAAATTTCCGTAAAGCTAGTCTTTTGTTTAATGAAGAAGTAATGCATTTTTCGAATAAGCTTGGGCTAGACTTACATAAACCAACTTTACTTAACGCTTTTCCAGTAGAAGGTGAGCAAGTGATGTACAGTGGGCATTATACGATTTGTGGAGAAATCATGGAAGGCGAAATGGATGCCTGGGATGTAATTGTTGGGTCGCATTGCTTTAGTCTAGTGGAGGAGGATGGTAATCAGTTAGCTGAATCATTAACAGGGCCGCATTTTCAAATTGGCTTTGAGGTAGTATTGCAATGGCTGTTACCAGAATCTATGGAATTAAACAAGAAATAAGGTGAACAAGGTATGCCTATTTTACAAATAAAAGACGTGACAAAGGTGTATGAAGGCAAAGTAACTCATCGTGCGTTAAATCAACTAAGCTTTGATGTTGAGGAAGGTGAGTTTTTAGCAGTCATGGGTCCATCAGGAAGTGGAAAAACAACATTATTGAATATCATTTCTACGATTGATGAACCAACGAGTGGAGAAATCATTTTAGATGGCATGAATCCTCATACGCTGAAAGCAACTGAGCTAGCTTACTTTAGAAGAAGACAGCTTGGTTTTGTTTTTCAGGATTTTAATCTTTTGCATATGCTGACAGTGGAAGAGAATATTGTGCTGCCACTTACATTAGATCAACAACCATTAGAAGTAATGGAGGAGCGTCTTGCAAGCATTGTGGAAAAGCTCGATTTAACTTCGTTCTTGCATAAACGCCCAAATGAAATATCAGGTGGACAAGCACAAAGAACTGCCATTGGGCGGGCACTTATTCATAATCCAAGTCTCATTTTAGCAGATGAGCCAACAGGAAATTTGGATTCGAATTCTTCACGTGATGTACTTGAACTTTTAACAAAAATTAATCAGGAAAAACGAACAACGATTGTAATGGTAACACATGATCCAATTGCAGCTAGTTACTGCGATCGCGTGTTATTTATTAAAGATGGTGAATTTTTCAATGAAATTTACAAAGATGATCGTCGTCAAATGTTTTTCCAACGAATATTAAATGTTTTGAGCTTACTAGGAGGAGGACAAGTAGGTGACCTTTCGACAATTCGCTTACCGTAATGTCGTACGGAACAGCCGTATATACGGTGCCTTTTTCATGGCAAGCTTTTTTTCTGTGGCTGTGTTTTTCATCTATTCAATGCTCATGTTTCATCCGGATATTGAACAAGGGATTTTAGGAGAAGCATCGTTAATTGGAATGGTAGGTGCGGAAACCGTACTCGTCCTTTTTACCTTATTCTTTTTATATTATTCGATGAGTGCTTTTTTAGAGGCTAGATCACATGAGTTTGCAATTTTATTACATTTAGGAATGGAAAAACGCCAGATGAATAGGCTTGTCTTTTTGGAGACAATGATTATTGGATCAGGTTCTATTTTTGTTGGGATTATATTTGGTTTCTCATTTTCGAAATTCTTTTTCATGATTGTTCGAGAAATTTTACATTTAGATAGTTTACCCTTATATGTTTCATGGCAGCCATTTTTACTAACGATTGGTGTCTTCACAAGTGCTTTTGTAGTGATTTCCTTTATTAGTGTGTATTTTACACGTGAAAGAAAATTACGCGATCTCCTTAAGGGGAATGACTATTTAAATAGTGTTTCAACCTATTCTAAAATTCGTGCAGTATTTGGTATTACCCTTATTTTATCAGCATATGTACTAACGTTTATCGTATCGAATACATCTTGGATTGGTTTAACATTAATAATCCCGTTTTTAGCGACCTTTGGAACATATTATTTTTTCAGTGATTCTTTACCTTGCTTTTTAGATAAAGCACGGGGCAAACGTAAATTTCATTGGCAACGCTATCGACTTCTTTCATTAGCTGAGCAAACGCATATTATGATGGACAATGTGAAAATGTTTTTTGTAGTAACGATGGTGTCAACAATGGCCTTTTTATCGGTCGGTGTATTAGCGACGATGTCATCCTATACAATACAATATGATCGTTTAAATCCATTAGGGCTTGTCTATAAGGGGGATGTCGACAATCCCTATGAGCGAAATCATATCGCCTCTTTACGAATTCAATTAGAGGAGAAGGGTTTGTCCTATCATTTATCGCGCTTTGTTGTCATCAAGCAAACATCTTCATATACTCACAATGAGGTTGAAGTTTTTAGGGAATCGGATATGAATGTATTGCTTTCTTCCTATAGTTACCCTTTACTTGATTTGGCTTCAGGGGAGGCAGTGTTTATACCATACTCGGAAGATTCTCTAAAAAGACTAAAAAATAAAGTTGTGCATACTGTATTAGAGGAAAATTCTATCCCGATAACAATTGATAGCGTATATCCTAAAATAGTATTCCCAGGGTCTATTGTTAGTGTGAATTCTATAGTGATAAGTGATGAGGATTTTAGAAAGCTTAGAAAGCCGATTGCTGATAAAAACGTTGTGCAGCCAATCTATCATTTATTTACCTTCTATATCCCTCAGTGGGTGGCAACGAAAGAGATCGGCAAGGACATAGAGGAGCTAAAAGCCTCTCAATATTTTTATAAGAAGGATAGATTCAGCCCATTTTACTTTGAAAATGCAGGGTTAAATTATTCTTATATATTAGCTACTTACTCATTATTCACATTAGTAGGGGTTTTAGTAGCAACGGTATTTTTATTAGCAGCAGGTAGCTTCGTTTACTTTAAACTGCATACTTCTCTTGAAAGAGAAAAGCGTAAATTCGATGTCTTAAAGCGAATGGGCTTAACAGATACAGAGCTCAAAAAGCTTGTGAATCGTCATTTGTTCCCACAATTTTTCTTGCCATGGGGTGTTGCAATGATGCATAGTGCCTTTGCTTTTCTTATGGTTCAAGGTATCTTGAAGGATATTGCTAATATTTCCATTGTCAAAGAAGTTGTCTTTGCTTTTGGATTTTTTGTTTTAATACAAATAGTCTATTTTTATTTGATTCGTTGGCGATACATCTCGCATATTCGTTCGTAATCAAAATGTGCAATGGAGAAAAAAATGAATTATTTGACGTAATTTATGACATGAAATAAAAAGTTTCGTTGTCTTTTAGATGTGTTTCTTATATAATATTACTGAATAATGATTCATTTTATCTTCATTCAGTAGCAGACTCCCACCTCTGAGGTGGTGTGATGGATTCGGGTGTGATTCCATTTTAAGGGATGTCCATACATCTACTGAATGAAGGTAAAGCCTCCGGCGGATGTCACGGATTTACAAAGGAATGCTTAAAGGATGTTAGCCTAAAACCTTCGCATCCTGCGAAAACGGCTAACTGACCTGTATCGGTAATAACGCCACGTCCTTGTGGCATTACCGAAATGACCGACATCGTGTCGGCCCTCGTGCAGGCCTGGGCACAATTTAAAATCCTGACCTCAATTACGCCAAGGCGAAATTGATACGATAAGGGGATGGTGTAATTGAATTTAGTTTCAAGTGTTCGTCAACAAGCATTAGAGCAACCGGATAAAATTGCGTATCATTTTATGGGGAAAGATACGACGTACGGTGAATTTGAACACACGGTAGGTCGCTTTGCAAAGGGGTTACAAGATTTAGGGGTAGAAAAAGGGGACCATGTGGCGTGTTTACTCGGCAATACACCACATTATTTAATTGCGTTATATGCAACAATGCGTTTAGGAGCAACGGCAATTCCGATTAATCCAATCTATACACCGGATGAAATTTCGTATATTTTGCATAATGGTGATGTAAAAGCTGTTATTGCACTAGATGCACTTCTTCCATTAGTAGAAATGGGTGTACATGCTTTTCCAAAAGTAAAAACATTTGTTGTTTGTGAAACAACAGAGAATGTTGCTGAAAAAGTAATGACTTTATCCGAAGAAGCAAAGGCAAAAATTCATTTATTTTCACAAGTGATTGCTAGTGCATCGGACTCTTTCCAACCAGTAGAAGTAGCTGACGATGATAATGCAATTATTTTATATACTTCAGGAACGACAGGTACTCCGAAGGGTGCAATGCTGACTCATAGAAATATCTATTCAAATGCACGAGATGTTGCGCATTATTTAGACTATAAAGCAGATGATCGTGTTATTGCCACGTTACCAGTTTTCCATGTATTTGCATTAACTGTCGTCGCCAATGCACCTTTATTGAGTGGAGCAACGATTTTACTTGTACCACGTTTTAGTCCAACTGAAATCTTTAAATTAACGAAGGAACAAAAGGCAACAGTCTTCGCTGGTGTGCCAACTATGTATAACTTCTTGTATCAATTACCTGAAAGCAACCCTGAAGATTTTTCTACAATACGTTTAGCGATTTCAGGTGGCGCGTCTTTACCGGTAGCACTATTACATAATTTCGAGAAGAAATTTAATGTGCGTGTATCAGAGGGCTTTGGCCTATCAGAAGCTTCACCAGTAACGTGCTTTAACCCTTTGGATCGTGAGCGTAAGGCAGGTTCTATTGGGACATCCATTTCCAATGTTGAAAATAAGGTGGTGGATGTTAACGGTCAGGAAGTGCCCGTTGGAGAAGTAGGGGAGCTAATTGTACGAGGGCCTAACGTTATGAAGGGCTATTATAAATTACCCGAAGAAACAGCGATGACTATACGAGATGGCTGGTTATATACAGGGGACTTAGCTAGAGTTGACGAAGAAGGGTATTTCTACATCGTTGACCGTAAAAAAGATATGATTATTGTAGGTGGATTTAATGTCTATCCAAGAGAGGTTGAAGAAGTACTCTTTGCTCATAATAATATTGTTGAAGCGGCAGTTGTAGGTTACCCAGACCCTAACTTAGGTGAAGCTGTACATGCATATGTTGTCTTAAAAGATGCAGAAGCAACTTCGACAGAAGACCTTCTAGCATACTGTGCAAAGCATATGGTGAAATACAAGGTTCCTAAAGTAATTGAGATTATGGATGAATTACCGAAAAATACGACAGGAAAAATTTTGCGTCGTACATTAAAAGAAAAAGTATAAGAAACAGTAGCTACTATTGAAAAAAATAGTAGCTTTTTTTGTATTCTTTGAAAACCCCTTGCTATGCGAGGGGTTCCGGAAAGCTTTTAGCTATGGACAAGAAAAAAACCCCAATCATACAATGAAGGTGGTCTGGTCAACCGACTTCATGCGAAAGGGGTACCCAAATGGATAATAAAAGTTTAGCCCATACGAAATGGAATTGTAAGTATCATCTGATTTATTCCGCATAAATGAACAGTCACATTCCCATTTCAAAATTTAAGAGAAGGTGGGAGATCAACTGCCCCTAAAGTTCAATTGATTAGGGGCTACAAATGTATTCTGTGAGAAAGCGCGTTAGCACATAAACGTTTGCATAGAATGTGAGATATTAGCTAGTGTTCCTCTAGTGAGGGACGCGGAACACCCACTGATTGAACCTTCACTTTAGGCCAATATTACAGCAATGTAAAAAAGCGTGGCCACTTATTTAAATAAGTTGAGTGTATATGTCTGTAAGTGATAAAATCAAACTTGTGAAATCTACATACTTTTTAAAGGCTTGTCATATAGTGAGGGAGAAGTAACATCAATAACTGTAAAGAAGAATGGAACCTTTGGTGTCTAGCTACGTCAAAGCCTTTAGAAAATTTAATTGAAAGAGAGCATACGGAAAAATGATAGAACTCATCAAGGAGTTAATTAGTTTTATTATGCATATTGATGTGCATTTAGAGGAGATCATTCGTAAGTTTGGTAATTTGAGTTATTTCGTTCTATTTGCAATTGTTTTTGTTGAAACAGGTGTCGTAATTTTCCCATTCCTGCCAGGTGATTCATTGCTTTTTGCAAGTGGAACATTAGCAGCAGCAATGGGCGCATTTAATATGTGGATATTAATTCCTGTGTTTTTAGCGGCTGCCATTTTAGGGGATACGATGAACTATCATATTGGTCATAAAGTAGGGACATCCATTCCACAAAAGAGCTTCCTTGGTAGAGTCGTAAAAAAAGAACGTATGGAAGCAGCAGAAAAGTTCTTTAATAAACACGGTGGAAAAACGATTGTCATCGCGCGTTTTATGCCTTTTATCCGTACATTCATACCATTTGTTGCAGGGGCTAGTAAAATGAAGTATGGCTACTTCATTATGTATAATATTTTAGGTGCAGTGTTATGGGTATTCAGCTGTACATTACTAGGTTATTTCTTTGGTAATATTCCAATTATTAAAGATAACTTCTCAACGGTTCTTATATTAATTATCTTAATTTCAGTTGTACCAGCCGTTATTGGTGCTATTAAATCAAAAACAAGTAGAAAATAAAACAAGGACAGTCTAAAGGTGAAAAAAATCACTGCGGACTGTCCTTGTTTTTTACTATCTAAAAAAGACCTTGGGAGTCTTCCAGAACTGTACTTCGTGGAATGTCGATAACGATGACATTTGGATTGGAATAGCTCATTACATATGATTCACGTTCTAGCTCACGATTCATATCTAAAATACCTAATGTTGCTTTTATACGAAAATAATTTACTTGTTGTCTAGAGAGAGATTCAATAAATAGCTGGTTTTGTGCCACGTATATGTTAGGTAACGGTACTTCGTCTGAAAGATCAATACCTTCTATAATGACAGGAAGTTGATAATAGGTAACAAGAGCTTTCCCAGATTCCATATTGTCATTATAGCGCACTCGAATAGTAACGCTTGAACCACTGTCACCTTCATTTACAACAACAGGTAATGTATCTCCTTTATATCTTAGCTCCCACGTTTTCTTTTTGTATTCCTCCGTTAAATAAGAAGAATCGTTTTCTTGATCGTACTTTTGTATTTGATCTGATTTTTTCTCAACTTGTTTAATTTCAGAAGGAGAAAGTATTGGTATTTTTGATTCTGAAAAAAAACTAATATAAATGAAGGCAGTAAGTCCAAGTACGATATAGCTAGTAATGCCAATTATAATACGCTTAGGGGTCCAAATATTTTTAGCTTTTTTCCCTAATTTACTTAGTAGTATATAAATAGCAATTACCAGTAGTATTGTAGTAAAAAAGAATAGTGTAGTCGCCGTCATTTGCGAGTCACCTCCGATTTATCAGCAATCCAAATAGTGAGGCTAAAGCATAGTAGAGCCATAAGCAAATAAAGAACACTAATCATAAGATTGGATAACATTATTAATGACCTAAGATTTATCAACTCTGGTGACATGAAAAATAATATAAAGCCAAGCAGCAGAAAAGTAGATACAAGTATTTTTATCACTACTGGCCCCTTGAAGCTGGTGCCTAATAGTAAGCCGATTGCGCCAAATAAACAGAGGCTACTGAAACATAATAGTAATATTGATGGTGAAATAAATAGATCTTCTATTATAAAGGATTTTTTCTCCACTAATAAAATTCCGAATACTTGTAAATAGTAAGTAGAAATCATAATGATGACCGCAATAAAACTGTAAATAATCATGACAAATATATTGGCAATAGCGCTAGATGTTCGACTAGAAATAATGGATAAGTCATCAATACGATACGCTTTTGTTGTAAAGAGAAGTGCTACAATAAATGCCCAAATTGCTGTAACAATAAGAAATGTATCGAGTGAGTAATTAGAAAAATGAACAGTTAAATTTTCTCCTCCATGACCAGAAGACCCACTCCCCGAGCTAGATGTTAAAAGCCCAAAAATGATTTGTACAATAACTAAGGAACTAAGGGCAGAAATATATAATTTTGCTTTCCATTTCACTTGTTTTTTAACAATGGTTTTCAGTGAAATATTAGTCAAAGATTGCATCAATATCACTTCCTTTTTTACTTGTTAAATACTTGCACACTTCACTTGCTGTAAGGGATGATACCGTGATGCCTTTTGCTCGAAGTATTTCTTCTGAGACGAATGGATTACTAGCATCTATTATTGCTGAGGTCATCCCTGCCATAATCTTTTGAGCGTATACTTCCGTCTCAGAGAGCAGATCTGCAAGTGCATCGCTTGGTCCACTAAGTGATATAAGCTGTTCCTTAAATTCATCCAATGGTGCGTGGGCAATGACAGAGCCTTCATCTATTAATATAATTTCTTCTAAAATAGATTCCATCTCTTGCAAATGGTGACTAGTAATTAAAAATGTTCGTGGAAAGGCTAGGTATTCCTTTAAAATCGCTCTGTAAAAATCTGTACGAATCACTTCGTCCATGCCATTCATCGGTTCGTCTAAAATAGTCAGTGCACAGCGGCTTACTAATCCGTAAACAAGGTTAAAGGTTGCTAATTGACCTTTAGATAGTTGCTGATGTTTTGCTGTGAGATCTATACCCGCATAATCGAGCATGCGATAAGCTAACTCATTTTGCCAATTAGGATAAAAATCAGCCCCCATCTTCAGAATATCCTCGAGCGACAAGTAATCAGAGAAGCTTAATCGATCATCGATAAAAATCATATTGGCAGCAGTTTGAATATTATTAAAGGGATTTTCATTAAACACTTTGCATGATCCAGTTGTAGGCTTTAGATAGCCAGCAAAAATATTAAGTAATGTCGACTTACCAGCACCGTTGCGACCAATAATGCCGATAATTTTCTCTGCATCAATAGCGCAGGTTACGCGCTGTAGTGCATTACGGCGTCCAAAGCTTTTAGATAGCTCCTCACATTGAATAATATTCATTCCAATCCCTCCTGTGTTTTTCGAATAAGCACTAGCAATTCTTCATCAGATACAAGTAAACGTTTTGCCTCTAATACGATCTCTTGTGCCATTTTCGTCAATATTTCGTTTCGACGTTTCAATAAAATTCGTTCCTTTGCATCCGTAGCGACAAACATACCTAACCCCCGTTTTTTATATAAAAGTTGCTCTTCAAGTAAAATTGTCAGCCCTTTACCAGCTGTAGCAGGATTTATATTGAATAATTCAGCTAGCTGGTATTGTGAATAGACCTTCGCGTCTGTCTGTAATCGATCGGCGATGATTTCATGCTGTAGCCATTCAGCAATTTGAATATAAATCGGTGTTGTACCATCTAGATGAACGTGCATCGAAAAACCCCCTTTCATTCCTATGTAACATAGTGCATTAGTGTTGTAATGTACTGTATATTGAAAACCGGAAAATGTCAATATGAAATGAAATTTTTGACAAAAATGTTTAGGAAGGATTAAGTGAAATTGAAAAAGATCTCTCTGGAAAAGGAATACATGAAATATGAGTAGTTAGGAGTTTTAGGTAATGATTTTTAGGGGCTAATCACCGAAAGTTGGGATTAAAGAGCATTTGAGTGAAGTGTCCTTGGGATAGCGTCATAAAAGTGATAAAATATTTTCTTGTATAGAATGTTAATTAATGTTAGGCGACTTTTAGACAGTTACTTGAATGATAAGCAGAGAGTAATGAAAGGTGCTATAATATTTATTACTAGAATATGAAGAAATGGGGGGCGACGAAATGGAAGTATTTATCGGCAGACAGCCTATTTTTAATCTTCATGAACAAGTCGTTGCGTATGAATTATTATATCGTAGCAAAAACGTAAATGCTTTTCCGATAGTCGATCCAGATGCTGCAACAATCGATGTACTAGTAAACTCATTTCTTTCAATTGGCATTGAAGAGGTAACAAAAGGTAAACCTAGTTTTGTTAATTTTACAGAAAACTTACTTATGAGTTCCTTAAATGAATTTTTAAATCCATCGCAAGTTGTTATTGAGATTTTAGAGAATGTCCCTATTACAACTCAGTTAGTCGAGAGAGTTATTGAGCTAAAATCATATGGGTTTAATATTGCATTAGATGATTTTATTTTGGATGATAAGGTACAAGTTTATGATGAGTTATTTCCTTATATCGATTTTATAAAAGTTGATTTTTTAGTATCACCGTTATTGGAGCGCATGGAAATTGAAAATAAAGTGAAAGAAAATTTCCCTCACATAAAACTACTGGCTGAGAAGGTTGAAACACGTAATCAATTTGAAGTGGCAAAGCATTCTGGCTATGAATTATTTCAAGGCTATTTTTTTGAACAACCTCAAATCATTACAGCTACCGATATACCTGCTAATACTATTCAATATTTATATATTATTACGCTATTAAAAGAAGAGGAACCGAATATACAATTATTAGCTGATAATATCGAGCGTGATATTTCTTTAACGTATAAATTATTGCAAATGGTTAATAAATCAGAGCTACGGTCTAAATCCAAGGTACGTTCGATAAAACAAGCAATTATATTACTCGGCGTTTCAAATTTACAAAAGTGGATTTATTTATTGGCAATGCGAGAAATTGATAGAAATGCTGAAAATGATCTTTTTAAAGAAGTCATGCGTACTTCTTTATTTAGAGCAAAAGTTTGTGAGAAATTAGCCAAGCTTTCCTATAAGAAAAACTTCTCTGAATATTTTTTAGTCGGGATGTTTTCGTTGATAGACACTTTGTTGCAAAGACCGCTGAATGTTATTTTACAGCAGTTACCTTTTTCAGAAGAAATAACAGAAACGATTTTAGGTAATCAAACTGAAATGACACCTTATCTGGAATTCAGTATAGCGTTAGGTAAGTTAGATTGGTCTACTTTAGAAAATTTAGCTCCTCAGCTCAATATGAATTTCACAAATATTGATCTTTTATACAATGAAGCAATGGAGTGGGCAGAAAAATCTTTATAAAACAAGGATTTGTTATCTTCAATGTCCTGTAGTGGAATTTGCAGTTAAGTATATATTTTAGTGAAAAGTCAAAAATAAGCTATCTTAAAATTCTATTTAAGGTAGCTTATTTTTTATGTTTTATACATTATTGGGCTCATCATTTATAGTAGGGGATGACATTTGTTAAAACTTATGCCTTGTGTATAGTTGATTGGAGTAGAGACTGGGAGATTTCTTGGGGTCAGATAACACCGCGAGTGAAGCGGCGCATTAGACACCCCCAGGAAGCTTTGCTCTGCGCGACAGCAGCGAATTGCCCTGTCGGAATGGAAATCAACCACACGTTATGGTGATGAACTAAAATATAAAATTACATGTTTCCTTCATCAAGACGAAGTTCTCAATGCGAATACTATTTGCTATAATCATCTCGTATTTAAAAGATTCTGATAGTTGAAGTGGGTGGGGAAATGAGTCAAATTCGTGGTGTAAGGGAAAGCATTGTAGAGTATATGTACGTTATAGTAGGAGCAGCAATTATTGCTATTGGCTTCAATGTATTTTTACTGCCAAATCAAGTAGCTTCTGGCGGAGTAAGTGGGATTAGTACAATTTTACACGGTTTATTTGGTTGGAATCCAGGCTTTATACAATATGCATTCAATATTCCATTATTTATAGCAGGTGTAGTAGTACTTGGGAAAAAATTTGGAATCAAATCGTTTATTGGAACAATAACATTACCGTTTATTGTATTACTAACGAACAGTTGGGGACCATGGACGGATAATCCTTTACTCGGTGCACTTTTTGGGGGTATTGTGGTCGGTTTAGGAATAGGACTTGTCTTTAAGGGGAATGCTTCTACTGGTGGCACTGATTTACTAGCACAAATAATTACAAAGTATACCGGCATATCGCTTGGTACAAGTGTACTTTTAATTGATGGGATTATCGCGATTAGTGCAGCAATTGTTTTTGACTTAGAGAAAGGTTTGTATGCCCTGATTGGACTTTATGTCACTACAAAAACGATTGATATTATTCAGCTCGGCTTAAGTCAGTCTAAAATGGTTTATATTATTACGATGAAACAAGATGAAGTACGTGATGCCATTTATGCCGAGATTGATCGGGGAGTGACAAAGTTGCCTGCTATAGGTGGCTATACAAGGGAAGCACGACCAGTGCTCATGGTTGTTGTTTACCAAACAGAATTCACAAAGCTGAAACAACTCATTAAAAACGTTGACCCATCAGCGTTTGTTATCGTTTCTGATGCTTATGAGGTGTTAGGAGAAGGTTTCAAACGTGCATAATTTTGGTATAATGTCGGAGAAAGATATTATTTACTTTTAGGAGGGGCCCTAATGAAAAAGGCAATGTTAACTTTAGCGATTGGTTCAGCAATCTTCTTAGCTGCTTGTGGCGGAGGTAAAACAACTTCAACTGAAGGTTCAAAAACTGCTACTCCAAATGGCGAAACAATTGCTATGAAATCTTGTATCTCTTGCCATGGTAGCGAGCTACAAGGCCAAAATAATGCACCAAAAATTAGCGATGTAGGCTCTCGTTTAACAGAAAAAGAAATTTTAAATGTTATTGAAAATGGTAAAGGTACAATGCCTCCTGGTGTTATTAAAGGTGCCGATGCAGAAGCAGTTGCCAAATGGTTAGCTACTCAAAAATAAAACAAAATGAAACTAGCGGGCTGGAGAACCGCTAGTTTTTTATATTTTGTAGATTTTTTAGTCAGGGCAGACAGAGTGTAAATACATTTCTTTTATACATAGACATGCTAAAATAAGGTGAAACTGCAATCATTAGGCTGATTGCTAGTTAACTTAGGACAAAACATATTCAATTCCTTTGAATGGAGGCTACTAAACATTGGTCGTAGTATTAACAAGAGACGTTATGGAGAAATTTAAGTTAGAACTATTAGCTGGTGAGGAAGGAATAGGAAGAACGATTGTTACTAGTGATATTTCAAGACCTGGGCTCGAGATGGCGGGCTATTTTACGCATTATCCTGCCAATCGAGTGCAATTGCTAGGAAAAACAGAACTATCCTTTTTTGAAATGCTGCCTTCAGATGTGAAACTGGAGCGCATGCATTTATTGTGCTCGCAGGATACACCAGCTATTATTATTTCTCGTGATTTAGAGGTACCTAAGGAACTTATACAGGCGTCTAATGAAAAACATGTACCTGTATTTAAAACGCATATGACAACAACGAAATTTTCGAGTAGGCTAACTAACTATTTAGAAGGTCGCTTAGCACCAATGACTGCTGCTCACGGAGTTTTAGTTGATATATACGGCATCGGTGTGCTAATTATCGGAAAAAGTGGTGTAGGGAAAAGTGAAACAGCACTGGAGCTTGTCAAGAAGGGGCACCGCTTAGTAGCTGATGATTGTGTAGAGATCCGTCAGGAATCAGAGAATTTTTTAATTGGGAGTCCACCTCCTCTTTTAGAACATTTACTCGAAATTCGAGGCATTGGTATTATCGATATTATGACACTCTTTGGAGCAAGTGCGGTACGACCGTACAAACGTATCACATTAGTTATCGAATTAGAAATATGGGATCCAGAAAAAGTATATGATCGTCTAGGTTTAGAGGAAGAAAAAATGAAAATCATTGATACGGAATTAACAAAGTTAACGATTCCTGTAAGACCTGGGCGTAACGTGTCTGTTATTATTGAAGTAGCAGCAATGAACTATCGTTTGAAAAAGATGGGTGTTAATGCAGCCGAGGAGTTTTCTAGACGATTAGATGAAGTAATCTCATCAACAGATGAATTGGACGACTAATCGTTTTTAACTTTTTCCAGCGAGTGTTTTTTGTACCGAAAGCGCAGCGACAGGTACAGAAGTTTTCGACCTTATAGGTAGTGAGATGAATGCGAGTTACTTTTCAGTGGGTGTACAAATATCATGCTGAAATAGAGGAACGAACTTCACATCCTGTGAAAACGCCTAAGTGACCAACATCGTGTTGGCCTAAGCCTCCGGCGGATGTCACGGAAATCGGAAAGTTCTTTGTACAAGCACAAAGTCGATTCCGGACGCAATTATGCCGAGGCATTAGAATTTTTTTGCAAATGTAATGAATTGAGAGGAGTATAAGATGGACTTGTTATTATTAGAAATTAATCCGATTGCTTTCCATTTAGGACCTATCCCTGTTCGTTGGTATGGGTTACTAATCGTATCGGGTATTATTTTAGCTTATATTGTAGGACAAAGAGAGGCTGTGAAGAGAGGCTTACCCGAGGATTTTCTTGCGGACTTATTACTATGGGCTGTTCCTATATCCATAATTTGTGCACGTATTTACTATGTTACGATGCGTTGGGATTATTATAGTGAAAACCCTGGGAAAATTATTGAAATTTGGAATGGTGGTATCGCTATTCACGGTGCTCTTATTGGTGCCTTTTTGACAGCTTACATATTCACTCGTAGAAGAAATATTAGCTTTTTACAAGTAGCGGATATTGCGGCACCGAGTATTTTAATTGGGCAAATAATTGGCCGATGGGGAAATTTTATGAACCAGGAAGCTTATGGTGGTCCAGTATCACGTGGATTTTTAGAACATCTAATGCTACCGGATTGGATTATTAATCAAATGTATGTTGAAGAATTAGGGACATATGTACATCCTACTTTTTTATATGAATCCGTCTGGAACTTTATTGGGCTCATTATTTTATTAGTTTTACGCAAAGTAAATTTAAATCGTGGGGAAATATTCTTCGGCTATTTAATTTGGTATTCAATCGGTCGCTTCTATATAGAAGGTATGCGTACAGATAGTCTATATTTAGTAGGAGATTTACGCTCTGCTCAGATTGTTTCAATCATAGGTATTGTAGTAGGGCTTGGCGCGATTATTTACCGTCGTATAAAAGTAAAACCTGCAGTAAAGTATTTAGATCATAAATAAGGGGTGCAAAGCATGACTGTAAAGGCATTACTATTTGATTTTGATGGTACATTACTAAATACAAATGATTTAATCATTCAAACATTTATGCATGTTTTAAACGAGCGATTTCCCGGGCAATATTCGCCAAAAGATTGCCTGAAATTCCTCGGGCCATCCTTGAAACAGACATTTTCTGACATTGCTCCTGGTGAAGAGGAAGCAATGATTACTAAATATCGTGAATATAATGAATTACATCACGATGAGCTTGTCACTCAATATCCTGAAGTTGTATCTACTTTAGAGCAATTAAAGGCTATGGGCATCAAGTTAGCGATTGTATCTACAAAACGTAATAAGATGATAGATCGGGGTCTATCTGTACTAGGTGCAAGTCATTTATTTGACATCCGTATTGGCACGGATGATGTGAAAAATGTAAAGCCTGACCCAGAACCAGTTTTGCTTGCGCTTGAACGTCTTGGTGTAAACAAAGAAGATGCCATTATGATTGGCGACAATTCTCATGATATTGTGGCCGGGCACAACGCTGGAGTTAGAGCAGCTGGTGTCGCATGGGCTTTTAAAGGTGAGGAATACTTACAGCAATTCAAGCCGGAATATATGTTGCATCATATGACGGATTTATTTGAAATTGTGAAAGCGGGGTAAGTAAATGGCACGTAAAACAGAACGCTACCGTGTCAAAGGAGCAAACTCGCTTTGGAATATTTATGATACGGTGTCCTTTTGGAAAGTGATGAAGTGTTTCGTTGTCATTCAAATTGGACGCTTCACACCATTTTTACGTGTGAAAAACTGGCTGTATCGATCTTTTTTAAAGATGGAGATTGGTGACCAAACTTCCATAGCTTTAATGGTGATGCCAGATACAATGTTTCCAGAACGTATTCATATCGGTGATAATACCGTTATAGGCTTCAGTACGACTATTTTGGCGCATGAATATTTAATAGAGGAATATCGCCTTGGAGATGTTCATATTGGCAATGAAGTGATGGTTGGCGCCAATTCAACGATACTACCAGGTGTTACGATAGGTGACGGTGCGATTGTGTCAGCTGCAACCCTTGTGCATAAGGATGTGCCAGCTGGCTGTCTAGCAGGCGGTAATCCTATGCAAATAATTTATACAGCTGAACAAATGGCGGAGCGCAAACGCAATGAAGTAGTGGAATGGTGCACGCCGAAAAAATAATAACATCTAAACTGTGCATGCTTTACTGTGCACAGTTTTTTTGTTGAAAACAATTGTAATAATGAAATTTAAGTAGGACTCTCCGGCAAAAAGAGGGGTTGAATTTCCGTTCCGACTGGGCGCTTTATCGCTGCCGCTTCGCTTTCGCACAGATAAAACATTTGTCGCTGCCGCTTCCTTTCGCGCAGATAAAACATTTGTCGCTGCCGCTTCCTTTCGCGCAGATAAAACATTTGTCGCTGCCGCTTCGCTTTCGCGCAGATAAAACATTTGTCGCTGCCGCTTCGCTTTCGCACAGAGCAAAGCTTCCTGAGGGCGTCCTTTTAGTTTATCGGAACACTTTTAGAATTTATCACCCAACTTTTGAATTTTATCGACTAACTTTCACGTTTTATCACTCAACTTCTAAATTTTATCGACATCCGTCTTTTACTTTATTATGTCGTTAAGTTCACTCAAATCAACCTACCATAAAAATACCAATGTACATTTTTGCTAGTCTAATCATGTCTACTTTCGCTGACTAACTACGTTTCTATACAAGTGCGTGAATAATTACAACTTGACACGGAGCCTTTACTCGCATGATTTGCTAGCCTAGAACCCAGTTATATCAATGGCTGGTTAACCGAACGAGGGTATCATGCTCGCCACTCCCTGTATACTTGGTTATTTATTTCAACGTTTATACCAACTTTTTAGTTTTATTGCCCAACTTCTAAATTTTATCAACATCCACCTCCCGAAGAGCAAAAAAGATTTTTTGTCTAAAGGTTTACAAGTTTAAAGAGAGAAAAACTTGCTCTGCTGAATACGTTTCAATTTATTTATTTTCGAGTATAATTAACAGAATAATCAGTATTGAAATTATTCGATAATTCAAACGGAGTTGCATTGACTAGCAAGAAGAAATAAGTTAGAATTCTTTCATAATCTAATTCTCTAATACTCTAGTGAATTAAAGTGAAACGTGAGGAAGTGTCAAAATTGTCGTCGATTAAAATGTTTGAAAAACCACTTGGAATGCGCGATACATTTCCGCAAATTTTTGAAAAGGTAGAGGCTGTAAGAAATACAGGGCGAGAGTTTTTATGCAGAAGAGGCTATGAATTTATTAAAACACCTGCAGTAGAGTATTTTGATACAGTCGGCAAAGCATCAGCGATAGCCAATGCGCAATTATTTAAATTAGTAGATGGCCAGGGCAACACGTTAGTACTACGACCTGATATGACAACACCGATTGCACGAGTAGCAACATCAAAATTATTAAAAGAGATGATTCCCTTACGCCTTGCTTATTTTGCTAGTGTCTTTCGCGCACAGGAAGCGGAAGGTGGACGCCCAGCAGAATTTGATCAGATGGGGATTGAGTTAATTGGAGACAATTCCGTATATGCCGATGCTGAGGTTATTGTGACAGCAATGGAGTTATTAAAGCAATTGGGATTAACGAAATTTAAAGTGACGATCGGACATGCTGGTATATTAAATTGCATTTTACAAGATTATACAGAAAGTATTGAACAACAAAATATACTTCGGACGCTACTTGTACAACGCAATTACGTAGGGTTTGAAGACGCAGTAGAATCATTTGATTTACCTAAAACAAAATCCGATGCATTATTGCAATTTATTGAAGAAGCAATGCATTTAAAAGAAATTCAAGATATTGAAAAATATGTGCGAAAAAATGACGCATTAGAATATATGCAACAGCTCGCTAAGCTACTTGAAATGGCAAACTTGGCGGATTATGTAGCCTTTGATTTTACACTTTCTAGTCACATGAGTTATTACACAGGCATGTTATTTGAAGTGTTTGCAACCGGCAGTGGTTTTCCATTAGGCAATGGGGGACGCTATGACGGATTGCTGGAGGTATTTGGCTCAAAAGTAGGTGCTACAGGATTTAGTATTCGTGTTGACCGCCTATTAGAAACAATTGATGCGCAATCTCATGAACGACAAGAAGCTACAGTCGTGCTATTTGAGGAAGAACAATTTGAAGCGGCTCTTACCAAGGTACAGACGCTACGTGTACCCGGTAAACAGGTTACCTTACAGTTAAGGAGTAGCCTTGTCGATGAAGAAGCTTTTTTAGCACACTTTACAGAAGTAGTTGTGGTGGGACAGGAGGACGTTGACGGTGAATGAATTAACGATTGCTATGCCGAAGGGACGCATTTTTGACGAGGCATATCAGATGCTTTTAGAAGCTGGCTTTAATTTACCAGAAGAAGTCGAAATGTCTCGTAAATTAATGCTTGAGATTCCAGAAGAGAAAATACGTTTTATATTAGCAAAGCCGATGGATGTTCCTGTTTATGTTGAGCACGGTGTAGCTGACATTGGTATTGCCGGGAAGGATGTTTTGTTAGAACAGCAACGAGAAGTGCATGAATTGCTGGATTTAAAAATAAGTACTTGTTATATCGCATCAGCAGGCTTACCTGATACGACGATGAATGAAATTGCACCAAGAATAGCGACGAAATATCCTAATATTGCAATGAAATATTATAAGGGTATTGGAGAGCAGGTTGAAATTATTGAGCTAAATGGATCGATTGAATTGGCGCCTATGATTGGCTTGGCAGATCGAATTGTTGATATTGTTTCAACGGGCCGGACATTGAAAGAAAATGGCTTAGTGAAGTATGAATTTATTACAGACGTATCATCACGATTAATTGCCAACCCAGTAAGCTATCGCATGAAGAGCGATCGTATTATCGATCTCGTGAAACGTTTGAAAAAATGCGTTAAATAAAAATGTCTACTGTCTGAAAGAGGCACATCCCTAGATTTAAAGGAGATTAATCCTATGAAAATAGTAAAGCTAGAAAAAGGTATTTCCTTAAAACGACCACTGGAAGGTGGAAATGAAGAACAGTTAAAGGTTGTACGTCAAGTATTGAAAGATGTTCGTGCACAAGGTGATGCAGCCATACGTTTTTATACAGAAAAATGGGATGGTTTTGCCCCTGACTATTTACGCGTCACGAAGGAAGAGTTAGAAGAGGGCGCTAATACAATTGATCAACAGCTTTATGCTGATTTAACAGAAGCTGCTCAAAACATTCGCCTTTATCACGAGCAGCAAAAACGTTTAGGTTATCGCTTGGAACTTACAGATGGTTCATGGCTTGGACAACGAATTACTGCTCTCGATGCAGTAGGTCTTTATGTTCCTGGTGGTACAGCAGCATACCCTTCTTCTGTCTTGATGAACGTTATCCCTGCACAAGTTGCTGGTGTCCAGCGCATTGTTATAACATCACCAGCAGGTCGCGATGGAAAATTACCTCCAGGTGTGCTTGCTGCAGCGCATATTTTAGGAGTAGAAGAAATATACAAAATCGGTGGAGCTCAGGCGATTGCAGCTCTTGCGTATGGTACAGAGACAATTTCTCCAGTTGATAAAATTACGGGCCCAGGAAATATTTTTGTAGCATTAGCAAAACGTGAAGTGTTTGGTGAGGTAGCAATTGACATGATTGCAGGCCCAAGTGAAATTGCCGTGTTAGCAGACGACACAGCATTTGCTGATGAAATCGCGGCCGATCTTTTATCACAAGCTGAACACGATAAATTAGCTTGTGCCATTTTAGTAACGACTTCTGAACAATTGGCTATAAAAGTAGCTGATGAAGTGGAGAAGCAATTAACGACTTTACCGCGTGAAGAGGTAGCACGTGCATCTATAGAAAACTTCGGTGTCATTTATGTGGCTGAAACAATGGTAGATGCCGTAGATGCCATTAATTCGCTAGCGCCTGAGCATTTAGAAATTGTCACAAAAAATGCTGAGGCTGTAGCTGAGCAAGTACGACATGCAGGGGGTATTTTCATTGGCCGTTATAGCTCTGAACCAGTTGGTGATTACTTTGCAGGGACAAATCATGTGCTGCCAACGAATAGTACTGCACGCTTTGCAAGCGGCTTAAACGTCGATGATTTTGTGAAAAAATCGAGCGTCGTCTTTTATAGTGAAAAAACTTGGGCAGAAAACGCACCGAAAATTGCACGTCTAGCACGTATGGAAGGCTTAGAGGGTCATGCGCGTGCAGTGGAATCGCGTGGTTGGGAAAAGGGGTAATACAATGACTGAAAAGAAACGATATGCAAAAGTTGAACGTACAACAAATGAAACTCAAATTTCTGTAGCTATCGATTTAGATGGTGAAGGGAAGGCAAATATTAAAACGGGTGTTGGCTTTATGGATCACATGCTTGACCTATTTATTAAACATGGGCTTTTTGATGGGACGATAGAAGCGAATGGTGATACATATATAGACGATCATCATACAACAGAAGATCTAGGAATTGTATTAGGCCAAGCTATTCGTGAAGCGCTCGGAGATAAAAAAGGAATAAAGCGTTACGGCACAGCATTTGTGCCAATGGATGATGCACTTGCACAGGTCGTTGTAGATTGCTCGAATCGTCCACACTTAGAATATCGTGTGCCACAGTTGAAGGAAAAGGTCGGTAGCTTCGATACTGAATTAGTACATGAATTTTTGTGGAAGTTTGCACTTGAGGCACGGATGAATGTTCATGTGATCGTACCTTATGGCCATAATACCCATCATATTATCGAAGCTATTTTTAAAGCGTTAGCACGTGCCATTGACGCAGCAGTGGAAATTGATCCACGTGTTAAAGGTGTACCATCGACTAAGGGGCTGTTAACGTGAAAATTGGTGTTATTGATTATGGAATGGGAAATTTATTTAGCGTTGAACAAGCATTAAAACGACTTGGCTGTGAGGTTGTTGTGACGGCTAACGAGACAGTGCTAGATGCAACAGATGCACTGTTACTTCCTGGTGTTGGAGCGTTTCCAGATGCCATTAAACGTTTAGCTGAAACGAATTTAGATCAATATTTACACAAGGTGAAAGCAGAAAATCGACCACTTCTCGGAATATGCTTAGGCATGCAATTGTTATTTGAACAAAGTGAAGAAGTGTCTCCGACGAAGGGGCTGGGCTTTTTTAAAGGAAGCATTAAACGATTTACTGGTGACAAAGCTGCACAGAAGTATCGAGTGCCGCATATGGGATGGAATGAGCTCGTAGTGACAAAGCATCCTTCTTGGTTAAATGGTGAAGTAACGGCAAAGCATGTTTATTTTGTGCACTCATTTTATGCAACTGATATCGATGAAACGGAGCTTGTCGCTTATGCGGATTATCATGGTATTAAAGTTCCTGGCATTGTGGCAAATGGCTCTATTACGGGCATGCAGTTCCATCCTGAAAAGTCAGGTGAACTAGGTGTGCATTTATTAGAGCAATGGTTGAAGGGGGTGGCATCATGTTAACAAAGCGCATTATTCCATGTCTTGATGTGAAAGAGGGACGTGTTGTAAAAGGTGTACAGTTTGTGTCATTACGTGATGCGGGTAACCCAGTTGAACTTGCTAAGTTTTATGATGAGCAAGGGGCAGATGAGCTTGTGTTTCTAGATATTTCGGCATCACATGAAGGTCGTGAAACAATGGTGGATGTCGTACGACAAACTGCAGCTACATTAGCTATTCCATTCACAGTAGGTGGTGGAATTCGAACGTTAGATGATATGAAACGTATTTTACGTGCAGGTGCCGATAAAGTATCAGTGAATACTTCTGCTTTAGAGCGTCCAGAGCTTATTAAAGAAGGTTCTGACTTTTTTGGCGCACAATGTATTGTTGTAGCTATTGATGCCCGCTATAGCGAAGAAGATGCCACGTGGATGGTTTATACGCATGGGGGCCGAAACAAAACAACATGGCGAGCAACTGAATGGGCGAAGGAAGCGGTTCGCTTAGGTGCAGGTGAAATTTTATTAACGAGTATGAATCAGGACGGTGAGAAATCCGGTTTTGATTTAGCGTTAACAAAAGCTGTGAGAGAGGCTGTGACAGTTCCTGTTATTGCAAGCGGCGGTGCAGGGAATGCCGAACATTTTTACGAGGTATTAGCTGAAGGTATCGATGCAGATGCAGCACTTGCAGCATCCATCTTCCATTATAAAGAAACGAGCGTAGCACAAGTAAAAGAATACTTACGTGAAAAAGGAGTGACAGTGAGATGATTGACAGCATTAAATTTGATGAAAAAGGTCTTGTCACTGCGGTTGTACAAGATGCTAATACAAAAGAAGTACTAACTGTAGCGTATATGAATAAAGAATCTCTAGAAAAAACGCTTGAATCGGGAGAAACATGGTTCTTCTCACGTTCACGTCAAGAGCTCTGGCACAAAGGGGCAACGAGTGGTCATACGCAAAAAGTTGTATCTATCAAGGCGGACTGTGATGGTGACGCATTAATTGTGGAAGTAATTCCTGCTGGACCGGCTTGTCATAATGAAACAACTTCTTGCTTTACGGAGATTATTCAGCACAATGCCAAGGTCGGATCTGTTGAGATTATTTCTAAACTCGTAAAGGTCATTGAAAAGCGTGAGCAAGAAATGCCAGAAGGGACGTATACTACATATTTGTTCGATAAAGGAATCGATAAAATTTGTAAAAAAGTTGGAGAAGAAGCAACTGAAGTTGTCATAGGTGCAAAAAATCGCGATGCAGAAGAAGTGAAGTGGGAGGCCGCCGATTTAATTTATCACTTACTAGTATTACTGCAAGAGCAAAAAGTAAGTATTTATGACGTGTTACATGTGTTAGAAAAACGTCACGAGGAGAAATAACGGCATATTGCTTATTGTATGTTATAATAGAAGTTACTGTGTAAAGGAACGTATAATACGTTCCTTATTTCTTGTTTCGGAGGAAATATTTTGGAAAAGAAACGTCAAAAAGAGAATCAAACGAATATAGTGTCGTTCATTCCAACAGGCGACTATTATTATAAAAAATCAATTCAAGCAATGAATAGCGGACAAATGAATAAAGCCTATAAATATTTACAGCGAGCAGTTGATTTAAGCCCTGATGATCCGATGATTTTATTACAATTAGCGATAATAGAGTTAGAGGGTCAACGTTTCGAGGAAGCGTATGATCTACTTCGTCGTGCCTATCAAATAGATAAAGACAATCCAGAAATTATTTTTTACATGGCAGAGGTTTCAGGATGTATCGGCATCCTACATGATGCTAAGCGCTTTGCAGAGCAATATTTACAAATAGAGCCAGAAGGTGCCTATGCAGATGAAGCTGCTGAAATATTAGAGTTTGTTGATTTTGAGCAGGATGATTTTGAGGAGCTTGAAGGTTCAGCTGAAGATTTATATCGTCAAGAACAGGCGAGACGTTGTATGGAAAAGGGAGATTTCCCTGAAGCTATTAAAATGCTAGAAGACTTAATTGAAGATAGACCAGATTTTTGGTCAGCTTATAATAACTTAGCCCTTGCCTATTTTTATGTAGGTGAAGCAGAACAAGCGAAAGCTCTGCTAAACACTGTATTACGTGAAAATAAAGGGAATTTACATGCACTATGTAATTTAACGGTTATCGCATACTATGAAAAAAATGAAGAAGATTTAAAGGGTCTTTTAGAAATACTTGTGAAAATTCAACCATACTTATGGGAACATCGCTACAAACTGGGTGCAACATTAGCGCTCGTTGGACAATATGATTTAGCATTTAAATGGTTGCGTAGCATGCAGAAAAGAGGCTATGTAGGCGATGCTGGCTTTTACTTTTGGTTATCACATGCCGCTTATTTCTCAGGACATGAAGAAATTTCAAAGAGTATATGGGAGCAGCTACTTGAGCTAGATCCCGATAAAGAAGGCTTTGAACCTTGGCGTCAAGAAGAAAGCGATTATTCACTTGATGCATTAGAACATGACCGTGATTATATTGTAGAAAAGCTAGAGAGCGAATATACAAGTGAACGCATATTTGGTTTGTTTTTATTAAGCTGTACAGCACATAAACAGGAAATTATTGCGCATCCAAAATGGATAGATGTTGACCAATTTAACGCGTATGAAAAGCTATTCCTCGCCTATGCATTAGGACATCAATTTGATATGAAAAACAAAGTAGAGGCTAGCTTTATACGAGCAGTTAGTGTGCCAGAAATTTTACTAGAACAGTATGAAAAGTTAACGACATTAATTGCACCAATGTTCCAAATGTGGTTTGTACTTTGTGAGCAAGCATTGATGAACAATTATCGTTTTACAAATCCAGCAGCTATTGCAGGAGCAAATGATTATTTATTTCGTTCTTCCCGAATGCTTAAAGTTACAAAAAAAGAAATCGCTCAGCAATACGGAGTGTCAGTGTCAACTTTGTCGAAGTATATTGAAGAGATTTTAATGTTTTTACCAGACACTCATAATTAGACGTGAGCAACATAGTTGAATAACTTTTTACTTTCACATACGATGAACATACTAACATTATTATAAAAAAGTAAAAAATCTGTTTAGGGGGAAGTATTTATGTCAGAAGAAAAAATTTATGATGTAGTAATAATTGGTGCAGGTCCTGCTGGGATGACTGCTGCTGTTTACACATCACGTGCCAACCTTTCAACTTTAATGATTGAACGTGGGATCCCTGGCGGACAAATGGCAAATACAGAAGAAGTAGAAAACTATCCTGGGTTTGATACAATACTAGGGCCTGAGCTATCTACAAAAATGTTCGATCATGCTAAGAAATTCGGTGCAGAGTATGCATATGGCGACGTAACTGAAATTATTGATGGTGAGGAATATAAAACAATAAAATCAGGTACTAAAGAATATAAAACGCGAGCAATTATTCTCTCTACAGGTGCCGAGTATAAAAAAATGGGCGTGCCTGGCGAAAAAGAACTTGGAGGCCGTGGTGTCAGCTATTGTGCAGTATGTGATGGTGCATTCTTCAAGCAAAAAAATCTTGTTGTCGTAGGTGGCGGGGATTCTGCTGTTGAAGAAGGCGTTTATTTAACTCGCTTCGCTGATAAAGTAACAATTGTGCACCGACGTGATAAATTACGTGCACAAAAAATTCTCCAAGATCGTGCCTTTGCTAATGAAAAAATTGATTTCATTTGGAATGCAACAGTGAAAGAAATTAATGAGGCTAACGGTAAAGTTGGAAGTGTAACATTACAATCAACTGTAGATGGTACAGAATCTGATTTTGCTACTGATGGCGTATTCGTATATATTGGTATGCTTCCGTTAACAAAACTATTTGAGTCTCTAGGTATTTTAAATGATGCTGGTTATATTTTGACAAATGATAATATGGAAACGACAGTACCAGGTATTTTCGCAGCTGGAGATGTACGTGAAAAATCACTTCGTCAAATCGTTACAGCGACAGGGGACGGAAGTATTGCAGCACAAGCAGTACAGCACTATGTGGAAGAATTATTAGAAAAAATTAATGCTTAAAATGGATCATTGATAAGGGCAGTCTCCTCCCAAAATGGGTGTGCAGTCAAGTGAATATTTTAGTAGAATGCCCAAGATCAGGTTCATCACCAAAAGTTATGGATGACTTTTGTTAAAACGTCTACTATGTAAATAGTTGATTGGAGTGGAGACTGGGCGAATCCTCGGGGATCAGCAATAGAGGAACGAAGGCTAAAAGCATCACATCCTGTGATAACGCCTTCGTGACCAACATCGTGTTGGCCCGAGACCCTGCAGCGCAGCGGATGTTTTCTGTGCGAAAGCGTAGCGTTAATGTAGCGGCAGCAAATGTTTTGACTGTGCGAAAGCGAAGCGTCAGCTACAAAGCGCCCAGTCGGAACGAAAAACAACCACACGTTTTGGTGATGATCCCAAGATCAATATTTTGAGGAAAAAAATACAATTTTAATACGCTCTTAATATAGTTGTAACTTGAATGACATATAAAAGGTGTAATATATATATTGTAATTAGCAATCCCCCTTTTATTTTGTTGAGTAGGTTGTTTCCACCAAATTAGGTGGAGCAGCCTATTTTTGTTGTGAACGGAAATTTTTATGACTGAGTTTCATATGTTTGAGTAAAGGTTAAAAACAGCATCGATGAAGTTACCATTGCAAATGACGTAAAGTTTAGAATTGAGGACAAACCTTGTCTGGTCTTGCTATAATAAAAGGTAGAATGCAAAAGAGATTAGAGGTGTGCCTATGCAAAGAATTGCAAATTTAATAGCCGTAAAAGACGGTCAAGTGTTATTACTTCAGAAGCCGAGACGTGGCTGGTACGTAGCTCCTGGCGGT
Source organism: Lysinibacillus sp. NPDC086135 (assembly GCF_044746345.1). Taxonomy (NCBI): domain Bacteria; kingdom Bacillati; phylum Bacillota; class Bacilli; order Caryophanales; family Bacillaceae; genus Lysinibacillus; species Lysinibacillus sp. NPDC086135. Next base: position 34,439 of record NZ_JBIVCA010000012.1, on the reverse strand, counting down.
AAAATGGAGAGCGGTGAATCGATTTATGAGGCTGCAGTACGCGAGTTTAAAGAAGAAACAAATGTCACACCAATAAATGCTCATTTAAAGGGTGTTTATACAATGGTTATTAAAGAAAATAATGAGGTAGTGGACGAATGGATGCTTTATACATTTGTTGCAAAGGATGTAGAAGGAGTACCGTTTAAAGAAACTAGAGAAGGCGAACTTGCATGGCACCCAGTAGAGGATTTGAAACATTTGCCAATGGCTGAAGGTGATCGAACAAACTTACAATTTGCTATCTCACAATCAGGCATTCAGTACGGTACATTTGAATACACAACTGATTTTGAATTACTGCATGAGAAAATACAAATATCAATCGAACAATAAAGGAGCTGCATGACAGTGGTGGTTGAAGGACCAAAAGGTACACATGAATTGGTTATTATTACAGGAATGTCTGGAGCTGGGAAAACAGTAGCTATTCAAAGCTTTGAGGATTTAGGGTATTACTGTATTGATAATTTACCACCAGCGTTACTCACAACATTTTTAACCTTGCTAAGGGATTCGGGTAAAAATATTACACGTATAGCAGCTGTCATGGATATGCGTGGTGGCGACTTTTTTGATTCCCTTATCGGCGCTCTCGACCATATTCTTAAAGAAGGTGACATCGTTGCACGAATTTTATTTTTAGATGCAGATGATGCAGCTTTAGTTAGACGTTATAAAGAGACAAGACGTGCACATCCATTGGCTGTAAATGGTTTACCATTAGATGGCATTAAACAAGAACGTAAGCTTTTATCCGAAGTAAAAGGTCGCGCTAAATTTGTCTATAATACATCTAATATGAAGCCTAAAGAGCTACGAGAAAAAATCGCTAAAGAATTTGCCAGCGATGCTGATAATATTTTCTCGGTAAATATCATGTCTTTCGGATTTAAACATGGTATGCCGATAGATGCCGACTTAGTATTTGATGTCCGCTTTTTGAAAAATCCATATTATGTAGAAGAGTTACGCCATAAAACAGGTTTACAAACTGAGGTATCTTCTTATGTTCTGGCACTTGAAGATACGCAAACACTTATTCAAAAACTAACGGATTTGTTTGAATTTATGATTCCGCTCTATAGACAAGAGGGCAAATCACAACTTGTCATTGCCTTTGGATGTACTGGAGGACAGCATCGTTCAGTAACATTAGCAGAGTATTTTGGGGCATATTTAGCCGGAAAGGAAAACACTGTTATTACACATCGTGACATCAATCGTAGAAAGGATTGAGTGAATGGGAAAGAAGCGAACAAAGCTTGTTGTAATTGGTGGTGGTACGGGGCTTTCTACGTTACTACGAGGGCTCAAGCACCACCCATTTGATATTACTGCAATTGTGACAGTAGCAGATGATGGTGGTTCTTCAGGACGTTTACGAGATGACTATGATATTCCACCACCTGGTGATGTCCGTAATGTGATCGCGGCGTTATCGGATGTTGAGCCGCTTGTAGAGCAAATGTTTCAATACCGATTTTCTGCATCAGAAGATTTACGTGGGCATTCATTAGGTAATTTAATGCTGACTGCTTTAACAGATATTACTGGGGATTTTAACCATGCTATTAGCGAAATGGGAAAGGTTTTAAAGGTCCATGGTCGCGTCATACCAGCTGCCAACAAAAAGATAAACTTACATGCTGAGCTTGAGGACGGTTCAATCATTGAAGGGGAATCTAAAATTCCAAAGGCAAAAAAACGAATTAGTCGAGTTTTTTTAGTGCCTGAAAATGTGAAACCGTTACCAGAGGCTATTCGAGCAATATATCGTGCTGACTATATTTTAATTGGTCCAGGAAGTTTATATACAAGCATAATTCCAAACCTCCTTGTAAAAGGAATAGGAGAAGCTGTTGTAAAGGCTAAAGGAAGAAAAATTTATGTTTGTAATTTAATGACTCAAAAAGGTGAAACCATTTCATATACAGCAGGTGATCATGTTAAAGCTATATATAAACATGTTGGAGACTCCTTCATTGATTCTATATTAGTAAATGATGTAAAACTCCCTCATCCTGTAAAAGAGCTTTATAAGGAAGAGTGTGCTGAGCCAGTAACATTCGACGTTGCAAAGCTTGAAAGCATGGGATTAGAGGTTATTAAACGGGATATTGCCACGATTCGCCCAGATGGGACGGTGCGTCATAATGCTACAAACGTTGCGAAATGGCTTGTAGATTACGCAAATATCTATGAACAAGAAGTTAGTGAATCATAAAGCGCTTATTGTATATGATAAGATGAACATATACATAGAACAAAAAGTTGAAAGGAGGGCGTGATATGTCTTTTGCTTCTGAAACGAAAAAAGAGTTAACTCAAATAGAAGCGGACAATCATTGTATGAAAGCAGAAGTATCTGCCCTAATTCGTATGAATGGTTCATTATCCTTTGCTAATAAACAGTTAAGCTTAGACGTACAAACTGAAAACGCTGCAATCGCAAGAAGACTTTATACGATTATGAAGAAGCTGTATCCGTATAATGTAGAGTTACTTGTTAGAAAAAAAATGCGTTTGAAAAAAAATAACGTATACATTTGCCGCGTAAGAGAAGGTGCGCGTGAGCTACTGATTGATTTAGAAATCATCTCAGACGACTTTCAATTTAATCATACTATTTCTCGGAAGCTCATTAAAAAGAATGGTCAAAAAAGAGCATACTTACGGGGTGCATTTTTAGCTGGTGGCTCTGTCAACAATCCAGAAACATCCGCCTACCATTTAGAAATTTATTCATTATATAAAGAGCACGGCGAGGCTTTAATGGATTTAATGAATGAATTTGAGCTAAATGCAAAAACAATTGAACGAAAAAAAGGCTTTGTAACTTATTTAAAAGAAGCGGAAAAAATTTCAGATTTCCTTAACATTGCTGGAGCGCATCAAGCAATGATGAAATTCGAAGACGTCCGTATATTGCGAGACATGAGAAATAGTGTCAATCGCATAGTCAACTGTGAAACAGCGAACTTGAATAAAACAATAGGCGCAGCATTACGTCAAGTAGAAAATATCCGATTTATTGAAAATTCAATAGGTCTAGATCAATTGCCAGAAAAACTACGTGAAATTGCACGATTACGCGTAGAATACCAAGACGTCACACTAAAAGAACTTGGTGAAATGGTATCAAGTGGAACGGTTAGTAAATCCGGTGTCAATCATCGATTACGGAAAATAGATGAAATAGCCGATGCATTAAGAAGCGGAGAAAAAATTGGTGGTTAAATTTTCATACTTTTCAGGTATGAATGTGAAAAGCCTAATCGCGTATTGTTCTTTTGCTAGTAAGTAAGGTAAGATAAAAATAATAGATGAACGGTAGTAAAGGGGAGTTTTAAGAATGACCGAGAGAAGAGTCCATGTAAAATTAAAATTAGGACTACAAGCTAGACAAGCAGCACTATTTGTACAAGAAGCAAATCGTTTTAGCGCAGATATCTTTCTGGAAAAAGACGAGAAAAAAGTAAATGCTAAATCCATTATGGGTGTTATGAGCTTAGCGATTGCAAAAGGAACAGAGGTTGTACTTAGTGGCGATGGCAACGATGCTGAGCAAGCGGTTACAGCATTAGCAGCACTAATCGAAAAAGAAGATTAAAAAACTATGATGCAAAAACTGTCCAAACAGTAAAACTTACATGTTGGACAGTTTTTTTTGCGCTTTTGCACAGAAAGTAGAGCTAAAGCTTTACGGAAATAAAAGGATGCGATAGAAAGAATAGTAAAAGAGGTGGAGAGAAAAGGCTACGACGGAAAGAAGAGTCTAAGCGGCGGAAAGAAAGGGCGAAGCGACGGAAAGAAGAGCCAAAGCGACGGAAAGAAAGGCTGAAGCGACGGAAAGAAAGGTCTGCGGCGGAAAGAAGAGCCAAAGCGACGGAAAGAAAGGCTGAAGCGACGGAAAGAAAGGTCTGCGGCGGAAAGAAGAGTCAGAGCGACGGAAAGAAAGGCTG
>NZ_JBIVCA010000012.1:0-30338 GCF_044746345.1 Lysinibacillus sp. NPDC086135 | reverse complement strand
CTGAAGCGACGGAAAGAAAGGTCTGCGGCGGAAAGAAGAGTCAGAGCGACGGAAAGAAAGGCCGAAGCGATGGAAAGGAGAGCCGAAGCGATGGAAAGAAAGGCCGAAGCGACGGAAAGAAGAGCCGAAGCGATGGAAGAAGAGTCAAAGCGACGGAAAGAAAAGGCTGCGAAGGAAATAAGAGTAAAAATAATGGATAGAACCGTCAAAATGAAAGATAGAGTAGCCAAAGTCGTGGATAGAACCATTGAAATCGTGGATAGAGCCATTAAAGTCGTGGATAGAACCATTAAAATCGTGGATAGCCCAATCAAAGTGAAGGATAGTCCCATCAAACCAATATAGTTAATGTCGAACAAAAAAAGACATCTCAGAAATAATCTGGGATGCCTTTAACTATTTTTATTTGCGTTCCATAATTTGGTCGATTAGGCCGTATTCTTTTGCACGCTCAGCTGTCATGAAGTTATCGCGGTCTGTATCTCTTGCAATGACTTCAAGTGGTTGACCAGTGCGTTCCGATAAAATTCCATTTAATTTTTCACGTAAGAATAAAATACGTTTTGCAGCGATTTCGATTTCAGTTGCCTGACCTTGTGCACCGCCAAGAGGTTGGTGAATCATTACTTCAGCATTCGGTAATGCGAATCGTTTACCAGGTTCACCAGCAGCAAGTAGGAAAGCACCCATAGATGCTGCCATTCCGATACAAATTGTTTGTACTTGTGGCTTGATAATTTGCATTGTGTCATAAATTGCCATACCAGCAGTGATAGATCCACCTGGTGAGTTAATGTAAAGAAAAATATCTTTGTCTGGATCTTCTGCTTGTAGGAATAGAAGTTGAGCAACAATTGAGTTAGCAACGTTGTCGTCAATTGCACTTCCTAATAGGATAATACGGTCTTTTAGTAGTCGTGAATAGATGTCATACGCACGTTCACCACGACTTGTTTGTTCAATAACTGTAGGAATTAAATTCATGTTAAATCCTCCTTAAAAAACTAAATTCGAATACTTTTGCTGAAAACTTCCTTGGTAATTCAGCTGTATCCTTATCATACACATTATAGTCAGGGAAGGTCAAATATTAACCCTGTTAAAGTAAAATAAATTAAATCAATTTTGCCTTGGCGTAATTATAGTGCTGCTTCGCTTTCACAGAGAAAACATTTGTCGCCGCCGCGCCGCCCTCGCCCAGAAAACATTTTATCTTACCGCATTGCTTTTGCTACAAAAAACATTTACCGTTGCCGCTTCGCTTCCACGCATATAGACAGCATGTATCAGCACAATTCAGAATCTGTGATATCCGTCTGTGGTTTATCTTTTTTCCGTAGTATTTTGACGCTTATTGAATGAAAAAAAAAAGTTAAAATGTTTTGCATTCTATAGTTGAAATATGGGCAATACGTTTGTATAATTGATAAGGTCACATAAGTTAAAGTACAGTACACTATTTTGCAGGTATGCTTCACATGAGGGTTATCTACATCATGCTTTTCTAAAGCCTAGGGTGAGTACTTTTTTTTTGTTTAATTGCCCTCGTGGTGTAATGGATAACACGTAAGATTCCGGTTCTTGCACTGGGGGTTCGATTCCCTCCGAGGGCGCCATTTTACTGATTATTTGATTTACTTTTATAACTCAATTCTCCTAATAAGTAGTTTAGCAGCCTGCTTAGTGGGGAAAAGAGAAGGGAATATAATGGAAATATTGCCTAAGAGGCATTATTCCCGTATATGTTCCTTTCAAACCTTCAAAAAAGCAACAATTCCAAATTATTTTTTAGTGAACATACTGTACGTGAAGACTAGTTATACTAGTCGAAAAAAAGAATCCTATCTGAGGGGATTCTTTTTTTTTTGCAAATAATTAAAAATAGCACCAGGATGAATGGATAAACATTTACTCCTGGTGCTATTTTTAGTTTTTCGCATTGTTTTTATGAATGAAGTTTTTGCGGATCCACGAACGAAAGCATTTTTTATAAAAAGTTAAACAAGAGCAGCCCCTGGGTGATAGTGACCACAGAGGGGGCTGCTCTTGTTTTTTAGAATTAATGAAGGGGATTTGTTGTAGTGCTGTATGCATTAAGCATCGTTTGCATATCTTGTTGAGAAAATTGAGGTACTTGATAGTAGCCATGCATATTTTGGTATATAGATAATTCGTATGCCATTTCAATGCAGTTGGGAATACTATCTGCAATAACGCGACGAACAACAGGGTTTGTAGTTTCTGTTGCTGCTGCAGTCATACCTTTTGCCACACCTTTTTGAGCGCCAAGTAAGAAGCCAGAGATACATTCATCGCTGAGCTCATTTGCATTTTGCATTGGCTTTTTAGGTTGGCCAGGAGTCAATCCATATTTAAAATTATTTCCTGTCTCCATTTGATAGCGACCTGTAGGAACAGATGGATCATGACCTGTGTTATAAGATTCCACAATAGTGTTATACATACCTAATGTGAAATTATATTGGCGATCCAAAATACTAAGCAACTCTGTGTCCTTAACATGTGGACGTAAAACAATGGATTGATTCATACAAGCAATGATTGCACCTATTGTTTCATGCAAGTCCATTTGCTCATGTCCACCATGATTTAGGCTTTGTTGTTGATTAAACGATGTTTGGTTTGATGATTCGTTTTGAAACGATTGTGTCAAAAAAAGCGCCTCCTAAATATCATAGTTTGTTACAGTATTAAGTATGGCACGTTAGAGAAATTTCATACGGTATTAATGCATTTGCATATATGTAGAATAGGGATGTTTTTTTGCTGCACATTAGTGGTAAGAAAAAAGAAAGGCTTATCATGGATGATAGCTAAAAGAAAGCGAAGGAGGTTTTAGAATTGAAAAAAATATTTGGACCTGTAGGAATAATCGTTATTATTTTAGTTGTATTGGCCTTACTATTTATTCCAAAATACAATAGTCTAGTAACGGCAGAGGAAAGCGTAGATTCGAAATGGGCGCAAGTTGAAAATCAGCTACAACGTCGCTACGATTTGATTCCGAACTTAATAGAATCTGTAAAAGGTTATGCTAACCATGAGAAAGAAGTGATCGCTAGCATTACAGAGGCACGTGCACAAATGGGAAGTGCTCAAAGTCCAAAGGAACAGGCGGTTGCCAATGATGCATTAAACGGGGCACTTAGTCGATTACTAGTAGTCGTAGAAAATTATCCGAATTTAAAGGCAGATGCAAATTTCCGTCAATTAATGGATGAATTAGCTGGGACAGAAAATCGTTTAGCAGTGGCTCGAGAAGATTATAACAATGAAGTGCAGACTTTTAATAAAACGGTTAAACGTTTTCCAGGCAATCTTATTGCAGGGATGTTTGGTTTTGAACAGAAAGAATACTTTAAAGCAGCTGCGGGTGCTGAAAAGGCACCATCTATAGATTTTGGCAGTTCAGGTAAACAATAATGAAACGGTTAATATTCCAACTTGCTATTGTTAGCATCATGTTTATTCTGTCTATAAGAATGGCGGAGGCCGCAATGCCGACACCGATGAAAAATACGTATATTCATGATTTTGCTAATGTTTTATCAACATCCGTAAAGGAAGAACTCAACCACTATTCCGAGCAGCTAGACAAAGGCACAGGTGCTGAAATTATGGTCGTAACGGTAGATACTATTAACGGAGAAGAACCAAAAATGTATGCAACAAAAATGATTCGTTCATGGGGTATTGGCGATGCGCAAAAAAATAATGGTGTTTTAATTTTAGCAACGTTTGGGCAGGGCGATGGCAATAATGATGTCGTCATTGCTGTAGGCCAAGGTCTAGAAGGAGCATTACCTGATGGCAAGTTGGGGCGCATTTTAGATACAGCGTTTTATCCAAATGCAAGAGCTGGAGACATTAATAAGGCATTTAAAGCAACGTATGCAGACGTATTTCAAACTGTCGCACAGGAATACAATTGGGATGGAGAGATGCCTGAAAATACAGCTGACAATGAAGAAATGCCACCGTGGGTGATTATTTTAATCGCTATCATCGTACTTGTTATTTATACATTTATTTCTAATGGTAGAGGAGGAGGGCCTCGTTCTGGTAGACGTGGCGGTTTTCCGGGTAGTTTTCCAGGTGGATTCGGAGGTGGCGGCTCTAGGGGCGGTGGATTTGGCGGATTCGGAGGCGGCTCATCTGCTGGTGGAGGAGCAAGTCGGAAATTTTAATTTCAGATGCCAGCCTTATGTAACGTAAGTGAACCGGTAGTTACAAGTGTTTTGGTAGAGACAAATACAGAAGTCTCCCTCCTTTATAGGCGGTGGGATGAAGCTTTCGGTGGATGTCACGTAATTATGCCGAGGCACAACTGTTTATAGTAAAAAAGTGAACTCAATGCAGTTTGCTTTTTTTATTGGTTTAAAAGGGAAATATACTTAATTATTATCAATAATTGACAATGTAGATAAAATTGCTATAATTCAATTATATCGACAAACGATATAACATAAACTGATATATGGAGGAATCATTTTGAAGAAAAGATTTTTATCAGCATCATTAGCGGTTATTTTAACATCATCTGCGGTTATTCCTGTATCTATGCAGGAAGTGCGCGCTGCCAATGAAACTAGCAGTCAAGTAGAAGTAAAAGAGGAACGTCTATCTGCTAAGGAATTTTTAGATTTAACTGTAACAGCCTTAACATTCCAACATGGATCAGAGAAAATGCGTCAGCAAATCATTGATACGTGGGTAAAAGGCGAGGAATTAAAAGATTTAAGTGTCCATATTAAACGTGATGAAGCTGCACGTATTTTAGTAAGAGCTTTAAATAAAGAGGAAAAAGAAGCAACACTTGCTGAGTATCAAGAAAATGCAAATAAACTTGGCTTATTTAACGGTCTGTCAAATAGTGAAACAATTTCTAAACAAGATGCGGTTAAAATTTTAAATAACGCTAAAAATGTGAAAAATGGTGTCAGCAATAATGAAGGCGTGAAAGAAATTTCTGTCGAAGATTTCATGAAAAATCCAGGAAACGTTGGCTATGAACTTTCACCGGATGGCAATTACATAACTTTTAACGCTGCATGGGAAAACCGTAGAAACGTTTTCGTAAAAAAAATGAATGACGATAGCGAGCCAGTACGTGTATCTAGTTCAACGGATCGCGATATTGGTGGATCCTTCTGGAAAGATGATAATTTACTATATGTAAAGGATAAAGGTGGCGATGAAAACTTCCACATTTATTCAACAACATTTAATGGTAATGAAGAAAAGGATTTAACACCTTATCCGAATGTAACAGTTGGGGTATTAAGTAGCTTAAAGGGCGTTAAAGACGAAATCCTTATTATGATGAATAAAGAAGATGCAAAAGTCTTTGATGTGTACAAACTTAACCTAAAGACTGGTGAAACTACACATGTTGCGAAAAACCCTGGTAATATTACGAGCTGGATAGCAGACCGTGATGGAAATGTACGTATGGCAGTTGCTTCAGATGGTGTAGTAGGCACTGTTCTATATCGAGATTCAGAAAAAGATGAATTTAAGCCATTTATTGAAATGGAAGAAGGGGATCAAGTAACGCCACTTGCTTTCTCTAAAGACAATAAACATATTTTCGCAACTTCTAATAAAGGAAGAGACAAAGTAGAAGTAGTTAAATATGATTTAGAAGGTAAAGAAGAAGTAATTATGTCTAACTCAGAAGTAGATGTAACGGGTGTATTATATAATGCTGAGAAAGATAAAGTATTGTACGGTGCATATGTATCAGATAAGACACATTATCAATTCTTTGACGAGGACTTTGAAAAACTATTCCGTAAAATTCAACATAAATTAGGTGTTCAAGAAAGTGAATTAGGCATTAATGATTACAATAAAGAAATGACAAAATTCATTGTTAGCGTTTCTAGTGACACTGTTTACGGAAAATATTATTACTATGATTCAACAACAGATGAAATGACAGAAATGGGAACGTTAAGCCCTTGGTTAAAACAAGAGGAGCTTGCAGAAATGCATCCAATTTCATATAAGAGTCGTGACGGCTTAACGATTAACGGTTATTTAACTTTACCGAAAAACAAAGAGGCTAAAAATCTCCCACTTATCGTCAACCCTCACGGTGGTCCGTGGGCACGTGATATGTGGGGCTTTAACCCAGAGGTACAGTTACTAGCTAACCGCGGTTATGCAGTACTACAAATGAATTTCCGTTCTTCAACTGGCTATGGAAAAGAGTTTTTAGAGGCTGGTAATAAACAATGGGGTCTAAAAATCCAAGATGATATTACAGATGGCGTACAATGGGCAATCGACCAAGGGATAGCAGACCCTAAACGCATCGGAATTTACGGTGCATCCTTTGGAGGTTATGCAACTTTAGCTGGGATTACATATACTCCAGATTTATATGCTGCAGCAGTGGACTATGTAGGTGTATCCAACATCTTTACATTTTTAAATACAATCCCTCCGTATTGGGACACATTGCGTAACCAACTTTATAAGCGTGTGGGCAATCCAGAAGAAGATAAAGAGCTATTAACAGCCGCTTCACCTGTCTTCCATGTGGATAAAATTAAAACACCTTTATTTGTAGCTCAAGGTGCAAATGATCCACGTGTAAACAAAGCTGAATCTGATCAAATCGTTGAAGCATTACGTGCAAGAGGCGTTGATGTGGAATACATGGTGAAGGATAATGAAGGTCACGGTTTCCTTAATGAAGAAAACAGTATCGAATTCTACACTGCAATGCTAAAATTCTTAGACAGCCATTTAAAAAAATAAGTATGAAAGAAGACTGTGCAGGAACTAAGTTTCTCGCGCAGTCTTTTATCGTCAGGACCAATAATTGACAAATATACTGAAGTTGGTATAATTTCATTGTATTAACAATATGCATAATGCGTACTGATATAAGGAGGAATCATTTTGAAAAAAAGGTTTTTATCAGCATCATTAGCGGTTATTTTAACATCATCTGCGGTTATTCCTGTATCTATGCAGGAAGTGCGCGCTGCCAATGAAACTAGCAGTCAAGTAGAAGTAAAAGAGGAACGTCTATCTGCTAAGGGATTTTTAGATTTAACTGTAACAGCTCTAACATTCCAACATGGATCAGAGACAATGCGTCAGCAAATCATTGATACATGGGTAAAAGGCGAGGAATTAAAAGATTTAAGTGTCCATATTAAACGTGACGAAGCAGCACGTATTTTAGTAAGAGCTTTAAATAAAGAGGAAAAAGAAGCAACACTTGCTGAGTATCAAGAAAAAGCAAATAAACTTGGCTTATTTAATGGTCTGTCAACTAGTGAAACAATTTCTAAACAAGATGCGGTCAAAATTTTAAACAATGCTAAAAATGTGAAAAATGGTGTTAGCAATAATGAAGGCGTGAAAGAAATTTCCATAGAAGATTTCATGAAAAATCCAGGAAACGGCGGCTATCATCTTTCACCAGACGGAAATTACATTACTTATAAATCTGCATGGGAAAATCGTTCAAATGTGTTCGTAAAGAAAATGAATGATGATAGTGAGCCAGTACGTGTATCTAGTTCAACGGATCGCGATATTGGTGGATCCTTCTGGAAAGATGATAATTTACTATATGTAAAGGATAAAGGTGGCGATGAAAACTTCCACATTTATTCCACAACATTTAACGGTAATGAGGAAAAAGATTTAACGCCATATCCGAATGTAACAGTTGCGTTATTAAGTGATTTACAGGGCGTTAAAGACGAAATCCTTATTACAATGAATAAAGAAGATGCAAAGGTCTTTGATGTGTACAAGCTTAATGTGAAGACTGGAGTAACTACACATGTTGCGAAAAACCCAGGTAATATTGCAAGTTGGTTAGCAGATCATGATGGAAATGTACGTCTGGCAGTTACTTCAGATGGCGTAGAAGGAACTATCCTTTACCGTGATTCAGAGAAAGATGAATTCAAACCATTTATTGAAATGAAAGCAGGAGATGAAGTAATGCCACTTGCTTTCTCTAAAGACAATAAACATATTTTCGCGACTTCTAATAAAGGAAGAGATAAAGTAGAAGTGGTGAAATATGATTTAGAAGGTAAAGAAGAAGTAATTATGTCCAACTCAGAAGTGGATGTAATGGGTGTATTATACAGTCCTGAGAAAGATAAAGTATTATATGGTGGATATATAACAGATAAAGCACACTATCAATTCTTTGATGAAGACTTTGAAAAACTATTCCGTAAAATTCAAAACAAATTAGGTGTTCAAGAAAGTGAATTAAGCATTAATGATTACAACAAAGAAATGTCAAAATTCATTGTTAACGTTTCTAGTGACACTGTTTACGGAAAATATTATTACTACGATTCAACAACTGACGAATTAAAAGAATTAGCAACGTTAGGCTCTTGGTTAAACCCAGAGGAGCTTGCAGAAATGCATCCAATTTCATATAAGAGTCGTGATGGCTTAACGATTAACGGTTATTTAACTTTACCGAAAAACAAAGAGGCTAAAAATCTGCCACTTATCGTCAATCCACACGGTGGACCATGGGGACGCGATGTATGGGGCTTTAATCCTGAGACGCAATTACTAGCAAATCGTGGTTATGCGGTACTACAAATGAATTTCCGTTCTTCAGCTGGATACGGTAAAAAGTTCCTTGAAGCTGGTAATAAGCAATGGGGTCTAAAAATTCAAGATGATATTACAGATGGCGTACAATGGGCAATCGACCAAGGTATTGCAGACCCTAAACGCATCGGAATTTATGGTGCATCCTTTGGAGGTTATGCAACATTAGCAGGTATCACTTATACACCAGATCTATATGCAGCAGCAGTTGATTATGTAGGTGTATCGAATATCTTTACACTATTAAATACAATTCCTCCATATTGGGAAACAATGCGTGAAATGCTTTATGAGCGTGTAGGGCATCCAGAAAAAGATAAGGAGCTATTAACAGCTGCTTCACCTGTCTTCCATGTGGATAAAATTAAAACACCGCTATTTGTAGCTCAAGGTGCAAATGATCCACGTGTAAATAAGGCTGAGTCCGATCAAATCGTTGAAGCATTACGTGCTAGAGGCGTTGATGTGGAATACATGCTGAAAGAAAATGAAGGCCATGGTTTCCATAATGAAGAAAACCGTATCGATTTCTACACTGCCATGCTAAAATTCTTAGATAGCCATTTAAAAAAATAAGATGAAAGTAAACTGTGCAGGGAGTACCTTGCACAGTTTTTTCTTAACTAGAGGCTCTAAAGGAATAATCCATGTATTCTAGAACTGTGCTTAGGGATAGGAGTCATTAGAGCCATTTTTTGAAGGGGACATTACACTCTCTTGTTTAATAGTTTTATAATAGCTCTTAAGGGAGGTGCTGTAATTGAACGTGAAATTTTTTAGTCGAGCTAATTGTGGACTATGTGTAGAAGGACTGCATACATTAAAGCTTGTACAGGAAGATATAGATTTCGATATAGAAATTATTAATATTGAAGAAGACGAGAGCATACATGAAAAGTATATGTTGATGATTCCGGTAGTAGAAAAAGATGGGCAAGTGATACAATACGGCAATTTGGATTACGCAACACTTATGGAGCATTTGTGTAGCGAATAACAAAGGGGGATTTGCTTATGTACATACCAGCGGCTTTTAAAATGAAGGATGTTTCAGAGATGATAGAAGTGATTCAGGAAAACAGTTTTGCAACACTCTTTTCGACTCATGAAGGAATGTCCTTTGCTACACATCTTCCGTTATTGTTGAATGACACAAAAGATTATTTAATTGGGCATTTTGCAAAAGGGAATCCTCAATGGAAAGATATTGAGAACCAAAAGGTTTTAGCAATATTTCATGGGCCACATTGCTACATATCTCCCTCATGGTATGAAACAAATCATGCTGTCCCAACATGGAATTATATAGCAGTACATGTTTATGGAGAAATCGAACTTATGGAAAACGATGATGAATTAATGAACTCCTTTAACAACATGATTAATGAATATGAACATCATACCAGCACATATAGCCTTACTCAGGTAGATGAGCAGCTTGTAAGTAACCTAAATAAAGGAGTTCAGGGCTTTAAATTAAAGATCTTAAGTATGGAAGGTAAGAAAAAGTTAAGTCAGAATCATTCTAATAAAAGACAGCATTTAGTGATTCAAAAATTAGAAGAAATCGAACATACAAATGAGCAGCAAATCGCTCGTTTAATGAAGCAAAACAATAAGTGAATCTTAAAAACTCCGCATTTTTTCTGCTATGTATATGGCGGTGAAGAAAGAGAGCAATTTTTTTGCTTCTTTTAGCGTGCTTCCAAACATCCACTGAAAAGAGGAATAGGCTAAGAACGCTACGTCTTATGGCAATTTATCTGTGCGAAAGCGTAGCGGCAACAACACACACAACTGAGGACCCACATCGAAATAATTGATAGTTACTTTACTCGAATTTTTAGCGGTAATAACCACAATTCACAAATTGTTCAATGAAAGCGTTTAGAAATTGAACAGTTTGTGAAGACCTTCACATTAGGCTTTATTTTTAAAAAAATAGGAGTAGAATAAGAATCAGTAAGAGATTGTTATAAAACAGTTTATCGGAGATATCACATTTTTAGTGGTTGTTATATTACAAAAACATATAGTTGAAGGGAGATTTTACAATGTGGGTTATTACAGTATTTGAGAAAAAGGACGTTCGTATTTTTGAATACACAAATAAAAGTGAAGCAACAAAAGCTTTAGGCGGATTTAAGAAAAACGCAATTTTATCTTTCACAAAATAAGCTAACAAAAAACTCGTAGCCATGACAATGTGGTTACGAGTTTTTTTGTTAATAGAAACTAAACACTGATTAATCAGACTCACTACCATAACGTGGGGGTGATTTCCGTTCCTGCTGGGCGCTTTGTTGCTGCCGCTTCGCTTTCGCACAGAGCAAAGCTTCCGAAGGGGTCCGATGAGCCGCTTCGCTCGCTCCGGGGTCTCGGGCCAACACAATTGAAGGCGTTATCACATGACGTGATGATTTTAGCGTAAAAAAATTTTTATAAGCCTTAGTGCATCCACATTTAGGTCACTATGCTTAAATTACTTTTCAATGCCAAAACATAACATTTACTTGCTCTTTATTTTAAAGCGTATTATAATGAAATTGTAAGTGGGACATAATTTTAAGTGGTGGGACAAAAAGTAACCCTCGACTATTATAAAGGGAGTAGATTATATGTTATCTGTACCTGAGGCGCAGCAAAGGCTACTTCCAGAAATGTATCCGCTTCTGCAATCAAGATATCGTATTTTGCAAACAGTTCAGCTTATGCAGCCAATTGGGCGTCGTACACTTGCTGATTCACTTAAAATGACTGAACGAGAAATTCGTAAAGAAACGGATATTTTACGTGAGCAAGGGTTATTAGATTCTCAAAAGTCGGGTATGGTATGTACAGACGAAGGTAATGTAGTTATTGATAAGCTTCGAGCACTCGTCTATGAATGGTCTGGCATTACACAGCTAGCTAAATTACTGAAAAACCATTTTGGCTTACAGCATGTAATTGTTGTTCCAGGTGATTACAATGAGGACGATACGATATTAACATTGCTTGGAAAAGAGGCAGCACAACAATTTATATCAACAACCTTTGATGGTCAAATAGTAGCTGTTACTGGTGGCAAGTCGGTTGCATCACTCGCGCAATTTTTACATCCAGCTGATGCAAACAACATTACATTTGTTGCTGCTCGTGGAGGTATTGGGCATGAAATGCAAATGCAAGCCAATACACTTGTCTCAACATTTGCCATGCAGATGGATGCACAGTATCGCACATTATTTTTACCAGAGCATTTAAGTGAGCAGGCCTATCAAGCAATGTTAACAGAGCCAATGGTAACTGAAATGATGAATTATTATGATCGTGCAGATTGTGTTATTCATGGTATTGGTTCGGCAGAAGAAATGGCAGTTCGTCGTAACTCATCGCCTGAGGATTTACAGATACTCGAAGAAAAGGGTGCAGTAAGTGAAGCATTTGGTTATTATTTCAATGCAGAAGGCGAAATTGTACATCGAATTCGAACAATCGGTATACAGTTTGAACAAGTGCAAAGAAGTAAGCAAGTCATTGCAGTTGCTGCTGGTAAACAAAAAGTGAAGGCAATGCTATCGTACTTTAAGGTAGCACCAAAGCAAACCATTTTTATAACGGATGAAGTAGCCGCAAAAGCTATCGCTGAAGGTTTACCTTCTTTATAAATTACTCAAATTTCGGCGGGTGCTACAACACTCTCTGAATGAGAATAGGGCCAATTGTGGATATTATAAATGTCCGAGGCAAAATAAATTATTTAAACATTATTGGAGGAATTGACAATGGCATTAAAATTAGCTATTAATGGATTTGGACGTATTGGACGATTAGTATTTCGTGAAGCAATGAAGCACGATGAATTTGAAGTGGTTGCAGTAAATGACCTAACAGATGCAGGCCAGCTTGCACACTTATTAACTTATGATTCAGTACACGGTATCTACGATGCTGATGTTTATGCAGACGGCGATTCTTTCGTAGTAAATGGAAAAAACATTAAAGTTTATGCTGAAAAAGATCCTGCAAATTTACCTTGGGGTGAACTAGGTGTTGATGTAGTACTTGAATGTACAGGTAGATTCCGCTCAATGGAAGAAGTAGGTAAGCATATTCAAGCAGGTGCTAAAAAAGCTATTCTTTCAGCTCCAGCGAAGGGCGAAATGCCAACGTTTGTAATGGGGGTTAACCATGAGGATTATAACCCTGAAACAGATGATGTTATTTCAAACGCTTCTTGTACAACGAACTGTCTAGCGCCAGTTGCAAAAATACTTGATGAAAAATTTGGTATTGAGCGCGGTATGATGACGACAATTCACTCATATACAAACGATCAACGTATCCTTGACTTCCCGCACTCTGACCCACGTCGCGCACGTGCTGGTGCAGTGTCAATGATTCCAACAACAACAGGTGCAGCAGTTGCAGTTTCAAAAGTATTACCTCACTTAAAAGGTAAACTAGATGGCTTCTCTATGCGTGTACCAACACCGAACGTTTCATGTGTTGACTTAGTAGTGGAGCTAAAAGCAGAAGTAACGAAAGAAGCCATTAATGCTGCATTAAAAGAAGCTTCAGAAAATGAGCTTAAAGGTATTTTAGGCTACAACGAACTACCATTAGTTTCAATTGACTACAATGGTAACCATAACTCTTCAACTGTAGATGGTCTTTCTACAATGGTATTAGAAAATAGTATGGTAAAAGTTCTTGCATGGTATGATAACGAAATTGGTTACTCTACTCGTTTAATGGACTTAGCTTTATATATCGCAGAAAAAGGATTAAACACTAAATAAGTGACATAATTCGATAACTAAAGTAAAAAGTGTGACACAATACCGCTTTTTGCGCACAAAAAGTATAGCCTTTATAATATCTTAAAGATATAATGTACAAGGGTAATGGGAGTGAGGGAATTTACCCTTACTCCTTTTTTATACGAAATATAAGGCAGATACGTGACTGGTTATGTAATTGCAAGACATAGAACGTGACTTTTGCTACTATAAAAGCAAGTAAAAGGGTACTTCACCATAACGTGGGTTGATTTCCGTTCCAAGCGTTTTTTTTGAAAATGCTTATTAAACGAAATTAATCCTATGTGATGATGGATCAACTATTTTTATCTAATACAGTTAAGTGAATCATGTGAGGAGCCAAGATGGGTGAATCCAGGTAATTCATGACTAAAAACTTTGAAGGGGGTTTCTTCATGTTAAATAAGAAGACGATGAAAGATATTGATGTAAAAGGTAAGCGCGTATTTGTACGTGTTGATTTTAATGTACCGATGGCAGAAGGTGCGATTACTGACGAAACACGTATTCGAGCAGCAATTCCTACAATTGAGTATTTAGTGGAACAAGGTGGCAAAGTAATTTTAGCTTCTCACTTAGGACGTCCAAAGGGTGAAGTGAAAGAGGATATGCGCCTAACTGCAGTAGGTGTACGTTTAGCAGAATTAATGGGTAAACCTGTTACTAAATTAGATGAGTCAATTGGTCAAGAGGTTGAAGAAGCTGTTGCAAATATGCAAAATGGTGACATTATTCTTCTTGAAAATGTTCGCTTCCACGCTGGCGAAGAGAAAAATGATCCAGCATTAGCAGAGCAATTTGCAAAATTAGCAGACGTTTATGTCAATGATGCGTTCGGTGCAGCTCACCGTGCACACGCGTCAACTGAAGGAATTACTAAGTATGTACCAGCAGTATCTGGTTACCTTATGCAAAAGGAATTAGATGTGCTAGGTAAAGCATTATCTAACCCTGAGCGTCCATTTACAGCCATTATCGGTGGTGCCAAAGTTAAAGACAAAATTGGTGTGATTGAAAGCTTATTAGAAAAAGTAGACCATCTAATTATTGGTGGTGGCTTATCATTCACATTCATTAAAGCGCAAGGTTATGATATCGGTAAATCTTTATTAGAAGAAGATAAAATTGATTTAGCAAAATCCTTTATTGAAAAAGCAAAGGCAAAAGGCGTGCAATTACATATGCCAATCGATGCCGTAGTCGCAAGCGAATTTTCAAAAGATGCTGAAACACAAATTGTAGATGTAAACGCTATTCCAGCTGACTGGATGGGCTTAGATATTGGTCCGAAAACAGCTGCTAAATATGCAGAAGTTATTAAAAATTCTAAATTAATCATTTGGAATGGACCAATGGGTGTTTTTGAAATGGATAAATTCGCGAATGGTACAAAAACTGTAGCTGACGCTATGGCGACAACAACTGGTTATACTGTGATCGGTGGCGGGGATTCTGCAGCGGCAGTAGAAAAGTTTGAAGTTGCCGATAAAATGGACCATATTTCTACAGGTGGTGGTGCATCACTGGAATTAATGGAAGGGAAAGAGCTTCCTGGAATTGTGGCATTAAACGATAAATAAATCATTAACGTGGAATAAAAACATAGGAGGCAAGAATGATGCGTAAACCAATTATTGCAGGTAACTGGAAAATGTATAAAACATTTGAAGAGGCTATTCAGTTTGTTGATGCGGTACAGGACAAACTTCCTTCAAATGATAAAGTAGACGCTGTTGTTTGTGCACCAGCACTTTACCTACCTACGCTTGTGCAAGTTGCTAGTGAATCTGAGCTAGCAATTGGTGCACAAACGATGCATTATGAAAACGAAGGTGCATTCACTGGAGAAATTAGTCCAGCTCAGCTAGCAAGTGTGGAAGTAGACTATGTTATTTTAGGACACTCTGAACGACGTGAATATTATAACGAAACAGATGAAGCCATCAATAAAAAGGTTGCTGCAGCAATAGCGCATAATATCGTACCGATTATTTGCTGTGGAGAAACGCTTGAGGAACGTGAAGCGGGGACTACTGAGCAAAAGGTTGCTCATCAAATTACAACAGCACTTGCTGGATTTGGCGCACAAGAAGTGGAGCATATGGTGATCGCCTATGAACCTATTTGGGCAATCGGTACAGGTAAAACAGCTACAGCAGAAGATGCTAACCAAGTATGTGGAGCAATTCGTGCAGTAGTGAAGGAATTATATAATGCTGAAACGGCCAATGCTGTACGAATTCAATACGGTGGTAGCGTAAAACCTGAGAACATTCAGGAATTATTATTAAAAGAGCATATCGATGGCGCTTTAGTTGGTGGGGCAAGTTTACAACCAGAATCATATTTGAAATTATTGGAGGCGGCAGCAAATGCCTAAAAAGCCAGTAGCATTAATTATTCTAGATGGCTTTGCATTCCGCGACGAAACTTTCGGAAATGCAGTAGCTCAAGCAAACAAACCTAACTTCGATCGTTTTTGGAATGAGTTCCCGCATTCAACATTAACTGCAGCTGGTGAAGCGGTGGGGTTACCTCAAGGTCAAATGGGGAACTCTGAAGTTGGACATCTAAATATAGGTGCTGGACGTATTGTCTACCAAAGCTTAACACGCTTAAACAAATCTATTCGTGAGGGAGATTTCTTTACGAATAAAGCATTTTTGGATGCCATAGCACATGCTAAAGCTCATCAATCTAAGCTTCATATTATGGGCTTACTTTCAGATGGTGGCGTACATAGCCATTATGAGCATATGTTTGCACTATTAAAGCTTGCAAAACAACAAGGCTTAGACAAAGTCTTTGTACATGGTTTCTTAGATGGTCGTGATGTTGGACCATCAACAGCTTTAGGCTATATTGAAGAAACTGAAAAACAAATGAAGGACATTGGCGTAGGTCAATTCGCTTCTATTCATGGTCGTTATTATGCAATGGATCGTGATAAACGCTGGGATCGTGTAGCCCTTACGTATAATGTACTAGTAGATGGTGTTGGTCAAACAGCTGACAGCGCAGCAAGTGGCGTAGCTGCATCATATGAACGCGATGTAACAGATGAGTTTGTTATTCCATTTAGCGTTCAAGAGCATAGGGAAGCCGTGGCAACAATTGACGATAATGACGCTGTTATTTTCTTCAACTTCCGCCCTGACCGTGCAATTCAACTGTCTAAAGTGTTTACAAATAGTGAATTTGATGGCTTTGCTTTATCAGATAAGCATCCAAAGAATTTAAAATTTGTATCATTCACACACTACAGTGATGAAGTACACGCTCAAGTTGCGTATGAAAACGATAACTTAAAAAATACGATTGGTGAAGTGTTAGCTTCTAATGGCAAAACACAACTTCGTATTGCAGAAACAGAAAAGTATCCGCATGTTACATTCTTTATGAGTGGTGGTCGTGAGGAGAAATTTGAAGGGGAAGAGCGTATTTTAATTGCATCTCCAAAAGTTGCAACATATGATTTAAAACCTGAAATGAGTGCTTATGAAGTAACAGAAGCATTACTTGCAGAGATTGCGGCCGATAAATTTGATGGCATTATTCTTAATTTCGCTAACCCTGATATGGTTGGGCATAGCGGAATGTTAGAGCCAACCATCAAGGCCATTGAAACAGTCGATGAATGTCTTGGTAAAGTAGTAGATGCACTCCTTGCAAAAGGTGGCGCAGCTATTATTACAGCTGACCATGGTAACTCTGATGAAGTTCTTACTTTAGAAGGGGCTCCAATGACAGCTCATACAACAAACCCTGTTCCAGTAATTGTGACAAAAGCAAATTTAATGTTAAGAAATGGTGGTATTTTAGCCGATTTGGCGCCAACCATGTTAGAATTATTAGAGGTGTCACAACCTTCTGAAATGACAGGTCAATCATTAATTGAAAAAGAGGAGAATTAATTATGCCATTTATTACACAAATTTATGCGCGCGAAGTTTTAGACTCACGTGGGAATCCAACGGTAGAAGTTGAAGTATTTACAGAATCAGGTGCTTTTGGACGCTCAATCGTACCATCAGGTGCATCTACAGGTGAATATGAGGCAGTAGAATTACGCGACGGTGACAAATCTCGTTACCTAGGCAAAGGTGTATTAAAAGCAGTTGAAAATGTAAACACAATTATTGCTCAAGAGCTAGAAGGTAATTACTCAGTTCTTGATCAAGTAGTCATCGACAAAGCTTTAATCGAGCTAGATGGCACAGAAAACAAAGGTAAACTAGGTGCCAACGCCATTCTAGGTGTATCAATGGCAGTTGCACATGCTGCGGCAGATTACTTAGATGTACCTCTTTATCAATATCTTGGTGGGTTTAACTCAAAACAACTACCAGTACCAATGATGAACATCATAAATGGTGGCGCTCACGCTGACAACAACGTAGACATTCAAGAATTCATGGTAATGCCTGTAGGAGCAGAATCATTCCGTCATGCATTACGTATGGGTGCTGAAATCTTCCACAGCTTAAAAGCAGTACTTAAAGCTAAAGGCTATAATACGGCTGTAGGTGACGAAGGTGGTTTCGCACCAAACCTTGGTTCTAACGAAGAAGCCATTACTGTAATTTTAGAAGCAATCGAAAAAGCTGGCTATAAACCAGGTGAAGAAGTAAAACTTGCAATGGACGTTGCTTCATCTGAATTATTCAATAAAGAAGATGGCAAATATCACTTAGACGGTGAAGGTGTTGTTAAAACTTCTGAAGAAATGGTTGGATGGTATGAAGAGCTAACAAACAAATACCCAATCATCTCAATTGAAGATGGCTTAGACGAAAATGACTGGGCTGGACACAAATTATTAACAGATCGTATCGGCGCTCGCGTACAATTAGTAGGTGACGATTTATTCGTAACAAATACGCAAAAATTAGCTGCTGGTATTGAGCAAGGTGTTGGTAATGCAATCCTTATCAAAGTAAACCAAATCGGTACGTTAACAGAAACATTTGAAGCGATCGAAATGGCAAAACGCGCTGGTTACACAGCAGTTATCTCTCACCGTTCTGGTGAATCTGAAGATGCAACAATTGCTGATATCGCAGTTGCTACAAACGCTGGTCAAATTAAAACAGGTGCTCCATCTCGTACAGACCGCGTAGCTAAATACAACCAACTTCTTCGCATTGAAGATCAACTTGGTGCAACAGCTGAGTACCTTGGTTTAAAATCATTCTATAACTTAAAATAAGCTATTACTAAGTAGCTTTACTGGTATCGCCTCAAAGGTATTTACATACTTTTGAGGCGAATTTTTTGGTGGTTGGGTGAATATGGGGCAGTTTTTGGCAAAGAGATCAGGTAACGTGGGAACTACTCAGGTAGGGAGAAAAAGTAATCGGGTACCCATAAGTACTACTCGAGTAGGAGAAGTGATCGGGTAACCTGGAAAAGCGCACGTATACCGAGAACTGCTCGGGTAGGAGCCGGGTTTCCTGGGCTGCTCAGGTAAGATGCAATCCCCTGTTAAAAGTTGCCTTTGAAGTCTAAAGAGAACCATTCAAATTAACAAAGATCCAGTTACTTGTTATGAATTTTTAATTTCAATAAATATACAAGATGGTCATCATTTATCATTTTTTTTACTTCATTCTCGTTCTGTAAGTCGTATGTTCGTATAGAGTTTCTATTTGATTCTCTGTATACACCTAGTAAATAAGTTTCGTTCAATTTTAATTTTACTGTTTCATCCCCAATTGCATAATCCCATCCACTAATACTACCAGCAGCTTGAATTTTGTCGATTTTTATAGGGTTTGCTTTAACACTTGGTCCATAAAGAAAAGCAAAAGATTCATCATCAGTATTTATTATCCCAAACCCTATATTGCCTTCTTCTACTTTGTTTGGACTTTGCCCATATGATAGTGCCATTAAGGAATTAGACTCCCATTGCCCATCTTTGTAACTTTCCACCCAAAGATCAACCCAACTTTTATCGGCATTATTTAATTTAAAATGAAAGTCTTGTGCTATGCCTAAATTTAAATCTTTGAAAGTACTCACATATTTAGAATCGGTGTTAATTGAAATAGTCGCTAATGCTGTATCTTTTTGATTAGTGCAACCTGAAAGAAATAACAAAAACAGTGTTGATAGGATACTAATAAAATACTTATTTCTCAATAAACGAAACCGCCTTTCAAGAATTTACTGCCTTTATTAAAAAAGGCAACGTGCTTTATAGAGGGCTCACCACCAAAAGTTGTGGATGACTTTTGTTAAAACGTCTACTATGTAAATAGTTGATTGGAGTGGAGACTGGGCGATTCCTCGGGGATCAGCGATAGAGGAAAGCATCACATCCTGTGATAACGCCTTCGTGACCAACATCGTGTTGGCCCGAGACCCTGCAGCGTAGCGGATGTTTTCTGTGCGAAAGCGAAGCGGCAGCAACAAAGCGCCCAATCGGAACGGAAATCAACCACACGTTTTGGTAATCATCCTTATAGAGTATTATTCGACAAATCTTGTAAAAAGACCTTGTAATGCTTTAATGGCATAAATACACTTATTGAAAGCTATGCAAGTGCATTTATGCCATTATTATATGTTTAAATAGTAAAACATAAATTATATATAGGGAAAACAATACTGAAAGGAGAATTACGATGAAAATTTTTGAAACAGAACGACTTACCCTTCGTCTACAAACAACAGATGATGCCGATTTTATCCTTGAGTTAATGAATGACCCTTCATGGTTGCAGTTCATTGGTGATCGCGGTGTGAAAACAGTGGAGGAGGCATGTGAATATATAGTAAATGGACCACTTCGTATGTATGAGCAATTTGGTTTTTGTTTTTATTTAGTTGAAAGAAAAGACGATCAAATCCCCCTTGGAATTTGTGGTTTTGTTAAAAGGGAGTCGCTAGAAGATGTGGATATTGGGTTCGCTTTTCTGCCTAAGTATTGGGGAAAAGGATACGCCTATGAAGCGGCTTCAGCAACAATGGCATATGGTTTAGATATACTAGGGTTAAATCGTATTGTAGCTATCACAACCCAAGATAATGAGGCTTCAGCTAAGTTACTAGAAAAAATAGGCTTGAAGTTTGAAAGATTAGTCCAATTTTCCAATGATGCTGAAGAACTTAGACTTTTTTCATTTAACTTCTTTTAGCAAATGTGTTATGGAGCGACAGGTGAGAATTCTCTATCTTTAGAGGTGGTTAAATGAACGGGATTATTTCAGCGGGTCACCAAACATCCGCTGAACTCTAGAAACTCAGTCTAAAAACGCCACATCCTGTGGTCACGAAGGCGTTATCACAGAACGTGATAGTTTTAGCCTTCGTTCCTCTATTTGCTTCAGGGTCTCATCTGTGACGCTATTCATTTCAGATAAGAATAACCCTTCCTCAATCAATTTTTAAGGAAGGGTTGAAAATGGAAGTTGTAGAGTGAATGCCCTCAAAGATAATCTACATAAAAAAGAGACAGTCTTTAGTGAGTAACACTTTAGACTGTCTCTGCTTTCGTTAAGTGATTTATTTCTGTGCCCAATATTTGTCTAGCTCTTGATCTAGATAGACCCAGCCCTTCCATGCAATATGAATCGTATCCATAATGAAATAAGGATCATAGTCATGGCTGGAGAAATCAACAAATGGAACACCATTATCAGTCAATATTTGGTTCATTTTTGCGTAATATTTATCACGGCGATCCGCAGGATATTCAGTGTAGTCATACCAATGACCATTTACTGGAATAGAGATGAATAGAGGCTTTGCACCAGCATCTTTTAAAATATCAATGACAAGCTGTAAATCCTCATATTCGGGTGAAGTCGTGTAATCTTCGCTTTTTCGGAATCCTTTAAACCTATCAAGATTAGAATTTTTAAGTCGCTTATAAAACTTGTTTTCAATCATTAAATCATTGGAAACACGCTTTTCGCCATATTTTTCGGCATTTTGTAGTTGTTGCTCAAATGTTTGGTCCGCAACTAGTTTGTCATTGTTCTTTAACTTACTCCCCTCTCGAGGGAAGAGCGAGTAATACAAATCTTTTTTCTCTAAAAGTGCCTTTTGGAAATGGCCAGCTAACATTGCAAGTCGCCCGATGATTGGTTTTTCCTTCCCACCAGATAATTTATATTCATAAATTGTTCTTAGCAGGTCATCGCGGTTTACTGTATCAAAATCAAGCAGGCGTTTCATTCCTCGATTTCGAAGATCTTCGTCAATGTCTTTATTGTATGCTAAATCATAAGCATGCAACATCGAATAGTTAGGAGAGAAGTGTAATTCATTCATGCCCTTTTTCGTAAACCATTGAGGGGAAATGATGAAAACAATTTTCTTATCCTTTAAATTCTTTTCCTGTGCAGCAAAATTTAAAAAGTGTGTAATAGACTGCATTCCACCACGCCCGACCATAAATGTCGTATACGGAGCATTTGTAGCACGAGTATAGTTATAAGGGTGGAAAGGGTCAAAACGATTTAATTCTGAGGAGCCATATAAAGGCATAGTATTAGGCTCCTGCAACATTCGCTCTTGGAAATACATCCCTTGGAACACTAACGGAGACATACTCGTCTTTGCTTGCTCTACATCTTCATCTGAAATCCAAGCTTTTATCCAGGAATTAGGGAAGAATATCAAGGCAGCAAAAAGAGCAAAAGCAATTAATAATGATAGAAAGCCTTTCTTAATCATTGTCTTTCAGCTAATTCCGCAGCAATACGATTTGGCGTGTTCCATTCCTCACGGTTGAAATCAGTAATTGGCACTGAGATATTAAAGCGGCTTTCAATTTCCACTAATAAATTAATTGTACCGAATGAATCAAGAAGTCCTTCTTCAAATAAATCGATATCTGGATTTTCTAAAATGATATCGTCCTCACATAATTCTACTAGCATTTCTAAAACTTGTTGTTTATCCATTTTATAAATCTCCTTTATTGTTTAGGCTGCGTTATTCATAAAAATATGAACAGAGCCATTAATTAAAATAATGTTCCTGAAAAAATATAGAAACCAAAGCAAATGGCATTAAACGTAATAAATACGCCGATTGCATGCGTCCATTTATTTTTTGGCCAAATCTTGCGCTTTTTATTCCAACGTTCAAATTTATCGAAGCAGATAATTAACAAGGCATGGTAGAGACCGTAGACAACAAAGTGCAATTCTAATCCGTGCCAAATACCCATTAAAAAGAACAGTAAAAAGAAGCCAAGATAAGAAACTGTATACTTGTTTTTAATCCATTTTTTCTTCGTCATCCAAAGTACGAAGCGCATATAAACATAATCCCTGAACCAGAATGAAAGACTCATATGCCAACGGTTCCAGAAGTCTTTAATATTGCGACTCGAGAATGGACGGTTAAAGTTAATTGGCGTTTGAACACCCATAATGCGACTGACACCAACTGCAAAAGCACTATAACCTGCAAAATCGAAAAATAGATAAAAACTATACATATACATATACGCTATTTGCCCTTGAAAAGGTGTCAAATAGTTATACGTTTGATTTGGTAAATAAATAAGTGTGTAATTGTATATTAAATAAGCCAAAATAAATTTATATAAAAAGCCTAAAAATATACAATTGATCCCGCTTAATAGCAGTTTTTGATAATCTTGTCCAGATGGCACTGTGTGCATATCTTTATAAAAGCGTCGCCAACGATCAATAGGTCCCGAAGTTATTGTTGGGAAGAACAGTAAGAAATAAGCAAGCTCAACTACTGAAATTTTATCCTTAATTAAGCCATCACGAGTTTCTAAAATCATTTGTACCGATTTAAAGGTAATATAGGATACCCCTAAAAATCCAAATAAATTATTAAGGCCAAGCATAGGCAGAACCTTCACAAGTACAAGTGGCAAAATAGACAGCAGTACAGCAATTACGAATACGGACGTGCTATTCTTCTGTAAGCGATATTTTTGGTAACCGACAATTAATAGTAACTGAAATACTGTAAATAGTATAAGAGAAGTTGAGCCATTAAGGGAGTTACCAAAAATAAGAGCTAACACGACAATCGAAATAAAGATATTATAGCGTTTAGCTGATTTCCCACGAAGTCCTAAAATAATGGATGGCATTAATAAAATACCAATGATGATGAAGAAAAATATATTTCCATAAGCCGTCATACTGTTTCCATAACCGCCAATCCTTTACGATCAACTTTACCGTTAGTATTTAAAGGTAAAGTGTCAATGTATTTGAACGTTTTCGGAATCATATAAGATGGTAAATACTCCGCTAACAATGCTTTAAGCTGCTTCGTCATTTTGAAGGCAGAGTCTGTCAATGGTTCTCGTAGAACAACAAACGCACTTAGTGAAACAATTTCATCATCTTTTGAAATAGGTATAACAACACAGCTAGCAACAGTTGGAAGATTGCCGATTTGCTTTTCAATTTCCTCGATTTCTAAACGATAACCGTGTAGTTTCACCTGGAAATCTTTTCGTCCTGAAAAGAACAGATAGCCATCTTTTTCATAACCAACGTCCCCAGTTTTATAAATACGTTGATCCCCTATTGTAGGAAACGCTTTAAGTGTTAAATCAGGTGCCCCAAGATAACCTGCACTTACAGTCGGTCCAGAAATAATAATCTCGCCATCTTCTTGCAAGGATAGATTAGGCTCAGATAGAGGAGCGATTGGTAATTGGTCAAATTGCTCCAGAAGCTCCTTTGTTACTTCCACATAAGATACGGCAACCGTTGTTTCTGTAGGACCGTATAAGTTAAAAATAGAAGCTTGTGGGAAGCGCTGCATTAATTCTGTCGATACGGATACTGGTAAAACCTCTCCGCAGAATAAAAACGTATTTAAAGTAGGCATTAACGCCTGATCCCATTCTTTGTTCATTAAGCAGATCTTCGCAAAGGAAGGTGTAGAAGTCCAAACGCGAATATCAGATGAAGCTAATGACTCAAATAACGCTTTTGGATTAGCAATTTGCTCCTGCTTAATAGCGTAAAGTGTTTGCCCACTAACGAGTGCAGGATATAAATCCATTACCGATAAATCAAAGGAATAAGGTGCTTGATTTAGAAACACGCCAGATTCCTGTAAAGGGAAATGCTCATGCATCCAATCAACAAAATGTGCTAAATTATCAGCTGTAATTTGAACACCTTTTGGCTTTCCAGTAGAACCAGATGTGTAAATAATATAATGAATTTCTTGATCCTTAACCCAAGTTGAAGGCTCTGTCGAAATGCTAGTAGCTTGAGCCACTAGATCACTTACTTCCACTACAGGCACTGATTGATTCGCGTTTAATGTTTCAGTTTTTAGTAGTAAACAAGCCTGAGAAGCTTCTATTATAATTTGTAACCTTTCAGACGGTGTAGAAGAGTCAACCGGTACATATGGATGACCTGCCTTTACAGCTCCTAAAAAGGCAACGATTTGTAAAGGGGACATATGCCCGTAGACGACGATAGGTTGTTGTCTTTTCAAATCAAGAGCCATTAAATATTGCGCTACACAATCAGAAAGATGCCAAAGCTCACCATACGTTAAGGCATCACTATTGGTTTGATATGCAGTTCGATGTGGATGCTGTTGTGCCACTTTTTGAATAGCCTCTAAAATACTTAACATAGTTTATATCTCCTTTTCTTAAAATTCCGTATATATAAATGGTCCTGCGTTCATATCATGGAAGCCATGGATAAGAAACAAGAGCGTTAAAATGATGAAGTAAAATAACGTAAAGCCTATAAAACGTAAAACCTCATTATTTTTAATGGATTGCATATGTCCACCTCCAATTAAAAATGAAAAAAGATTATAACTTTGTAAATATATAAATAAATAGATATTTTTTCAAGTTTTTTCTAAATTATTTTTCCACTTATTAATTTTTCAACACTGTTTTGACGGATTGTAGCTTAAAATGTTGCTAAATTTCTCGATATTCATAAAATCATAAGATTAATTTAAGGTAAAATTAAGGTTTCTAAAAACTCACCTAAATGAAGGAAAGAAAATGATTTTCCTTTGTACCTCAATTTGAATTTTACTAAAACTACAATCACCTTTATTATCGCTGTTTTTCCGCTTCAATGGTACTTAAAAAATCCTTAAATTTCGTTTTAGAGCATTCGAAGCAATCTATTTTTTCGTTACATTAAGCATAATAAATGAAAGTAAAATCAAAGTAAATCGGACGGAAAAAATTGGTATAATTTATAATGAGAGGGGATAACCAAAATGGAAGCTGTAAAAATGTTAAGCAGATGATAAAAGTGGTAATCTTTTGAGGACTGTTGCAAAAACAAATTTGAGCAAAAAAGAAAAGTGCCACCATCAAGTTAGACATCTCAACTTATGATAGCACCCTTATTTTTATCTCGCTACAGAATTCCAAAGTAAGTGGGAGAATAACTTTCCGTAAAAGCCCTTATTTGATTACATTTAAAACTTTTTTAGAAACGTAAAATTCAGTACCGTTGTAGACATTGATTGTATCAAAGGTATGTGTTTGTGCTGTCTTGTCTTGTTCGTATATTAAAATGTTCTTATTAACTGGGATTGTAACGGTTACATTATTTTTTTGTGCAATCAATTTAGGGTTATCTTTATCAGTTAAGTCAATTTTAGATGTGTAGCCTTTTTCCGTAAATGCTTTTGTTGCTGGTATATATAAATCATCTGTAAGCTTATTTAAATCGAAGTCCATAAACTTTGCCATCGCATGGGCTAAATCTGTGTTTTCTACAAGGCCTGTAATTTTAGATGGCCCGAATGAGTATAAAAACACATCATCACCAGTATGCCCACCGGTTGTAAAGCCAATATTAGCACGGTTGGCAAGCATTTTTACCATTTCTTCTTCAGGGTCTTTAGCTAACTGTAAGGTTGCAAGCTCGTCCGGAGATAAATCATCTAATCCATAAAGTGCAGCGACTTCTACAATATTTGATTTATCTTCCTTTAATTGGCTTAGCGCACCTTCAACGGTCATTTTAGCTTTCTTTAGAGGGTCGATATAGGCAGAAACAGGTGTGTTGGAATAAGTACTTGTCGTGTTAGCATTCCCCATTGTAATCCCACTGTTGCCGTGGTCTGTAACAGCAATGACCATAGTATTGCCATCTTTTTTTGCAAAATCAACCGCTTCCTTTACTGCATCATCAAACGATAAAATATCGCTAATCATACCAATTGTGTCATTGGCATGAGCCGCCCAGTCCACTTTACTGCCTTCTACAAATAAGAAGAAGCCATCTTCATCCTTTTTGAGCGTATCAATAGCTTTACTAGTCATCTCAGCAAGACTTGGCTCAGATGCTTTTGTTTTGGCACGATCATAATCGTAGGCAAGGGCACCTGGAGCAAAGCTTCCCCAAATTTTTGACGATTCACTATTTAGAAGCTCATCTCGCGTTTTCACGATGTCATAATTTTTTTCTTTAAGGACATCCACTAAATTCTCGCCATCTTTTCGAGCATTTTTAGTTGTGCCGGGTGCCAAAGACTCAAAGCCACCACCTAATACGACATCAATGTTTTGATAAACTTGCTGCTCAGCGATGTCATCATATTGGCTTCTATTATTAACATGTGCAGAAAAGCCTGCTGGTGTGGCATGCTGAATTTCCGAAGTAGCAATCAATCCAGTCGCCTTGCCCTGTTGTTTAGCTCCTTCTAAAACATTAGCTACAGGCCTAAAAGCATCCTCTTTGGCAATTTGCTTAAGTCCTGGTGAATTAATAACGGACGGTAATACACCTACAAATTTATCATTTGATTTATGGCCAGTTGCTAACGCAGTAGCGGCAGGAGCTGAATCAGTAATAGCTGAATCGGCAGAGTATGTACGCACGCCCCCTGATAAAATTTCATCCATCGCTAAACTTTGACCTTTAAACCAACGAGAAAGTGTAACGGCATTATTACTACTACCATCCATCACGAGCATAATCACATTTGTTGGCTTCTTTACTTGAGCAGCTTCTACTTGCGGTTGAGCGATACTAATCGACGATAAAGCAATTGCGCTTGCTAGTAACAATGAACTCCATTTTTTTGAATGTTTCATGATTTTCCTCCTTAAGGTAAGGTCATTTCACAAGTAAGTGTAAAGGAAGGTTGTAGAGCTACAATGAATTAATTGTTATGATATTGTGTGGATATTGTTAAATGTGGCATATATAACCAAAGTGTGGGGTTGATTTCCGTTCCGACTGAGCGCTTTCCTCCAGGCTCATCTGTAACCTGATCCCCAAGGAGTCGCCCAGTCTTTACGAAAACTAAAGGCTGAATGTGAAAATAAAATCTGTCTTACTATCTATTGGGATGGAAGCATAAGCTATAAATTTTGTGAATGTTTTTCACCATCAATGGTTTCGTATAATAAAACCCCTTTATCATTAATGAACAAGTTTTGAACCTCTTCCTCAAACAACACTTCTTCTGAGCCATCTTTTATAAATATCTTTGTTAAAAAGCCGGCATTATCATAATCACTACAATAAATCGAATCGTCAACTGCCGCAAGGAAATAACAGGCTGTTTCCGTAACCTGTCTATTTTGTTTTGTTGCTAAATCATAGGCGTATACCATGTTATCGGCCATGCTATTATAATAAATAACGTTGCCAACAGTATCCGCGTACCACATATCATGCATAAAATCATATGCATCGCTTGTAGCAGCAAAATAGTTGTCACGTGCCCAAATATGATCTTCACTTAGTTTTTCGTCATTCACTAAAAAATATTCGTAGGAAATAGCATAAGGTTCATCAGGATTAACATCATTCCAAGTCGTATCAACATGATACCAATCACCATTAACACTTACTAAATTCCATGCATGAAGCTGATTATCGCTATAGCCATAAACATATTTAGCATCAAGACCAGCCGCCAAAAATAAACGGTAGGCTAAAAGTGTATAAGCTTGGCAAACACCAGTTTCTTGACTAATTAATTCATAAACAGATTGACCTTCTGATGCATCTTCACCAGAATAAGTGGCTAGTTGTACTACAAAGTCATTAACGGCTTTAGCACGATGAAAATCATCCATGTCATTTGTAATGTACTTAGTTGCAAATTTCTCTACATAATCATCGACTTTCTTTTCCTTTTTGGCATCTGTTAAATATGTAAAATCAAATTCTATCTCATAACCACTATCTACTTCCCATGCTTCCCAGTTGAAATCTTTGATATATCCTGTTGTATAAGGATTAACAAAATTAAGTATGTTATAAAGATCATTCAGTTGTTCTTCAAATGTATCCCATTCTAATTTTCCCCTATATATTACTGTAAAGTTTGGGTCAAACGTGGATATATGCTTCTCAACCTTTTTTGAGAATTGCAACAAAGCAAGATCTTTCTTAAATAATGTCGTTGAAAAAAGGTCTTCTGCAGAAAACTTCACTGATGGAGCTTTACTAGTAGGCTCCTTAAAGTCCATAGAAGCCTCTTCAGGTTCCTCTGGTACTAATACTTCGACGGCTTTGATAACAGCTGAACAAGCACTAAGCATGCTTAAAATAATAAGTAAAAAAATCAGCAATAAACTCTTTTTCATAATTCCTCCATTATAATTATATTTTTAACTCATCACTAAAACGTGAGGGTGATTTCAGCGTTTTCCAGGGGACGTTCGATATGCCACTAAGAGCAACAGATGTTTTTGGGCGAAAGCAAAGCGACAGCAACAGATGTTTTTGTGCGAAAGCGAAGCGACAGCAACAGATGTTTTTGTGCGAAAGCGGCGGGATGTTGGTCCGAAGGCATGATCAGAGGACGTGATGCGCTTACCCCTCGTTCCTCTATTTTTGCAGGGTCTCTTCTGTGTCGCTAATCCCCAAGAGTCGTCTGGCCTCCACGCCAACCAACTTATATGAACGGCATTTTTTGGGATTTTTGTGATGACTATGCTTTTAACTATTATAGGATAATGTGATAGCAAGTTGGTATGTTGATTTTCAGAAAAACTAACCGAATGAGGTAAAATGAGGGTATTTATTAATCTTAGTTTGTCAAGAGAACCTTTTTTTGTTATAATATATTATGTTGTGATGTTCGAAGTTCGGGAGGTGCAGTGAATGCATACAGTAGTATTAGTTTCATTAGTTATCGTTTCAGTAGCGTTGATCGTTGTAGTATTACTTCAATCTAGTAAAAGTGCAGGCTTGTCAGGTGCCATCTCGGGTGGAGCTGAACAACTATTTGGAAAGCAAAAAGCACGTGGTATGGATCTAATCCTTCATCGTGTAACAATTGTGTTAGCAATATTATTCTTTCTTTTAGCACTCGCTATTACAAAAATCTAATAGTTGAAGATATATCGCCTAACCTTTACTGGTTGGGCGTTTTCTTTTATGGTACTAATTATTTGGATATCGTCAATACATAGTTAGTTCAGCAAAGTCGTGTGTGGGGCAGGGAGATACTCGTGGAAGCGAAGTGAATACTCGCGTGAGGTCGGGCGCGGAAGCAAAGAATGCTCGCGTGAGGCAGGGAGATACTCATGGAAGCGAAGTGAATACCCGCGCTAGGGTGGGATGGAAAAGCTAAAGTGATGGCTAGACTCCTCGAAGCGACGGATAGAAAAGCTAAAGTGATGGCTAGACTCCCCGAAGCGACGGATAGAAAAGCTAAAGTGATGGCTAGACTCCCCGAAGCGACGGATAGAAAAGCTAAAGTGATGGCTAGACTCTCCGAAGCGACGGATAGAAGAGGCAAAGTGACGGATAGACTCCTCGAAGCTCTTTTATCAGCGATGAAAGAGCTGAAGCGGCGGGATTTCGTGTTTTAGCGGCGATCCTTGGATTGAGTCCGTATAATTGTGTAAAAAGAAAAGGGGTCATTTTCTTTCCTCTTGGTTACAATGTTTTCAACCACGAAAATAAAGTAAAGTGAGGA
>NZ_JBIVCA010000011.1:0-184010 GCF_044746345.1 Lysinibacillus sp. NPDC086135 | reverse complement strand
GATGTCCAAAATTTTGTTTCGTTCACTAACTCATGGTTAGTTAATAAAAACTTTATTGATTACGTTTTGCTTGTTCAGTTTTCAAGGTTCATTTTTTCATTTACTGCGTCACCTCTTGGCGACTTATACATAATAACATCGATTATTCATGAAAGTCAACACTAAATCATAAGTTTTTTTAGGAACTTATTTTTTCATATCAATTATGCCTCGGCTAATTGCGTCCGGAATCGGCTTTATGCTTAGGTCTGCAAATGGTTTTTGTGCGAAAGTGTAGCGTCTGTAGCACCGATGCAGGTCAGTTAGCCGTTATCGCATGGATGCGACGTGACAAAGCTTTGGGTCAACACGATGTTCTTAGACGTTTTCACAGGGAGTAGCTGAGATCCGCATTCATCTCACCGCCCAGGAAACATTTGTAGCTGACGTTTCACTTTCGCTACGAAAACATTTGCTGAAAGAAGTTAAAAATATAGAAACGAGGTCGTTAAGATGGTTCGTAAAACGTTGATTTCACTGTTTTTAATCGTAATACTATTTGTCTTTATAAAGCCGATAAATTCTACTATGATTTCTGTATTCAACATTGCTGATGCTCCAGCAGTTGTAACAAAAGGACATTATGGTACATCACTTATTGTCGAAATTTCTTTCTCTGATGACACCCTGTTGGACTGGCTTAAAACTGTAAAAGAACCTTATCCGCTTCTATTGTTAGATGCTGCATGGATTGAACGTTCACCTGAGCAACTAAAAATCATTCAAGAGCGAAAACTACCTACAGGATTATTAGGACCTGAGGATTCAGTAGATAAGCCAATTGATCTTGCCGTCGTTCAAAAAGATATTAAAATTTACGAAAAGCATTTTCAAAAAACACCACTTTGGTTTGCAACACGAAATCACCAGTATTCGCAGGATTTACAAAACAACTTATTTCAACAGCAGATGAATATACTTTCTCCCTCTCTCATCTGGAAAGGTGAAAAAACACCTAAATTACAAAAGGGAGATTTTGTTTTTATGTCTTTACACCAAAATAATAAGATCTCGTTTAAAGAGCTGAATACATTTCTACAACAAAATAAATTTATGTCGATTGAGGAAAATATATTCGGCTATAAAGTTCAAACTAAAAAATCACCATAAAAAAGAAGTTGCCTCCAAAAATAGAGGCAACTTCTTTTTATTATGCATTTTTAGCTTGTTCACGACGACGTGCTTTGCGGCGCGCTTCTAATTTTTGACGATCTTCTTCGGATTTTGCATTATATTTTGGTAATACTAATAATTGATAAGCATTTACAGCGAGAAGTGGGAATAGTAAAAGTGCAACATACTCGTTAATATTTTCATCACGACCCATTAATGCAATTGTCCATTCAAGTGTTGTAACGACAATCATAAAAAATAATGCCGAAATGAACACATGTTTTTTCCCTGTTAATTTTACTTTTTGAATGGCTGTTGCAATAGCACCTAATAGTAATACAATTAACAAACCAACATAGAATAACCAGCTTTGACCATCTTTTACACCTGGTATAAAGCGGAAGAATATAATATCAAAAATAGTAATAGCAATTAATAACAGCTGTACCCAATTCCATAATGTAAGTGTTCTAAAAATATTTACTCCCACTTGATGAAGCGTTAAATAAGCAAAAAAGCCCGCTTGTGCAATAACACTCATCGTAAATCCTAAGAAAACCATCCATAAAAGCCCGGCAAAAAATTCGCCCCAGTGACCGTTTGTTATGTATGGTTGGAAGAAGTCCCATCGAATAAATAAACTGCAAAGTCCGTTGACTGCGCCACCAACGAGCATTGCAAAGAAGAAAAACTTTGCCCAATTTCGTATCGTCACAACTAAAAGTCCCCCAATTTCTAAATGTATATCTGTACTTATTTTAACAATGCATTGTTAAAAAAGCTATTTCTCATCGTAACCAATACATAAAGTCATCATAAATGTGAACAATAATTGAAAGAGTCTATTTATAGAAAGGACTGACGATTGATGCGAAAATTCTTCTTACTACTAATCCTAATGCTTTTTCTTTCTGCCTGTTCTTCACCAGATAAAGCCTCTACCATGTCCTATGATGAAATAAAAAAAATAATGATCGACTCTTTACAAACCGAGGATGGTAAAAAGGCGTTGCGAAAGCTTTTAGAGGAACCAAGTTTCCGTGAATTATTGGTTTTGGAGCATGATGAAGTGAAAAAAGCTACCGAAGCTACACTGCTTTCCAAAGAAGCAGAAGACTTTTGGAAGAAAACATTCGAAGATCCAAAGTTTAAAGAAACTGTAGCTAAAAGTATGCAAAAGCAGCAACAGGATATTATGAAGGAATTAATAAAAGATCCCTCTTTCCAAAAAGATATGGAAGCTTTCTTTGGCCAGCCAGATATGCAAAAGCAGTTAGAGACTATTTTAAAATCCTCCAATATGAGAAAACAAATGGAGGAAGTCGTCAAGGAAACGATTGAAAGTCCGCTTATGCAAACGAAATGGCAGGAGCTTATTAAGAAAAGCGGTGGCGAGACAGGTAAAGCTAGCGGCGGTAAAAAAGAGGCTGGTGGCAGTGGTGGAGGTAATGAGCAAAAAGGCTCTGAGTAACCACTCATATATGAAAAACGGATTTCCTCCATTGTTCGAGGAAATCCGTTTTCATTATTTATTTAATTTATTAATGATGTTCGTCGCGATGTCTAAATAAATTTGTCCTGTTGTGTGTTTTTCAGCATAAACAGAAGGTGCAAAATCTTCCTCTGACCAGTCAGGCTGACCAAGAGGAATTTGACCAAGTAGCTCTGTACGTAGTTCTTCTGCTAACTTAGGACCTCCTCCTTGACCGAATACGAATTCACGATCACCTGATTTCGATTCATACCATGCCATGTTTTCAATAACACCTAAAATTTCATGATCTGTTTGTAAAGCCATTGCACCTGCACGAGCTGCAACGAACGCTGCGGTTGGGTGCGGTGTTGTTACGACAATTTCTTTTGAAGAAGGAAGCATTTGGTGAATATCTAATGCAACGTCACCTGTACCTGGTGGTAAATCCAATAATAGATAGTCTAGTTCACCCCATTCTACATCACGGAAGAACTGATCTAACACTTTCCCTAACATTGGCCCACGCCATACAATCGGTGCGTTATTTTCAACAAAGAAGCCCATTGAAATCATTTTCACACCTAAACGATCAACAGGGAAAATCCGATTGTCTACCACTTTAGGCATATCTGTAACACCCATCATATCAGGCACACTGAATCCATAAATATCAGCATCAATTAAGCCAACCTTTTTACCTAGACGAGCTAATGCAACAGCTAAGTTAACTGAAACTGTAGATTTCCCTACACCGCCTTTACCAGAGGCAATTGAAATAACTTGGACTGTGCTAAGTGGAGATAAAATATCTTGTGCCTCAGCCTCAGTTGCTACGCCACGGAAGCTCTGTAGTTTTTCTGCTGACAGCTCTTCGAAACGAATACCTACTGTACTTGCACCTGCTTCTTTCAGAGTTTCAACAATTTTCATTTGTAGCTGTAATTGTTCAGGTGTATTAGTTTTAGCAATCGCAATTTTTACACTGACATGATTCTTCTCTTCTTTTATTGCTACGTTTGTAATACCGTCTGTTTCTGCAAATGATTTATGTAAAAATGGATCTTGTAGTTGTCCTAGTATTTCCCGTACTTGTTGTTCAGTTATCACGACGAACACTCCCCTTATATTATCTCAATGTTAGTATATCATATATGATTTGATTTACGTTGTGTTGTTGCTCTATTCAATTTTAGCTAATAAATACTCTTCTATACCTTCAACAATAGCATCTCCCATTTTTTCTTGGTATTTCTTATCAGTTAATAGTGCACGTTCCTCATCATTACTTATAAATCCTGTTTCTACTAGTGCAGCAGGTACCTCAGCTTTTTTCAGTAAATATATTTGTTGTATAGACATTGCTTCTCGATCTGTATTTTTCAAATTAGTGCGAATGGAATCTTGAATGCTCTTTGCTAAAAATTCACTTTCAGCATGTCCTTCTTTATGATAAAATACCTGAGCTCCACGCCATTTTGTTTCAGGAATGGCATTTGCATGAATTGTAATAAAAATATCCGGTTTTTCTTTTTCTACTATGTCTTTTCTTAAAAAGATGTCCTGCTTTTTTCGTTCTCTCAATGTTCCAAACTTTTCTGATGCCGCGTGCTCATCAATAACATCGCCATCTTTTGTTCGTGTCATTACGACTATTGCGCCTTTTTTCTTTAATTGCTTCTCCACATGCTGGGCAATTGCAAGTGTAATAACCTTTTCAATTACTTCGCCCTTTGAAGCACCTCCATCCTGACCTCCGTGTCCCGCATCAATGACAATTTTTATGCCACCAAGTGGGTCCGGTAAGAAGAAGTTACGGTTCGAAGCATTCGTTTCATATGCCACGACCACTATACTCATTAGCATAATTACTCCTAGTGCAAGCCAGCGCTTCACCCATATCCACCACCCTTTTACAGATAGTGTACGAAGTTAGTGATTGAACTATGCCAGAAAGTAAAAAAAACTCTCAAGTATTAAAGTTGAGAGTTTAAACTTGTAATGGAAGATACTTTATTAGTAATGCTAAAACGGCATTACTCCATTAATAATACATGGACTAAAGCCGTTAATTTTTATTTTAGTGTAAATTCTGGTTTATACTTACCTGTATAAGGTTCATGCTCAACAAATACTGTTATATCCTTACCGTCTTTATCTTTACCAGTTCTGATATATGTGAATTTCTTATTATTTAGTTCAGTAATTTCGAGTACAACCCCATATTTATTTTCACCAATTGAAACATGAGCTCTTAATTTATTTCCATCGATCACATTAAAGTATCCATAGTCACCACGACTTTTACCTGTTTTAGGATTGAAAAATTCATATTTATTCGTATTAGCATCGTATTTCGCAATGCTAATAAAATTTGTATTATATTGTGTTACATCATTTTTACTTGTATCTAATACAACTGTTCCTTGCCAAAGTGTACCAGCTAAAATTTTATCTCCATCAACGTCCTGAACAATAGGACCTGTAGAATTATTTAATTTTTTATCTGGTGCAGTAAATGTTAAGTGTTTTTCCTTATAAGGGACATGCTCAACAAATACCTCTACATCGCTACCATTTGCATCTTTCCCCATTCGTTTATAAGTAAACATTTTATTTGTTAGCTTAGTAATATCCGCAATTTCTTGGTAATTTTTTGTTTCTGAGATCAATATTCTATGCTTTCCATCATTCGTAATAAAGAAAACCCCTTTATCGTCGATGCTTCCAGCTGTATTCGGATCGAAGAATTCATAGCGTCCTGAATTAGCGTCATATTTCGCTAGGCCCATTAAATTTGAATTTTCCGCTGTTAAGTCTTTATTATTTTTATCGTAAACTTTTGTGGCTTGCCAATCTGAACTACTAAGAATTTCAGCATTCGCTTGACCGTCTGTTATTTCTACCTGTCTTTGGTCTGCCTTATTTCCTGTTCTTACTTCTTCAGTTTTTTTTACATCAGTCTTATTACCACATGCACCAAGAAGCGCCATTGCCGCAATGGATAATATTAATAGCTTTTTCATATATTGACCTCCATTTTCAGAATTACCAACCTAAAAATAGTATCAGCCATTTCTATATAAATTACACATCGTAATTGCTATTTATACAACAACAGTGCCACAGGATATTTTGAAACACTTGAACTTGAAGTATCAAAACATTAAAAAACCCCTTCTCGAAAATTCGAGAAAGGGCTTGTAAACGTTGATATAACAACGATATTAACGTTTTGAGAACTGAGGTGCACGACGAGCGCCGCGTAGACCTGGTTTTTTACGTTCTTTCATGCGTGAATCACGAGTAAGTAATCCAGCAGATTTTAATGCAGCACGGAAATCTGGGTCTACTTGAAGTAGAGCACGAGCGATACCGTGACGTACTGCACCAGCTTGACCAGTGTATCCACCACCGTTAACGTTTAC
Source organism: Lysinibacillus sp. NPDC086135 (assembly GCF_044746345.1). Taxonomy (NCBI): domain Bacteria; kingdom Bacillati; phylum Bacillota; class Bacilli; order Caryophanales; family Bacillaceae; genus Lysinibacillus; species Lysinibacillus sp. NPDC086135. The sequence goes on along the minus strand of NZ_JBIVCA010000011.1, from coordinate 177,959 downwards.
GTGGATGTCATAGCTTCCTGTAGTTTCAGTTGCTACTAATGGTTGTTTAATTACTTCACGTAATGCAGCGAATGGTACGTATTCTTCGATTTCACGTTTGTTGATAACAATTTTACCTGTACCTGGTACTAAACGTACGCGAGCTACAGAGCTTTTACGGCGACCAGTGCCGATGTATTGAACTTGTGCCAAAGTAATATCCTCCTCTTAATTTATATTATCCGCGAAGCTCGTATGCTTCTGGTTTTTGTGCAGCATGTGGATGCTCTGTTCCAGTGTAAACGTTAAGTTTAGTGAACATTTTGCGACCTAAAGAGTTTTTAGGAAGCATCCCTTTAATTGCTAATTCGATCATTCTTGTTGGGTACTTGTCTAGCATTTCACCAGCAGTACGAGTTTTTAAACCACCCGCAAATTGAGTATGGTGACGGTATAGTTTACCCTCTAATTTGTTACCAGTTAAATGGATTTTGTCAGCGTTGATGATGATTACGTGATCACCTGTGTCAACGTTTGGTGTGAATGTTGGTTTATGTTTACCACGTAAGATAGCAGCTACTTCAGAAGCTAAACGTCCAAGAGTTTGGCCTTCTGCATCAACTACTAGCCATTTACGGTCTACTTCGTGACCTTTAGCCATGAATGTTGTACGCATGTATATATCCTCCTAATCGATTCGATTACCGTTATTTTTCATTAGACTACACTATAAGTTTTCGGGGCTTATTTGTGGTGGTAATGAAAATACCATCTGTTATCATATAATGAATGACTTTTAAAGTCAAGCGATTTCAATAAACACCTGGCGAAGTTGTTCAGATTCATTGATTGGTTAAATTAGGGCTTTTATGAGCCTTCATTTTTAAAATAATAATGTTATTTCGTGTCAAAAATTTCATATCATTATAATGGCTCATCACCAAAACGAGTGGTTGATTTCCGTTCCGACTGGGCGCTTTCCTGGGGGCGTCCGATGAGCCGCTTCGCTACGCTGCAGGGTCTCGGGCCAACACGATGTTGGTCACGAAGGCGTTATCACAGGATGTGATGCTTTTAGCCTTCGTTCCTCTATCGCTGATCCCCGAGGAGTCGCCAAGTCTCCACTCCAATCAACTTATCCTCATGATATACGTTAAACAAATGACAGCCCAACTTTGGATAAGCCATTTTAATAGAAGACTTTCTCAAGATATAGGCCTTGTGGAGGTGCAGTTTTGCCTGCTTGATCGCGATTCATAGATTGAACGACTAGCCCCACGTTCTCAATGTCACGACGTCCTATACCAACTTCCCAAAGTGTGCCTGCAATGATGCGTACCATATTATATAAGAAGCCATTTCCTTCAATCACCATATGAAGCTCTTCACCATACCACTCAAATTGTAGTGTAGTCACTGTACGGACCTTATCTTTGACACTTGTATTGGCTGCACAAAAGCATGAAAAGTCATGTGTACCGATAATAGCCTTTGCTGCCTCCTGCATTGCCTCAACATTTGGTTTCACACCATTTGTCTCTACAGTGTATTGTCTGCGGAATGGACTTTGTACAGGCTCACATGACCATATATATCGGTACCGCTTTCCTGTTACACTGTAGCGCGCATGAAAATCAGCAGCTACTTCTTCCATCGACATTACTCGAATATCTCTTGGCAGTTGAACATTTAATGCCTTCATGTATTTATCTACCGGAATCGCTAGTGGTGAATCAAAATGCAATGTTTGGCCTGTTGCATGTACCCTTGCATCTGTACGTCCACTAGCTGTTACCTTTATCTTTTCCCCTTTATGCATAATGGCTAGAACACGCTCAACCTCAGCCTGCACTGTGCGTTCTCCAGGCTGTACTTGATACCCAGAAAATTGCGTTCCATCATAACTTATAATTGCTTTTAATCGTCGCATAAAGCTTACTCCTTTTAACTTCTATAGAAGAATAGTAAAACGGCCATTGCTACTAATAACACAAGTGAAAATGTATCACTCATATCCCATTTTAGCTTGCGATACCTCGTACGCCCTTCGCCTCCACGGTAACCTCTTACTTCCATAGCTGTTGCTAAATCTTCGGCTCGTTTAAAAGCACTGACAAAGAGAGGTACCAGTAATGGCACAACCGCTTTAATGCGATCTTTAATTGGCCCAGAAGATAAATCTGAACCACGTGCCATTTGTGCTTTCATAATTTTATCTGTTTCATCCATTAACGTTGGAATAAAGCGCAATGAAATAGACATCATCAAAGCCAACTCATGTACTGGCACTTTCACCGCTTTTAATGGATTTAACAGTACTTCAATACCATCCGTAATGGAAATTGGTGATGTTGTAAGCGTTAAAATAGATGTCATAAACACTAGAACTAGGAAACGTATCGAAATAAAGATCCCTTGACGAATACCTTCTTCGTAAATAGTAATAAACTTCCACTCAAATACTAGTGCACCTTCTTTCGTCATAAATATATGAATTAAGAAGGTAAATGACATTAAAAAAATTACTGGTTTTAGACCATTAATTAAAAAATATAAACGAATATTTGATATTAGCACAATGAGTAAAGTAAAAGCTAATAACAAGGCATATGTCACTGTGTTGTTTGCTAAAAAAACAATAATAATGAATGCAAACACAAATATAAGCTTTGATCGTGGATCGAGCTTATGAACTGGAGAATTTCCGGGAAGGAAGCGACCAAATATCATTTTCTCCATCATGACTGTCCACGCTCCTCTCTTAGTACCCGAGCAATTTCAGCTGCTAGCTCTTCTTCGGTTAAGCAGATCTTTGAGAAGGATTTGTTTATCATTGCTTCGATTTTTTGTTGAAAGCGTACGATACGAGGTGGTTCTAAGCGAAAATTTTTTAATGTCTCTACATCTTTAAAAATTTCTTGTGGTGCGCCACTTAGTACATTTTTCCCTTCATGCATAATGACAATATTGTCTGCATAACGAGCTGCGTCCTCCATACTGTGCGTTACAAGAATCGTCGTTAGGCCGCGTTCCTTGTGTAGCTTATAAAACATATCCATAATCTCTTTCTGACCGCGTGGATCAAGCCCTGCAGTTGGTTCATCTAAAACAATAACTTCAGGTTCCATCGCTAAAACGCCAGCAATTGCTACCCTGCGCATTTGTCCGCCTGATAAATCAAAAGGTGATTTTTCAAGTATGTTCTCTGGTAAGCCGACTAAGCCTATAAGTTCCTTTGCTCGTGCTTCTGCCTCTTGCTCTGATACACCAAAATTCATAGGGCCAAACATAATATCCTTTAATACGGTTTCTTCAAACAGCTGATGCTCCGGGAATTGAAACACAATACCAACCTTATGACGTACAGCCTTTAAATCCTTCGCCCTTTTCCCAGCTACAACAATGCGATCTCCTATATGTACTTCCCCAGAGGTTGGTCTTAGAAGTGCATTGAAATGCTGAAGAATTGTCGATTTACCGGAACCTGTATGTCCGATAATTGCCTGATACGTATGTGAAGGGATTTCAAAATCTACATCGAATAATGCACGTTTTTCAAAAGGTGTACCCTGTGAATAGGCATAGCTTACTTGTTGAAGTTTGATGTCCATAAATCATTCACCAACTCTTCTTCTGTCATATGTTGTCCCATTAATGGAACACCTTCCTTTTGTAATAGCTTTGATAACTTCATGGCAAATGGTAAGTCTAGTCCAAACTCAACTAACTTGTCCCCAAGTGCAAAAATTTCACCAGGTGTACCCTCAGCAAATTTCTTTCCATCATTCATAAAGAGAACACGATCTGCAAGCATGGCTTCCTCTAAATCATGCGTAATAGATATTACCGTTAACCCTGTTTCAGCACGTAAAGTTTGAACAGTGTGTAATACCTCAGCACGCCCCTGTGGATCTAACATAGAAGTAGCTTCATCTAATATAAGGAGCTTGGGTTTCATCGCAAGTGCACCTGCAATAGCAACACGCTGCTTTTGACCACCTGATAAGTGATGTGGCTCATGATCTAAAAAATCGCTCATTTTTACTTGCTCAAGTGCCGCATGTACACGTTCTACCATCTCTTCAAACGGTACTCCGTTATTTTCAAGAGCAAAAGCAACATCATCCTGCACTGTCGCTCCAACAAATTGATTGTCTGGATTTTGGAAAACCATGCCTATCTGTGAACGGCTTTCCCATAGGTTTTCTTCACTTAATGGTTCTCGTAATATACGTACATCGCCCTGCTGTGGGTATAACAAACCATTCATAAGCTTTGCAATGGTGGATTTACCAGAACCGTTATGGCCAACAATGGCAATCCATTCCCCTTCTTGAACCGCAAAGCTTACATTTTCAACAGCATTGCGACTTTCTTTTTCTTCTGGTGTATATGAAAATGTCACATTATTTAATGATAAAATTTCTGGCATTTCTAGAACTCCTCTCTACATGCTCAGCTCTACTAACTAACTTACACTTTTTTATGTATGAATTCTACTACAATCATTATGTCAATAAAAGAAAAGTGCTAAAATCACTTTTCATTTATTTTTTTAAAACAAATAGGACTAAATATAATTTATAGAATACATCAAATATTGGTGTGGAGCACCTCAAACATTACCGTAACTGCATTCTATAAATCAGCCTATAAAAAAAAGCACCACTAAATTGGCGCTATCATACTTCCCTAAAAAATAAAAAAGCGCGCACCTCATTCGAAATGCGCTAGTCGTTACATTTTCAAGAAACACGGGTGCTCAAGCCCTTGTTCCATTTGAATGAGGTGCGGAGAGCTAAACGAGACGCCACACAACAGTGTCCGCTCATCATAACGCTCAGCTTAATTATTTGTCGTATAAATCGTTTATAAAGAAAGAGGGTGGTGATTCCACCCTCTTCATCACTTGTCTTCTCTAATGATTAAACTAATTCAATCACTACAACAGGTGCACCGTCACCACGACGAGGACCTACTTTAAGAATACGAGTGTAACCACCTTGACGCTCTGCATAACGTGGTGCAACATCATCAAATAACTTTTGAAGTGCAAATGAAGTTGTTTCGTTACCTTCTGCATCAGTAGTTGTTACTAGTTCACGACGGATGAATGCAGCAGCTTGACGGCGTGCATGTAAATCACCGCGTTTACCTAAAGTAATCATTTTTTCAACAGCTTTACGTACTTCTTTAGCGCGAGCCTCAGTAGTTTCGATACGCTCGTTGATGATTAAATCAGTAGCTAAGTCACGTAACATCGCTTTACGTTGAGAACTTGTACGACCAAGTTTTCTGTAACCCATGGATGTTTCCCTCCTTTATAAAAAAATATCTGATCTTGTAAGTTTTGTTTAAATCGCTTAGTCTTCTTTGCGTAACCCTAAACCAAGCTCTTCTAACTTCGCTTTTACCTCTTCAAGTGACTTACGTCCAAGGTTACGAACTTTCATCATATCGTCTTCTGACTTATTCGCAAGTTCTAGTACTGTGTTAATACCAGCGCGTTTTAAGCAGTTGTAAGAACGGACAGAAAGATCAAGTTCTTCGATAGTCATCTCTAAAACTTTTTCTTTTTGATCTTCTTCTTTTTCGACCATGATTTCAGCTGTTTGTGCCTCATCTGTCATGCCAACGAAGATGTTTAGATGCTCGGTTAAAATTTTTGCTCCGAGCGAAATCGCCTCTTTCGGACCGATGCTACCATCTGTCCACACATCAAGAGAAAGTTTATCGTAGTCAGAAGACTGACCTACACGAGTATTTTCCACTTGGAAATTGACGCGTGATACTGGAGTGTAAATAGAGTCGATCGGGATCACGCCGATAGGAAGATCCTCACGTTTGTTTTGATCAGCAGGAGTGTAACCACGGCCGCGTTGTGCGTACATACGCATACGTAAATGACCGTTTTTAGCGATTGTTGCAATATATAGATCCGGGTTTAAAATTTCTACATCACTGTCATGTGTAATGTCAGCAGCTGTAACTGTACCATCGCCTTTTACATCAATCTCAATAACTTTTTCTTCGTCAGAGTAGATTTTAAGAGCTAGTTTTTTCACGTTCAAAATAATTGAAGCTACATCCTCTACAACGCCTTCTACAGTTGAGAATTCGTGAAGAACACCGTCAATTTGAATTGAAGTGACAGCAGCTCCTGGTAATGAAGACAGAAGGATACGACGTAAAGAATTACCCAAAGTGTTTCCATATCCGCGTTCAAGCGGTTCTACAACAAACTTTCCATATTTGGAATCTTCGCTGATCTCCACCGTTTCAATCTTTGGTTTTTCAATTTCGATCATTTTATTTACCCTCCTTCAAAACATCGAATGTATAGGTTCTTTCCATCATAGATTCGATCGTCAATGACGTATCGTTTATTATCTGCACAAGACAGTCTGTACAAAAAATGATGTTCTCATACAATATGAGACGCACCCATTACACGCGACGACGTTTTGGCGGACGGCAACCATTATGAGGAACTGGAGTAACGTCTTTAATAGCAGTTACATCTAAACCAGCAGCTTGAAGTGCACGAATTGCAGCTTCACGACCTGCACCAGGACCTTTAACAGTTACTTCCAACGTTTTCAGACCATGTTCAAGGGATGATTTAGCAGCAGTTTCTGCAGCCATTTGAGCAGCGAATGGTGTAGATTTACGTGAACCACGGAAACCAAGAGCACCAGCACTTGACCAAGATACAGCGTTACCTTGCATATCTGTAATCGTTACGATTGTATTGTTGAATGTAGAACGAATGTGTGCAATACCAGATTCGATATTCTTTTTCACACGACGTTTACGAGTTTGTTGTTTACGAGCCATGTTAAGAAGGAACCTCCTTTACTGATTATTTTTTCTTGTTCGCTACTGTTTTACGAGGACCTTTACGCGTACGCGCATTGTTCTTCGTATTTTGACCACGAACAGGTAAACCACGACGGTGACGGATACCACGGAATGAACCGATTTCCATCAGACGTTTAATATTTAATGAAGTTTCGCGACGTAAGTCACCTTCAAGTTTGTATGAGTCTAATTGTTCACGGATTTTGTTTAACTCATCTTCAGTTAAGTCGCGTACGCGTGTATCTTCTGAAATACCTGCGTCAGCTAATACTTTCTGAGCTGTAGTTTTACCAATACCGTAAATGTAAGTTAATGAAATTACCACGCGTTTGTCGCGAGGAATGTCAACACCAGCAATACGTGCCATGTACGTTGTGCACCTCCTTTAAAATTATCCTTGTTTTTGTTTGTGTTTAGGATTTTCACAAATTACCATTACTTTACCGCGTCGGCGAATTACTTTACATTTTTCGCAGATCGGTTTTACAGATGGTCTCACTTTCATCTAACCTAACCTCCTTAGTAGTCCGGAGCGCAAAAGATTATTTAAAACGGTATGTGATACGACCGCGAGTTAAATCATAAGGTGATAACTCGATAGTAACCTTATCTCCAGGTAGAATACGGATAAAGTGCATACGAATCTTACCAGAAACGTGTGCTAGAATTACATGTCCATTTTCTAATTCTACCTTAAACATCGCGTTTGGCAAAGTCTCAACAACTGTCCCTTCGACTTCAATTACATCATCTTTCGCCATCTACTCTGTCTCCTCTCTATATGCAAATTAAAGTTCTCATCGTTACATCAAACGGATATCTGCTGCAACTATAGAAGCAACCTCGTTTCAACATATGTTTGGATTGTATGAGAGATGTTTGAAAGACGCTCGTCTGGTTTCGCTTCACACAATCCACGGAACATACAGAACCATTAAGGGCACTGAACCTCCCATGTTTACACGAATACCGGAATGTCTTTGATGAGATATTCATACCCGTTACACAGATGCTTCCACGAAACCCATTATACTCTTTCAAAAGTAATGTTGCACTTTTTAAAAGAAATATATACCGGGCACAATATGCTTTTGCAACTCTCAAAAAATTATGTTTCGTTGTTGCTCCCGCATGCCTCCCGCGGAAGCAGTATTCTGCGCCCGGAGCCGGGTATCAGCTGCGGCTGCCCTGTAATAGAGCATCAAGATCAGCAAACACTTTGTTAATATCTTGCTGTCCATCAATATTTGTTAACACACCTTTTACTTCATAGTAGTCAAGTAAAGGTTGTGCTTGTTTCATATTTACTTCCAGACGGTTTGCAACCGTTTCAGGATTATCATCCGCACGTGTATAAAGCTCGCCACCATCTTTATCACATTTTCCTTCCTCAGCTGGAGGATTGAAAACAAGGTGATAAGATGTACCACAAGTTTTACAAATACGACGACCTGATAGACGAGCAACTAGCTCATCTTTTTCAACTTGAATGTTAATTGTATGCTCAATAGCTTTACCAAGATCAGCAAGAATGCTGTCTAAAGCTTCAGCTTGAGGAACAGTACGTGGGAATCCATCTAATAAGAAGCCCTTTTCACAATCATGTTTAGCAAGTCGTTCACGAACAATACCAATCGTTACTTCATCAGGTACTAGAGCACCTTGATCAATAAACGATTTAGCCTGCAAGCCTAGTTCTGTACCATCTTTCATAGCAGCACGGAACATATCGCCTGTAGAAATATGAGGAATCGCGTACTTCTCAACAATTTTATCTGCCTGTGTACCTTTACCAGCACCTGGCAGACCCATTAAAACGATATTCATACGGAAATAATCCTCCCACAAAAGGTTTGCTGATTTCAGGAAACGATAAAACGTTCCCTAAAAACCAACATTACTTCATAAAGCCTTTGTAGTGACGTTTAACAAGTTGAGATTCTAGCTGTTTCATCGTTTCCAGCGCTACGCCGACTACGATAATAATACTAGTACCACCGATCTGCACTGTGGCAGGTAGTTTCATAATGTTTATGAATATAACCGGCATTACTGAAATAACAGTTAAGAAAATCGCACCGACAAATGTCAGACGATATAACACGCTTGTTAAATACGTTTGCGTACTTTCACCCGGACGAATACCTGGAATGTAAGCACCTTGCTTTTTCAAGTTATCTGCCACATTTTCTGGATTCACTTGTACGAATGCATAGAAATATGTGAACGCGACGATCAATGCAATGTAAACAATCATCCCAACAGGTTTAGAATAATCAAACGTGTTCTCAATGAATGTTGTTACAGCACCTTCGCCAAAGAACGGAGCTAACGTACGTGGTGTCATCAGAAACGCTGATGCAAAGATTACCGGAATAACCCCTGCAGCATTTACTTTTAACGGTAAATGCGTTTGTTGAGCACCTGTTTGTTGGTTGCGTCCAGTAACTCGTTTAGCATATTGAATTGGAATTTTACGTAGTGCTTGTTGCACGTAGATAACTCCAACAACAACTGCAAGCATAACTAAGATAAGTAAACCAAGAATTACTAGATTGATAAATAGCTTATCTCCAGCGCCCTCGATTTGCTGTGCATAGATTTGGTTAATGCCATTCGGTAATGCCGCAACGATACCTGCGAAAATTACAATTGAAATACCATTACCAACACCATGCGCAGTAATTTGTTCAGCAAGCCATACTAGGAATGCTGTACCCGCCGTTAATACAATAGAAATCGTAACATATGTTAATATTCCTTCTTCTTTAATCAATGATCCACCATACATTTTGTTAAAACCAAATGACATTGCGAATGATTGAATAAAGGCAAGAACAATTGTAAAGTAACGAGTAAATTGAGCAAGTTTACGTCTTCCGACTTCACCTTGCTTTGCCCACTCAGCAAATTTCGGTACTACGTCCATTTGCAATAACTGAACAATAATTGAGGCCGTGATGTATGGATATATTCCCATCGCGAAGATAGAGAAGTTTTTCAAAGCACCACCGCCAAAAGTATTCAGGAAACCAACGAGGTTGAACTCATCAGTTACCTTTAATACATTAGCGTCAACGTTTGGCACTGGTACAAACGTACCAATACGGAAAACGATTAACATTAAAAGAGTGAAAATGATTTTATTTCGTATATCTCGAACACGCATAAAGTTAGAGATCGTCTGAAACATTAAATCACCTCAGTAGTTCCGCCGGCATTCTCGATTGCTTCTTTAGCTGAAGCAGAGAATTTATGAGCTTTTACTGTAAGCTTTTTATCAAGAGTTCCGTTTCCAAGAACTTTAATTCCAGCTTTTTCATTGCTCACTAAACCTGATTCAAGTAATAATGCAGTTGTTACTTCTGCACCATCTTCAAAACGGTTTAATGTGTCAAGATTAACGATCGCGTATTCTTTACGGTTAATGTTAGTAAAGCCGCGTTTCGGTAAACGACGGAATAAAGGGTTTTGACCACCTTCGAATCCAGGGCGTACACCGCCGCCAGAACGAGAGTTTTGACCTTTATGACCTCTACCTGCAGTTTTACCGTTACCAGAACCGATACCGCGACCTACGCGGTTACGTACTTTACGGGAACCTTCTGCTGGTTTTAACTCATGAAGTTTCATATTGGATGGCACCTCCTTGTTCGTTAATTAAAAATTAGTTTTCTTTTACAGTAACTAAGTGAGCTACTACATCAATCATACCGCGAGTAGCTGCATTATCAACTTTCTCAACAGTTTGGTTTAATTTACGTAAACCTAGTGCTTCAATAGTTTTGCGTTGTGCTGGTTTAGAACCAATCACAGATTTTGTAAGGGTGATTTCTAATTTGTTAGCCATTATCTTTCCCCCCTTATCCTAATATTTCTTCCACTGATTTACCACGTAATTTAGCTACGTCCTCTACGCGTTTTAATTCAGTTAAACCTTGAACAGTTGCACGCACCATATTGATTGGTGTGTTAGTTCCAAGTGATTTTGAAAGAATATCAGTAATACCAGCAAGTTCTAGTACGGCACGTACTGGACCACCAGCGATAACTCCTGTACCAGGAGCAGCAGGTTTAATTAGGATTTCTCCTGCACCAAAGCGACCTTGCACTAAGTGTGGAGTTGTTCCACCTACGCGTGGCACTTCGATTAAGTTTTTCTTCGCATCTTCAACAGCTTTACGGATAGCATCTGGCACCTCTTGAGCTTTACCAGTACCGAAACCAACGTGACCGTTTTTATCGCCAACTACAACTAATGCTGTGAAGCGGAAGCGACGTCCACCTTTAACAACTTTAGCAACACGGTTAATAGTAACTACGCGTTCTTCAAGTTCTCCAAGTTTGTTTGCGTCAATTCGACTCATGAAATGTGTCCCTCCTTTTTATTAAAATTCTAAACCGTTCTCACGTGCAGCTTCAGCTAAAGCTTTAACACGTCCATGATATAAGTAACCACCACGGTCAAATACTACAGCAGTAATATTTTTTTCCGTAGCGCGTTTTGCGATTGTTTCACCGACTTTAGTTGCAGCATCAACATTGCTACCAGCACTTTCAAAACCATTTTCTTGAGAAGATGCGCTAACGATTGTTACGCCTGCTACGTCATCGATTAGTTGCGCGTAGATGTTCTTGTTAGAACGGAATACGTTTAAGCGTGGACGCTCAGCAGTACCCGAAATTTTAGAACGTACGCGTGCATGACGTTTTTTACGAACCTGATTTTTATCTTGTTTCGTAATCACAAGGGTCACTCCTTTCTAATGCTTAAGCAGCATTATTTACCTGTTTTACCTTCTTTACGACGAACGTATTCGCCTTCATAACGGATACCTTTACCTTTGTAAGGCTCTGGTGGACGCACGTCACGGATGTTAGATGCAAGAGCACCAACACGTTCTTTGCTGATACCTTTAACGATGATTTTAGTGTTTGAAGGAACTTCAACTTCTAGACCATCTTCAGGTGTGAACTCAACTGGATGTGAATAACCTACGTTAAGAACAAGTTTTTTTCCTTGTAATTGCGCACGGTAACCGACACCGATAAGTTCTAATGATTTTTCGAAACCTACAGAAACACCAGTAACCATGTTCGCTAATAGCGCACGAGTCGTACCGTGGTTTGTGCGGTGTTCTTTTGAATCAGAAGGACGAGATACAGTGATTACGTTACCTTCTTGCTCAATTTTCATATCTTGGTGGAAAGAACGAACAAGTTCGCCTTTAGGACCTTTAACGGTAACTGAGTTGTCAGCTGCAACAGTAACAGTTACGTTAGCTGGTACCTCGATAATTTTTTTACCTACACGAGACATTTAGTTGCACCTCCATTCATTTATTGCTAATTACCAAACGTATGCTAGAACTTCGCCGCCAACTTGTTTAGCGCGAGCTTCTTTATCTGTTAATAAACCTTGTGAAGTTGACACTAAAGCGATACCAAGACCGTTCAGTACTTTAGGAACTTCATTTGTTTTTGCGTATACTCGTAGACCAGGTTTAGAAATACGTTTTAAACCAGTGATAACGCGCTCGTTATCTTTACCGTATTTTAAGAAGATACGGATGATACCTTGTTTGTTGTCTTCCACGTATTCTACGTCACGTACGAAACCTTCACGCTTTAAAATTTCAGCGATTTCTTTTTTCACGTTGGAAGCTGGTACTTCTAACTTCTCGTGACGAACCATGTTCGCATTACGAATGCGAGTAAGCATATCTGCAATCGGATCAGTCATTGTCATTACATTTACCTCCTTCCCAAATTAGGGGATTACCAGCTGGCTTTTTTCACGCCAGGAATTTGTCCCTTATATGCAAGTTCTCGGAAACAAATACGGCAAAGTTTGAATTTGCGATATACAGAGTGTGGACGGCCACAGCGTTCACAACGTGTATATTCTTGCACTTTAAACTTTTGCTTACGTTGTTGTTTAACGATCATAGATTTTTTAGCCACGTTTTCGCCCTCCTTGTTTAATTACTTTTGGAACGGCATACCGAATTGTGTCAATAACTCGCGAGCTTCTTCATCAGAATTCGCTGTCGTTACGATCACGATGTCCATACCGCGTACTTTTGAAACTTTATCGTAATCGATTTCTGGGAAAATTAATTGCTCTTTAACACCTAAAGTGTAGTTACCGCGACCGTCGAATGCTTTTTTAGAAACACCACGGAAGTCACGTACACGAGGTAGTGAAATTGAGATTAATTTGTCCAAGAATTCATACATACGCTCACCGCGTAATGTAACTTTAGCACCGATAGGCATACCTTCACGTAGACGGAAACCTGCGATCGATTTTTTCGCTTTAGTTACAACTGGTTTTTGACCAGTGATAATTGTTAATTCTTCTACAGCTGCATCTAATGCTTTTGAGTTTTGAACTGCATCACCAACACCCATGTTGATAACGATTTTGTCAACTTTCGGCAATTGCATAACTGATTTATATCCAAACTTGCTCATAAGAGCAGTTGAAACTTCATTTAAATATTTTTCTTTTAGGCGGCTCATTTGTGTACCTCCCTTCTTTTATAGAAATTAGTCGATTACTGCACCTGATTTTTTTGCAACACGAACTTTTTTACCGTTTTCGATTTTATAACCTACACGAGTCGGCTCGCCAGATTTAGGATCGATTAGCATTACGTTCGAAACGTGAATTGCAGCCTCTTGGCTTACAATTCCACCTTGTGGATTCAATTGGTTAGGTTTTACGTGTTTTTTCACGATGTTTACACCTTCAACAAGAACGCGATCTTGTTTAGGGTAAGAAGCAAGAATAACGCCTTCTTTGCCTTTGTCCTTACCAGTGATAACCTTAACCTTGTCACCTTTTTTTACATGCATGCTGTCGCACCTCCTTGATTGGCACTATCATGAAATTAAAGAACTTCTGGAGCTAGAGAAACGATTTTCATGAAGTTGCTGTCACGTAATTCACGTGCAACAGGTCCGAAAATACGAGTTCCGCGTGGTGATTTATCATCACGAATAATTACACAAGCATTTTCATCAAATTTGATGTACGTACCATCTTTACGACGTACGCCTGATTTAGTACGAACGATAACAGCTTTAACAACGTCACCCTTCTTAACAACGCCACCTGGTGTTGCTTTCTTAACTGTACAAACAACGATATCACCGATGTTAGCAGTTTTACGGCCAGAGCCACCAAGGACTTTAATTGTAAGAACTTCACGTGCACCTGAGTTGTCAGCAACTTTCATACGACTTTCTTGTTGGATCACTTAGGTTACCTCCCTTCGGAAATTGGTTGTTCCGAAATAGTTATTAAATAATAACCGCTTTTTCTACAACTTCAACTAGACGGAAACGTTTAGTAGCTGATAGCGGGCGAGTTTCCATGATACGTACGATATCACCGATTTTCGCTGTGTTTAACTCATCATGAGCCTTAAACTTTTTTGAGTATTTTACACGTTTACCATAAAGCTTGTGCTTTTTGTGAGTTTCAACTAAAACAGAAATAGTTTTGTCCATTTTATCTGAAACAACGCGGCCCGTGTAAACTTTGCGTTGATTACGCTCAGTCATACTTGAAAACCTCCTTTATCAGTTGTTTGCACTGATTTCTCTTTCACGAATAACAGTTTTCATACGCGCGATTGCTTTACGCACTTCACGAATACGAGCTGTGTTTTCTAATTGACCAGTCGCCAATTGGAAGCGAAGGTTGAAAAGCTCTTCTTTCAGTGATTTCACTTTCAATTCTAATTCAGAAGTGGCAAGGTCACGGATTTCATTAGCTTTCATTAGATTCACCACCAGTTTCTTGACGTTTTACGATCTTACATTTAACAGGAAGCTTATGTGATGCTAAACGAAGTGCTTCACGTGCGATCTCTTCAGATACACCAGCGATTTCGAACATTACTTTTCCTGGTTTTACTACTGCAACCCAACCTTCAGGAGAACCTTTACCAGAACCCATGCGGACTTCTAGAGGTTTTTTAGTGTAAGGTTTGTGCGGGAAGATTTTAATCCAAACTTTACCGCCACGTTTCATGTAACGAGTCATCGCGATACGTGCAGATTCGATTTGACGGTTAGTAATCCAGCTAGCTGTTTGAGCTTGTAAGCCCCATTCGCCGAAAGATACTTCTTTACCGCCTTTCGCTTCGCCACGCATGTTTCCGCGGTGTTCACGACGGTATTTTACGCGTTTAGGCAATAACATATTATTTGCCTCCTTCCACAGATTTCTTCGTAGGAAGAACTTCACCACGGTAGATCCATACTTTAACGCCTAATTTACCGTAAGTAGTGTCAGCTTCTGCGTGTGCATAGTCGATGTCAGCACGTAGAGTATGAAGTGGAACAGTTCCTTCACTATAGTGTTCAGCACGCGCGATATCAGCGCCACCTAAACGACCAGATACTTGTGTTTTAATTCCTTTTGCACCAGCACGAATTGTGCGTTGGATCGCTTGCTTTTGCGCACGACGGAATGATACACGGTTTTCTAATTGACGAGCGATGTTTTCAGCTACTAGACGAGCGTCAAGATCAGCACGTTTGATTTCGATAATGTTGATGTGTACACGTTTACCAGTCAAATCGCTAAGGTATTTACGAAGATTCTCAACTTCAGAACCACCTTTACCGATTACCATACCTGGTTTCGCAGTGTGAATTGTAATGTTTACACGGTTTGCAGCGCGTTCGATTTCTACTTTAGAAACAGAAGCGTCTTTAAGAGCCGTTTCAATATATTTACGCACTTTGATGTCTTCGTGAAGTAGAGTTGCATAGTCTTTTTCAGCGTACCATTTTGACTCCCAGTCACGAATAATACCAACGCGCAGTCCTATTGGATGTACTTTTTGACCCACGGATTAACCCTCCTTCTTCTCAGATACCACTAGAGTAATGTGGCTTGTGCGTTTGTTAATTGCGCTTGCACGTCCTTGTGCACGTGGACGGAAACGTTTTAATGTTGGACCTTCATCAACGAATACTTCAGAAACTACTAAAGAGTTGATGTCAAGATCGTAGTTATGCTCAGCGTTAGCAACTGCAGATTTTAATACTTTTTCAACGACTGGAGACGCCGCTTTTGGAGTATGACGTAAAATTGCAACTGCCTCACCAACTTGCTTGCCTCGAATTAAGTCTACAACTAGACGGACTTTACGAGGAGCAATGCGAACAGTACGAGCGATAGCTTTAGCTTGTGTCATTAGGATTTACCTCCTCTCAAAATTAGCGTCTTGTTTTCTTGTCGTCTGCACCGTGACCTTTGTAAGCACGTGTTGGTGCGAATTCACCAAGTTTGTGGCCTACCATATCTTCTGTTACGTATACAGGAACGTGTTTACGTCCATCATAAACAGCAATCGTTAAACCGATAAAAGTCGGGAAAATTGTTGAACGGCGAGACCAAGTTTTAATAACTTGTTTTTTCTCAGAAGCCTCTTGCGCTTCCACTTTTTTCATTAAGTGGTCATCGACAAAAGGTCCTTTTTTCAAGCTGCGACCCATGTAGGAACCTCCCTCCGTGATTCCACCACGGCTCTCACATAGAACCGTAGTTTAACCACTTTATTTTTTACGACTACGGATGATGAATTTATCCGATTTGTTTTTCTTCTTGCGAGTTTTGTAACCAAGTGCTGGTTTACCCCAAGGAGTCATTGGTGATTTACGTCCGATTGGAGAACGTCCTTCACCACCGCCGTGTGGGTGATCGTTAGGGTTCATTACAGAACCACGAACTTCTGGGCGTTTACCTAACCAACGGCTACGACCTGCTTTACCGATGTGTACTAGTTCATGTTGTTCGTTACCAACTTGACCGATTGTAGCGCGGCAAGTAGCTAACACTAAACGTACTTCACCAGATTGTAGACGAACGATTACGTATTTGTCTTCACGACCAAGTACTTGAGCAGAAGTACCTGCAGAACGTACTAATTGTCCACCTTTACCAGGTTTTAACTCGATGTTATGGATTGTAGTACCCATTGGAATGTTTGCTAATGGTAATGCGTTACCTACTTTAATATCAGCATCTGGACCAGATACGATTGTTTGACCAACCTCTAGACCTTTTGGTGCTAAGATGTAAGCTTTTGCTCCATCAGCGTAGTTGATTAATGCGATATTCGCAGAACGGTTTGGATCATATTCAATAGTAGCAACTTTAGCCGGAATGCCATCTTTTACACGTTTGAAATCGATAACACGG
This sequence comes from Lysinibacillus sp. NPDC086135, assembly GCF_044746345.1. Lineage (NCBI taxonomy): Bacteria > Bacillati > Bacillota > Bacilli > Caryophanales > Bacillaceae > Lysinibacillus > Lysinibacillus sp. NPDC086135. The sequence goes on along the minus strand of NZ_JBIVCA010000011.1, from coordinate 160,894 downwards.
TATTGCTTCTTATGTCCACCGCCATGATGACGAACAGTGATTTTACCTTGGTTATTACGACCAGCTTTGCGTTTAGTTGGTTCAAGCAATGATTTCTCAGGCTTGTTAGTTGTAATTTCCGCAAAGTCTAAAGACGTCATATTACGACGACCATTAGAGGTAGGTTTATACTTTTTAATCGCCATTGTGTTTCCCTCCTTCTTGATTGTTCAAATCATAATTCCATAAAGGATTACATTTCGAATAATTCGATTTCTTTGCTATCAGCAGTTAATTTAACGATCGCTTTACGACGTTTGTTAGTGTAACCACCGTAACGGCCTACGCGTTTGAATTTACCTTTGTAGTTAAGAACGTTTACTTTCTCAACTGTTACACCAAAGATTTCTTCTACAGCGTCTTTTACTTGAGTTTTGTTAGCGCGAGTGTCTACTTCGAAAGTATACTTTTTCTCTGCCATAAGTTCTGAAGAACGCTCAGTAATGACCGGACGTTTTAAAATATCACGTGCTTCCATTATCCAAGCACCTCCTCAACTTTTTCTACTGCAGATTTTGTGAATACAACTTTTTCATGACCTAATAGATCAAGAACATTGATTCCATTTGCAGTTAAAACTGTTACACCAGGGATGTTACGAGCAGATAATGCTACGTTTTCATCTAGGTCAGCAGTTACGAATAAAGATTTTTTCTCTAGAGAAAGATCTTTAAGGATTTTTGTAAATTCTTTTGTTTTTGGTGCTGCTAATGTAAGAGCATCAAGAACTAAGAAGTTTTGTTCTACTACTTTAGCTGATAAAGCTGATTTAAGAGCTAAGCGGCGAACTTTTTTAGGTAATTTATAAGAGTAGCTACGTGGAGTTGGACCGAATACGATACCACCACCGCGCCATTGTGGAGAACGGATAGAACCTTGACGAGCACGACCAGTTCCTTTTTGACGCCATGGTTTACGACCACCACCAGCAACTTCAGAACGGTTTTTAACCTTGTGATTACCTTGACGAAGAGAAGCGCGTTGTGCTACTACAGCGTCGAATAATACTGCTTCATTTGGCTTGATTCCAAAAATCGCATCGTTTAATTCGATTTCACCAACTGAAGCACCTGTTTGACTAAGTACAGATACTTTTGTCATTCCTGTTTCCTCCTTTCCTTAGGTGATTACTTAGCTTTAATTGCAGTTTTAACTGTAACTAGAGCTTTTTTAGAACCAGGAACATTACCTTTAACAAGTAGTAAGTTACGTTCCGCATCAACTTTCACGATTTCTAAGTTTTGGATTGTAACTACAGTGCCACCCATTTGACCAGGTAATTTCTTTTGTTTGAATACGCGGTTCGGAGCAACTGGACCCATTGAACCAGGACGACGGTGGTAACGAGAACCGTGGGCCATAGGACCACGAGATTGACCATGGCGTTTAATTACACCTTGGAAACCTTTACCTTTAGTAACACCTGTTACATCAATTACATCGCCTTCTGCGAAAATTTCTACTTTGACTTCTTGACCAACTTCGTATTCTCCAACGTTTACGTTGCGGAATTCACGGATGAAGCGCTTAGGAGCAGTGTTCGCTTTTGCTACGTGACCTTGTTCTGGTTTGTTAGAAAGCTTAACACGCTTGTCTTCAAAACCAACTTGGATTGCTTCGTAGCCGTCTGTTTCAACAGTTTTCTTTTGAAGAACTACGTTTGGAGCAGCTTCGATAACTGTTACCGGGATTAAATCGCCGTTTTCAGCGAAAACTTGTGTCATACCAATTTTTCTACCTAAGATTCCTTTAGCCATTTGTCACACCTCCTGTAAGTTTTAAAAAAGTTATATTTTTTACCATTAAAGTTTGATTTCAATATCAACGCCAGATGGTAAATCAAGTTTCATTAACGCATCAACAGTTTGTGGTGTTGGGTTAACGATATCGATCAGACGTTTATGCGTACGCATTTCGAATTGTTCACGAGAATCTTTGTACTTGTGAACAGCACGAAGAATCGTGTACACAGACTTCTCAGTTGGAAGTGGAATCGGACCTGATACACTTGCACCTGAACGTTTTGCAGTTTCCACAATTTTCTCAGCAGACTGATCTAAAATACGGTGATCATACGCTTTTAAACGAATACGAATCTTTTGTTTTGCCATTATTTTCCCTCCTTCTCGCCTATTTTCTAGACATTCTCCACGAAAATTTTCCCACACACCGCCATGGCAAAGCGGCCGGGTGTGTCGGCAACCTCTCGTTTCATCGCAGTCAAAGACCAACATTCAACATTATACACAATAAAAAAAGAATAAGCAAGGCCTTTCGCTAAATTCTTTTTAAATGTTGCAGATATTCTTACTACTAATATTTCTCGCTTATCTAAGCCGTTTACTAGTATATAAAATTTCAATGTACTTTGCAACACATAAGGCAATTACACCAACGTTTTCGGACATTTCTAACAATTAAGTAGTACCAATATATAAAAAAGCAGTCTCTACTATTTAGAAACCGCTCTTACTATTACTTTATAAGAAGAACACACATGCAATCCAGCCAAATATAATAAGTGGGATGTTAATAAAAATGAACGTTGGCACACATGTATCCCAAATGTGATTATGCTGTCCATCTACATTTAAACCAGCAGTAGGTCCAAGAGTAGAATCTGAAGCAGGAGAGCCCGCATCACCTAAAGCACCTGCTGTACCTATTAGACAAATAATCGCCAAAGGACTCAATCCCAGCCCTTGTGCAAGAGGAACAAATAAGGTCGCGATAATTGGTACTGTCGCAAAGGAAGATCCGATTCCCATCGTCACAATTAAACCAATGACCAACATAATAAATATAGCTAGACTCGTATTCCCTTGAAGAATGTTTATCGAACCATTAATTAAGCTATCTATTTGACCTGTGGCGTTAATAACAGATGCAAAGCCATTTGCTGCGATCATAACGAAACCAATAAAGGCCATCATCTTCATTCCTTCTGAAAGAATCTCATCTGCTTCTTTCCATTTAAGTGCACCAGTGAAATACATAATCATAATGCCTGCAAAAGCACCTACAATCATCGAATCAGTATAAATTTGGGCGCATAGAGAGATAATTAAAGCCACAGTCGTAGAGACAATAACATACTTACTAACATTTACGTTTAAAGACTCTGTCTCCACATCATTATTTTGATATTGTCGAGGCTTTCGGTAAACGAAAAAGGCCCCACATAACCCAATTAGCATCCCTAGAACGGGTATAGCCATCGCTGCTGGTACATCACGTGAAGATACCTCCATACCAGCCTTAGATACTTGCGTAGATACAATGTCTTGGAATATAGCTCCGAAGCCAGCGGGAACGAAACTATATGTTCCTATTAAACCAACAGCAATTAATGTTGCGATAATTCGTCGATCAACTTCTAGCATATTTAAAACTTTTAAGAGTGGCGGTAGCAATAATGGGATAAAGGCTATATGAATTGGAATTAAATTTTGTGAGAAAATAGACATCATGAAGATCAGTAAGAAGATTAAAACCTTTACTAAACCTTTTCGATTGCTTGTACCGTTTTTATTTAATATCTTTAAAATCCATGCAATCATTAATTCAGGAATTCCTGTTTTGGAAATGGCGATAGCAAAACCACCAAGCAACCCATAGCTTAAAGCAATCGTTGCGCCTGCCCCTAATCCTTCTGTAAATGATTTTACAGTTGCTTCTATACCCATTCCGCTTGTTAGACCTCCCGCAAAGGCCCCCAACACTAGAGAAAGAACAACATTGATACGGAGCAAGCTTAATATTAACATGACAGCTACTGCCACAATTACTGCGTTCATTTCAACACTCCACTTTCGTACACTAGATTACTAATACGTTAAACTTTAACCGTCTAACAATTGAAAGTCAAGATATTTTTATAGCCCTATAATAATCTTCCAAATTTAAACGACACAAAAAAACAGTATGATCTTAAATAACCATACTGTTTTAGATTTCTTCCTATTATAATGATTCACGAATAACTTTTTTATAATAGCCGACGGAAAGTATAGCGAAAATAGCGTATAACGCTATATAACAGCTCATAGCAATCCATAATGGTACAGTTAACTCTGAGCCGAATAAAAACCATCCTGACTTTACAGCAAAGTAACTATGAAGCAGCCCTATTATTAATGGAACACCAAAATTAAAGGCTTGTTTCATATATATACCTTTCATAATATCTTTTTCAGCGAAGCCAATCTTTCTTAATATCGTATAAGAGCCTCGCTCCTCTTCAGCCTCAGACATTTGCTTAAAGTATAAAATACTACCAGTTGTCATTAAAAATGCTAAGCCTAAAAAAGCCGTGGTGAAAATTGTTAAACCTAATGTTTCGATATTCTCTTTGCGTTGTTTTTCATAGGACTTTATATAGGATGGATTATAAACAACAGCCCCATTTTCTTTCACATGCGTACTCTCATCATATAAATTCTCCGCTAAAGCTAAATCACTTTTATTCTTTAAGTTAATAGAGGTTTGTTTATACAACAAATCAAATACATTGTAAGTAGCTAATTCTTCAAACAATGCGTCTGGAACTACGAAAACCGGTCCTCCAGGCCCACCAGTTATAGCACCACTTATAATACTTTCATGCCGAACCTCTTTAACATGAAGCGTCTCTTTCTTAGTTTCCTCTGGTCCTCCTATAGTGACATCTACATCACGATCCTTTTCAAGCGGAAACATTTCTGCCATATAGCCACCATAGTTTGTTAAAATAACGTCGTAATCCGAAATGGAAGCTTCGGGGGCTATTTGTTGATAATCAGAAAGTGGAATTGTAGTAATGCTTCCTTCTGCACCATAAAGGGGATTATCTGCATTTTGCTGACTTTCAGATAATAATTGTGAAAATGAAGCTAAAACACTTTGTGTTCGGTACTCTATTTTATCAAAAGCTATATTATTTTCTTCAAGTTCCTTTAAGAACTCCTGCCCGTGATCTTCAAGTAAAATATAATCTGCAGGCACTTGGCTATATGACGACGAGCCTGTTGAATAATAAGCTATATATGCTAATGTTGTAACCCCCAGTGAAACACCCGTTAAAACGGTTATAAGCGTTAATGATTTCGCATTACCTTTCATGCGATGCATTATCGGTGTTAGTGCTAATACATCACGCACAGTCAAATGTCCATTTTTCTTAAGACGAATTGAATTCATAATAAATGCTACTGAGAAACGGAAAACAAGGAACGTTCCGCCAATGGTAGTTGCTAAAATAATAATCATATTAAGCGTTAAATTACCCTGAGAGTTAATATCGAAAAGCTTAGTTGATGCATAGTAGCCATATACAATAAATACAAGCCCTAAAAAACCAATAACCATTTGTAATGGGCTGAAACGTTTTACGCGCTCATCAGCTTGCTTGGAAGCACTGAATAATGACAGTAATGACACTCGGTATATCATCCAAGCCATTTGCACGAGTACAATGACTAGAAGAATGGCAAATACTACGATAGATTGCTGTAATGCCTCTATACTAAATGTCATCGTCACAAGCGCTTCTTTTTCGAGTACACGCAGTAAAATCATTGCAAATAAGCGCGAACTAAAGAACCCAGCAAGCATACCTAATACGATAGCGCCTACAAATAATAGAATACTTTCTACCGCTAATAAGCGAACAATAAGCCCCTTTGTCATTCCTATTAGCTGATACAAGCCTATTTCCTTACTACGACGCTTCATAAATAGATGATTTGCATAAAGCACAAAAAATAGGACAATAAAGTACAGCATATAGGTTGCCGCAGCAAAACCCGCTGTAGCTGTACCGCTCTCCTGTACTGTAGCCAGCACTTCAGCATTATTCTGCAATGTCACAAAAGAAAAATATAAAGTAACACTAAAAATAAGTGCGAAAAAATATAAATAATAATGCTTCATATTTTTCTTCATACTGCGCAATACGAGTTTACTAAGACTCATAGCCGTCACCGCCTAGCACACTTTGCGTATGCATGATTTCTTGGAAAAATGCCTGTCTCGTTTTATCTCCTTTATATAGCTCACTATAAATGAGTCCGTCCTTTAAAAATAAAACACGGGTACAAAAACTCGCTGCTACCGCATCGTGCGTAACCATCATAATCGTTGCTTTTTTTGACTCATTAATACTTTGTAGATTTTTTAAAAGTGCAGTAGCTGATTTTGAGTCAAGTGCGCCTGTAGGTTCATCAGCGAATACAAGCGACGGATTTGTAATTAGTGCACGCGCTGCTGATGTACGTTGCTTTTGACCACCCGATATTTCATTTGGATATTTATTTAAAATTTCAGTAATACCTAATAAATGAGTAAGCTCTTTTAAGCGACTCTCTGCCACAGCCTTTGGTAGCCGACCAATAGCTAACGGCAGTAAAATATTTTCTTTTACCGTCAGTGTATCTAACAAATTATAATCTTGGAATATGAATCCTAATTGTTCACGACGGAAATTAGCTAACGCCTTCTCCTTCATACCACGTAAGTTTTGACCATTTATTTCAATTACACCTTCTGTTGCAAAGTCAATCGAACACAAAACATTTAAAAGTGTTGTCTTCCCAGAGCCTGAAGGTCCCATAATACCAACAAATTCACCTTTACTAACTTCTAAATCAATACCCTTTAAAACCTCTTGGGCTGTTGATTTTTTGCCATATACTTTTTTTACTTTACGACCAATTAAAACTGCCACTTGTAAACGCCCCTTTCTATAGTTCAAGTGTATCCTGTCTTCTTCACTAATTCGTGTGTTTTACATGACAATATAAAAAGGTAGGTGACAATTTCGTCATCTACCTGTTAGTTTGACATATTCATTTTGTAATGGAAAACGTAATGTAAATATCGAACCTTCCCCAACATTAGATTGGACAGTTATACGAACGCCGATTTTCTGCGCCACGTTATGTGCTAAGTATAGACCCATACCTGTTGATTGTGCAGACTCTCTACCGGCTGTCCCAGTATACGACTTATGAAAGATTCGAGGTAAATCCTCCTTACGAATGCCAATACCTGCATCTTTTATATGTAGTAATGTTGCTCCAGTAGCATCTACTTCCGTAAAAATCAATACCTCTGAATTTGCAGGACTATATTTAATCGCATTGGACAGAATTTGTCGGATGATAAAGGCTAGCCATTTTCCATCTGTCATCACTGTCACTGTTAACGCTTCAACATCGAAACCGATACCTTTTTCAATACACCATGCCTGCATAGCTCTTATTTCCTTATAGACCACAGTTCTTAGCTCGACCTCTGTCATATAATTATCTTTTTCAATAGAAGCTAAACGTGTTTGGTGTAGCTGCTGATCGACCAATAAATGTAGTCTTAACCACTCCGTCTCTAATTTACGACGTAGTGTCAAATCTTCTACGTGGTCCAGCATTAAATTAATTGAAGTTAAAGGTGCCTTAACTTCATGAACCCACGCTAGCAGTTCATCCGAATATTCCTGCAGCTGTACCTTCGCTTGATTTAACTCTGTATTCTTATCATAAAATACATCTTCAATTTTCATCAGGTATGCTGCTTGAAAAGGTGATAACGTCATACTTTTGCCATGCACATCATCGAGTTGACTTTCCACATTTCCCAGGAAATCCTTTAACTGCCTTACTTCTAGTATATATCGCCAAATAAGAAAAATCATAAAACTAATAAGCACACTAATATTCATATACCAAATAGATATTCCCTCTAATCCAGCGTCTAAAGAGAATAAAACATTGATCATAACGATGATAAAAGCAAAAAAGCCTATCCAAGCGAGGCGTTCTTTTAAAAATAAAATTAGCATTGTCACTCACTTCCCTTGTGTTACAGCCATATAACCAAGTCCCTTTTTAGTTAAAATCGCTTCTTGCAAACCTATATCCTCAAGTTTAGTACGTAATCGATTAACATTTACCGACAATGTATTATCATTAACAAAGCGTTCATCATCCCATAACTTTCTCATTAAATCATCTCTTGAAACTATTTGATCGGCCTTCTCCACTAAAATACGTAAAATAAAGAGTTCATTTTTAGTTAGCGAGGCAAGATTACCCTCATACATAATTTCACTGCGTGCATAGTCAATGACTGCTCCATTGAACCGTGTGACATCCATAGATTCTTCTATATAATCATATGTACGACGTAAAATGGCTTGTACCTTTGCTAGTAATACTTCCATATGGAAAGGCTTTTGTACAAAGTCATCCGCACCCATTTGCATTGCCATGACCATATCCATTGGGTGGTCTCGTGAAGATAGAAAGAGAATTGGCACCTTTGAGATATAACGTATTTCGCGACACCAATGAAAACCATCATAAGCTGGAAGCTGAATGTCAATCAATACAAGCTGTGGCTTTTGTTCAATAAAATCATCCATTACCTTTTGAAAATCTTTAGGACCCACAACCTGAAGCGACCACTGTGCAAAACGTGTCTGAATCATTTCGAAAATTGATGGATCGTCTTCAATTAGCAATATTTTCATTTCCATATGCAAATTCTCCTTCCATGAAGTGTTCTTATGTATTAAATAGGCTAATCGTCATAACGTGAGGTTGATTTCCGCTCCGACTGGGCGCGTCCGATGAGCCCCGAGGAGTCGCCCAGCCTCCACTCCAACCAATTTATATATATCATACGTTTTTAACAAATATTATCCTAACTTTTTAAAGATGAATTATTAAACGGCTAATAGTAATTAAAAGGGGTGCGATTCTATACTCTACATGCTACACTGCCTTTTAATTTTAACTTTTTTAAGCAGCTGTCCAAACATCCGTTGAAAGAAGTTAAAACTTCCGGCGGATGTCTCTGGTACTAGCTTTCACCTCTAGCGGTTTCGTAAAAAGTCGATATTTCTACTTTTTGATATTTCACCCATTATGTACACATAAAATAATCTAATTCAACTAAGATTACCAAATATTCTTTACATATTTTAACACAAAAAAACCAATCTGTAAGCGTCCCTACAGATTGGTTTGGAAAATTAGCTTGCGCTAAAATTATTTTTGGATAGAAGCAACTACGCCAGCGCCTACAGTACGGCCACCCTCACGGATAGAGAATTTAGTACCTTCTTCAAGAGCGATTGGAGCGATAAGTTCTACTGTCATTTCGATGTTATCGCCAGGCATTACCATTTCAACGCCTTCTGGTAAGTTACAGATACCTGTTACGTCAGTTGTACGGAAGTAGAACTGAGGACGGTAGTTAGAGAAGAATGGAGTATGACGGCCACCCTCTTCTTTTGATAAAACATAAACTTCAGCTTTGAAGTTAGTGTGTGGAGTGATTGAGCCTGGTTTAGCTAATACTTGACCACGTTGGATTTCTTCACGAGCTACACCACGAAGTAAAGCACCGATGTTGTCACCAGCTTCAGCGTAGTCTAATAATTTACGGAACATTTCTACACCAGTTACAGTTGTAGATTTAGCTTCTTCAGTGATACCGATGATTTCAATAACGTCACCAACTTTAACTTGACCACGTTCAACACGGCCAGTTGCAACTGTACCACGACCAGTGATAGAGAATACGTCCTCTACTGGCATCATGAATGGTTTGTCAGTTTGACGTTCTGGAGTTGGGATGTAAGAATCTACAGCGTCCATTAATTCAATGATTTTTTCTTCCCATTCTGCTTCACCTTCAAGAGCTTTAAGAGCAGAACCTTTGATTACAGGAAGATCGTCGCCTGGGAAGTCATATTCAGAAAGTAGGTCACGGATTTCCATTTCTACTAATTCTAATAATTCTTCGTCGTCAACCATATCACATTTGTTCATGAATACTACTAAGTATGGAACACCTACTTGACGAGATAAAAGGATGTGTTCACGAGTTTGTGGCATTGGGCCGTCAGCAGCAGATACTACTAAGATACCGCCGTCCATTTGTGCAGCACCAGTGATCATGTTTTTAACATAGTCAGCGTGTCCTGGGCAGTCAACGTGTGCATAGTGACGAGTATCAGTTTCGTATTCTACGTGAGAAGTATTGATTGTGATACCACGTTCTTTTTCTTCTGGAGCGTTATCGATATCAGCGTATGATTTAGCTTCTCCACCCATTTTTTTAGAAAGAACTGTTGCGATAGCAGCAGTTAAAGTAGTTTTACCATGGTCAACGTGTCCGATTGTACCAATGTTAGCATGCGTTTTTGAACGGTCGAATTTTTCTTTAGCCATTAGAGATTGCCTCCTCAAAATTATATGTTTATATTTTTTAAAAATTTATAGAATGATTGCTGATGGCGGATGGGCCCATCCACCATCCCACAATCATAGCTTACAAATTAGTTATACTTTATGCAAGATGAAAATTCAATTATTCACCTTTATTTTTTTTGACGATTTCAGCAGCAATTGATTTTGGTACTTCTTCATAATGATCAAATGTCATTGAGAATACACCACGACCTTGTGTTGCTGAACGAAGAGTTGTTGCATAACCAAACATTTCCGATAGTGGAACCATTGCACGAACAACTTGAGAGTTACCGCGAGCTTCCATACCCTCAACGCGTCCGCGACGAGAAGTAATGTTACCCATGATATCACCAAGGTATTCTTCTGGAATTACAACTTCTACTTTCATCATTGGTTCTAAGATAACTGCGTCACATTGTTTAGCAGCTTCTTTAAGAGCCATAGATGCAGCAATTTTGAACGCCATCTCATTCGAGTCAACGTCATGGTAAGAACCGAATACTAATTTCGCTTTAATGTCGATAAGTGGGTAACCAGCTACTACACCGCGGTCAAGAGAGTCACGAAGACCAGCTTCTACTGCAGGAATGTATTCACGAGGTACTACACCACCAACGATAGCGTTTTCGAATTCAAAGCCTTTACCTTCTTCATTTGGAGAGAACTCAATCGTTACGTCACCATATTGTCCACGACCACCAGATTGGCGAGTGAATTTACCTTGAACTTTTGCAGAGCCACGGAATGTTTCACGGTAAGATACCATTGGAGCACCTACGTTAGCTTCTACTTTAAATTCACGGCGCATACGGTCAACTAAGATATCAAGGTGAAGCTCACCCATACCTGAGATGATTGTTTGACCAGTTTCTGTGTCAGTGTGAGCACGGAAAGTTGGATCCTCTTCTTGAAGTTTTTGTAAAGCTTGACCCATTTTATCTTGGTCAGCTTTTGATTTTGGTTCTACAGAAAGAGAAATTACTGGCTCAGGGAATTCCATTGATTCAAGAATAACTAGGTTTTTCTCGTCACATAGAGTATCACCAGTAGTAGTATCTTTAAGACCTACTGCTGCTGCGATATCCCCTGCAAATACTTTAGAAATCTCTTCACGAGAGTTTGCGTGCATTTGTAGGATACGGCCTACACGTTCACGTTTACCTTTAGAAGAGTTTTGTACGTATGAACCTGATTCTAAAGTTCCAGAATACACACGGAAGAAAGTTAATTTACCTACGAATGGGTCAGTCATAACTTTGAATGCAAGAGCTGAGAATGGCTCTTCATCTGAAGAATGACGTTCTAATTCCTCGTCACCATCAACATCAGTACCTTTGATTGCTGGTACATCTAATGGAGATGGTAAGTAATCAACTACTGCATTTAACATTGGGCGTACGCCTTTGTGTTTGAATGCTGTACCACAGATTACTGGGTAAAATTCTACTGCGATCGTAGCACGACGGATAGCCGCTTTAAGTTCAGCAACAGAAATTTCTTCGCCTTCTAAATATTTTTCCATGATTTCTTCATCAACACTTGCAACAGCATCGATTAATTTTTCACGGTATTCTTCAGCTTGTGCGCGGTGTTCTTCAGGAATTTCGCCTTCAGTCACTGCTGTACCTTTTTCGTCGCCGTAGAAAGTAGCTTTCATTTCAACTAAGTCAATGATTGCTGAGAACTGATCTTCAGCCCCGATAGGTAATTGGATAGGGTGAGCGTTTGCTTGTAAACGTTCGTGTAGAGTTCCTACAGAATATAGGAAATCTGCACCTGTTTTATCCATTTTGTTAATGAACACGATACGTGGAACGCCATAAGTTGTAGCTTGACGCCATACTGTTTCAGTTTGAGGCTCAACACCAGATTGAGCATCAAGAACTGTTACAGCACCATCAAGTACGCGTAGTGAACGTTCAACTTCTACAGTGAAGTCTACGTGTCCAGGAGTATCGATGATGTTTACACGGTTGCCGTTCCATTGAGCTGTTGTCGCAGCAGAAGTGATTGTGATACCACGTTCTTGCTCTTGTTCCATCCAGTCCATTTGAGAAGCGCCTTCGTGAGTTTCACCGATTTTGTGAATCTTACCTGTGTAATAAAGGATACGCTCAGTAGTTGTTGTTTTACCAGCATCAATGTGAGCCATGATCCCAATATTACGAGTATTCTCTAGAGAGAATTCGCGTTTCATAAGGTATTTCTCCTTCCATATTGGGCTTATGCGATGTTTAGATTACCAACGGTAGTGAGCGAATGCTTTGTTCGCTTCTGCCATTTTGTGCATATCTTCACGTTTTTTAACTGATGCACCAGTGTTGTTAGAAGCATCAAGGATTTCGTTAGCTAAACGCTCTTCCATAGTTTTTTCACCACGAAGACGAGCGTAGTTAACTAGGTAACGAAGACCTAAAGTTGTACGACGTTCTGGACGTACTTCTACTGGCACTTGGTAGTTAGAACCACCAACACGGCGAGCGCGTACTTCAAGAACTGGCATTACGTTATTTAGAGCAGCTTCGAATACTTCAATTGGATTTTGACCAGAACGTTCTTTAACTAAATCGAACGCACCGTATAAAATCTTTTGAGAAGTACCTCTTTTACCATCAACCATCATTTTATTAATTAAACGAGTTACTAGTTTTGAACTATAAATTGGATCTGGTAACACGTCACGTTTGGAAACAGGACCTTTACGAGGCATGTGTTTTCCTCCTTTCGAATAATTATCGATTTATTTTATAAAAATTGTCTTGTCATATTTGCCGCAAAAAATCCCAATCTGCTAGCAAGATTAGAAATTTGCGACAACTACTCAAGCTCATTATTAAGCAATGCTCAATAATGTTAAATTATTTTTTTTCTTTAGGGCGTTTTGTTCCGTATTTAGAACGTGATTGTAAACGACCGTTTACACCAGCTGTATCAAGAGCTCCACGTACGATATGGTAACGAACACCCGCTAAGTCTTTTACGCGTCCGCCACGGATAAGAACAACACTGTGCTCTTGTAAGTTGTGGCCTTCACCTGGGATATAAGCTGTAACCTCGATTTGGTTAGTTAAACGTACACGAGCGTATTTACGTAACGCTGAGTTTGGTTTACGAGGTGTCATTGTACCCACACGAGTACAAACTCCGCGTTTTTGTGGAGACTTAACATCAGTTAAAGATTTTTTAAATGAGTTATATCCTTTGTTTAACGCTGGTGATTTTGATTTCGTGATTTTAGATTGACGAGGCTTACGTACTAATTGGTTAATTGTAGGCATCGATATTTCCTCCCTTCATTTATTCCTTGTTAATACCACACATCCAGGTGGTTCATTTTTTGGGTAAAAACAAAGTCTTTGTGTTTAATACACAAAAACTACTCTACAGTAATCGCAACTACCGCAGCTCCAACATGGATTCCACAGGCCTTGCCCAGTTCCTTTTTGGACTCAACAAGAATAACTGGTATACCGATTTCTCTCGCGAAAGATATGGCCGAATCGGTTACCCAATTGTCTGCATCAAGTGCCACGAAAAGTTCTTTCACTGAACCAGCTTGCATTGCTTTTACTGCTTGCTTTGTACCTATGATTGTTTGACTATCCCTTACTCTATCATAAGACATTTTCATATCCTCCGAAGTACAGACAGTTAACTATCAACCTTCAATATATTATCATTACCAATTTCGACTGTCAACTAATATCTTTAAAAAGCCCGAAGAGATGATCAAAATACATCTCTTCGGCACTTATTTTAATGATTATTCAGCAGAAATTAGGTCTTCTGTGTCAAGCTCATCTTTTTCAATACGGATTTGACGGTAACGTTGCATACCAGTACCTGCAGGAACAAGTTTACCGATAATTACGTTTTCCTTCAGACCAAGAAGTTCATCACGTTTTCCTTTAATAGCAGCATCCGTTAACACACGAGTTGTTTCTTGGAATGATGCAGCGGATAAGAATGATTCTGTTTCAAGAGACGCTTTTGTAATACCTAGGATAACAGGACGACAAGTTGCAGGGTTTTTGCCATTTAGCACAGCATCTGCATTTGCTTCTGAGAATTGGTGAATATCTAGTAATGAGCCTGGTAATAATTCTGTATCACCAGCTTCGATCACACGAACTTTACGAAGCATTTGGCGAACCATTACCTCGATATGTTTGTCTCCAATTTCTACCCCTTGCATACGGTATACTTTTTGTACTTCTTTTAACAGATATTCTTGAACTGTTGAAACGTCTTTAACTTTTAATAATTGTTTTGGATCAATAGAACCTTCTGTTAATACTTGACCACGTTCAACAAAGTCGCCTTCTTGTACTTTCAGACGAGCATTGTAAGGTGCTGCGTATTTACGTGTTTCTACTTCACCTTCAATTGTAATCTCTTTTAGACCTTCACGGATTTCGGTGATGTCTGAAACAGTACCTGCGATATCAGAAATAACTGATTGACCTTTAGGATTACGTGCTTCAAAAATCTCTTGGATACGTGGAAGACCTTGTGTAATATCATCCCCGGCAACCCCACCTGTATGGAATGTACGCATTGTTAATTGTGTACCTGGTTCACCGATTGATTGAGCCGCAATAATACCAACTGCTTCTCCAACTTCAACCTCTTCACCTGTTGCTAAGTTCATGCCGTAACATTTTTTACATACACCATGTTTTGTATTACATGTGAATGCTGAACGGATTGTTACTTCCTCGATACCAGCCTCGATAACCGCACGAGCGATATCTTGATCGATTAAGCCATCTTTTTCTAAGATAACTTCAGCTGTTTCTGGATGCATAATTGTTTTCTTCGTATGACGACCGATAATACGTTCATCTAACGCTTCAATTAACTCTGTGCCTTCCATTAACGCACCAATTGTTAAACCGCGGTCAGTTCCACAGTCATCCTCACGAACGATAACATCTTGTGCTACGTCAACAAGACGACGTGTTAAGTAACCTGAATCGGCAGTTTTTAGGGCTGTATCGGCAAGACCTTTACGAGCACCGTGAGTTGAGATGAAGTACTCTAATACCGTTAAACCTTCACGGAATGAAGATTTAATTGGAAGTTCGATGATACGACCAGCCGGGTTGGCCATCAGACCACGCATACCAGCTAACTGTGTAAAGTTAGATGCGTTACCACGGGCACCTGAGTCAGACATCATAAAGATTGGGTTTGTTTTCTCAAGCGACTTCATCAGCTTCGATTGAATTTCATCTTTCGCAGCACTCCAGCTTGAGATAACGCGATCATAACGCTCCTCTTCCGTGATGAAACCACGACGGAATTGCGCTTGAACTTTATCTACTTTTTCTTGAGCTACCGCTAAAATTTCACCTTTGTCTGGTAATACGACGATGTCAGAAACACCTACAGTGATACCAGCACGTGTTGAATATTTGAATCCTAAGTTCTTCATGCGGTCAAGCATTTTAGATGTTTCAGTGATGTGGAAACGTTTAAATACTTCAGCAATGATATTACCTAAGAATTTTTTGCGGAATGGGTTTACAACTGGTACTGATGCAAAGTGTTTACGCAGTACAGCTGTGCGTTGTGCATCAACTTTACCTTTTTCATCAAGCCCATTATAAGTAGCATCTGCTTCAAGTTCTTTTAACGTTTCTTCATCAATTGTTAAATTAACAAAGTATTTGTCTGGTGTTTCTTGTTCTAAGTTGAATGCAGTTGGCTCATTAATGTATGGGAATGATTTAGGCAAGATTTCGTTAAAGATTACTTTACCAACAGTCGTTAATAGGAACATATTATTTTGTTCCTCAGTAAATGTTGGGTTATTTAACGAACTTGCTTTAATCGCAATACGAGTATGCAAATGAACATGACCTGTATCGTATGCAATTAATACTTCGTTTGGTCCATAGAAAGTTGTTCCTTCACCGCGAGCTGTTTCACGCTCAAGTGTTAAGTAGTAGTTACCTAATACCATATCTTGAGATGGTGTAACAACCGGTTTCCCGTCTTTCGGATTCAGGATATTTTGTGCAGCAAGCATTAGAAGACGAGCTTCTGCTTGTGCTTCTGCTGATAATGGTACGTGAACCGCCATTTGGTCACCATCGAAGTCAGCGTTATAAGCTGTACATACTAATGGGTGAAGACGAATAGCACGACCCTCAACTAGTGTTGGTTCAAACGCTTGAATACCAAGACGGTGAAGCGTAGGTGCACGGTTTAGTAATACTGGATGCTCACGAATGACATCTTCTAAAACGTCCCATACATCGTTGTTTAAACGCTCGATTTTACGTTTAGCAGATTTAATATTATGAGCAAGACCACGTTCTACTAACTCTTTCATAACGAAAGGCTTAAATAGCTCAATTGCCATTTCTTTCGGTAGACCGCATTGATACATTTTTAAGTTTGGACCTACTACGATAACCGAACGACCAGAGTAGTCAACACGTTTACCAAGCAAGTTTTGACGGAAACGACCTTGTTTACCTTTCAGCATATGTGAAAGTGATTTTAATGGACGGTTACCAGGACCTGTAACAGGACGACCACGACGACCGTTATCGATTAATGCATCAACAGCTTCTTGTAACATACGTTTTTCGTTTTGTACGATGATACTTGGAGCGCCAAGGTCTAGTAAACGTTTTAAACGGTTATTACGGTTGATTACACGACGATATAAATCATTTAAGTCAGAAGTTGCAAAACGACCACCATCTAATTGCACCATTGGACGTAGCTCTGGCGGAATAACCGGTAGTACATCTAAAATCATCCATTCAGGAGAGTTACCTGAGTTACGGAATGATTCAACAACTTCAAGACGTTTAATTGCACGTGTACGACGTTGACCTTGTGCTGATTTCAACTCTTCTTTTAAAGAATGAGTTTCATCTTCAAGATCAATTTTGCCTAGCAATTTCTTAATTGCTTCCGCACCCATAGCTGCTTCGAATGTGTTGCCGAATTTTTCACGATATGCACGGTACTCTTTTTCAGAAAGCAGTTGCTTACTTTCTAAGTTTGTAGCACCTGGCTCGATTACAACGTAAGAAGCAAAGTAAATTACTTCTTCTAGTGCACGTGGGGACATATCTAAAATAAGTCCCATACGGCTAGGAATACCTTTGAAGTACCAGATATGAGATACCGGTGCTGCTAATTCGATGTGGCCCATACGTTCACGACGAACTTTAGCGCGTGTTACTTCAACTCCACAACGATCACAAACTACGCCTTTATAGCGTACACGTTTGTATTTACCACAATGACACTCCCAGTCCTTAGTTGGACCAAAAATACGCTCACAGAATAAACCATCTTTTTCTGGTTTTAAAGTACGATAGTTGATTGTTTCAGGTTTTTTGACTTCACCGTATGACCAAGAACGAATCTTGTCAGGAGAAGCTAAACCGATTTTCATATATTCAAATTCATTAACGTCTATCAAGGAGCCTACCTCCCTCTAGTATAGGTCTTTATAAAGACTCTTTTACGCAGCTCGATAATCGTTTGCAAGAATCATGTCTCTTTAGCAAAAGATTAAAAATAGAATGATTTAATCAATTATGCCTCGGCATAATTGTGTCCGGAATCGGCTTTGTGTTTCCACAAAGAATTCCTTTCCGATTCCGTGACATCCGCCGGAGGCTTTCACTTCTTTCAGCAAGTGTTTTTTGTAGCGAAAGCGAAGCGTCAGCTACAGACATTTGGACTTCTGCTGAAAGAAGTTAAAAGAAAAAGCCGGACAGGGCGTTAAATCCTGCCCGACTAATTTGAAAAATAACTTTGATCGTGTTCACAAAGTTGTGAACTAACGTTTTCCATTATTCAAAAGACTCTACTGGCTCTTCTTCTTTTTCTTGCTGTGGTGCAATGTTAAGTGCGTCAGCTGGTTGAAGATCTTCTTCTTCGTCTAAGTCGCGAAGCTCTACCTCTTCATCATTAACTGTTAACATTTTCACATCCATACCAAGAGATTGAAGTTCTTTAATCAATACTTTGAATGATTCAGGAACGCCTGGCTCTGGTACACTTTCACCTTTAACGATTGCTTCGTATGTTTTTACACGACCAACAACGTCATCAGATTTAACTGTTAAGATTTCTTGAAGTGTGTAAGCAGCACCGTATGCTTCAAGTGCCCATACTTCCATCTCACCAAAACGTTGTCCACCGAACTGTGCTTTACCACCAAGCGGCTGTTGAGTAACAAGTGAATAAGGACCTGTTGAACGAGCGTGAAGTTTATCATCAACCATGTGAGCAAGTTTGATCATGTACATGACACCAACTGATACACGGTTATCGAATGGTTCACCTGAACGTCCATCATACAGGATTGTTTTACCATCACGGTTCATGCCCGCTTCTTCCATTGTTTCCCAAACATCTTCCTCGTTGGCACCATCAAATACTGGAGTTGCCATATGAACGCCTAAGTAACGAGAAGCCATACCTAAGTGTAGTTCTAAAACTTGTCCGATGTTCATACGAGAAGGTACACCAAGTGGGTTTAACATGATATCAACAGGAGTACCGTCTGGCATGAATGGCATATCCTCTTCCGGTAAGATACGAGAGATAACCCCTTTGTTACCGTGACGTCCGGCCATTTTGTCCCCTACGCGAATTTTACGTTTTTGAACAATATAAGCACGAACTAATTGGTTAACACCCGGTGGTAATTCATCGCCATCTTCACGGTTAAATACTTTAACGTCAAGAATAATACCGCCAGCACCATGTGGTACACGTAATGAAGTATCACGAACTTCACGAGCTTTTTCACCGAAGATAGCATGTAATAAACGTTCTTCAGCAGTTAATTCTGTAACCCCTTTAGGTGTTACTTTACCTACAAGAATGTCACCATCACGTACTTCTGCACCGATGCGGATAATTCCGCGTTCGTCTAAGTTACGAAGCGCATCTTCCCCAACGTTTGGAATATCACGAGTGATTTCTTCAGGTCCTAATTTTGTATCACGAGACTCTGATTCATATTCTTCAATATGAACAGATGTATAAACATCGTCTTTTACAAGGCGTTCGCTCATGATAACAGCATCCTCATAGTTAAAGCCGTTCCAAGTCATGAACGCAACAAGTACGTTACGACCAAGAGCAAGTTCACCATTTTCCATAGATGGACCATCTGCTAAAATGTCACGAGGTTTCACACGTTCGCCAACTTTTACAAGTGGACGTTGGTTGTATGAAGTACCTTGGTTAGAACGAATGAATTTTTGTAATTTATATTTTGTTAAATCGCCTTTTACCTCTTTACCGTCAACGACTTCAATGCGGCGAACATGGATAGAGCGAGCTTCAACGTGCTCAACAATACCATCATATTTCGCTACTACAGCCGCACCTGAGTCACGCGCATCAACGTGTTCCATACCAGTACCAACGAATGGAGCTTCTGGGTTAAGAAGAGGAACTGCTTGACGTTGCATGTTGGCACCCATAAGTGCACGGTTCGAGTCATCGTTTTCTAAGAACGGGATACATGCAGTCGCAGCTGACACTACTTGTTTAGGAGATACGTCCATGTAGTCCATTTGCGATTTATTAAATACTGTATTGTCCCCACGGAAACGACCTACTACTTCGTCTTTAGCAAATGTACCATCAGGATTTAATAGTGAGTTCGCTTGTGCTACATAGTAGTTATCTTCTTCATCAGCTGTTAAGTAATCAATTTGATCCGTTACTTGACCTGTTTCATGGTCAATACGACGATAAGGTGTTTCAATGAATCCGAATTTATTTACTTTGGCAAATGAAGATAGTGAGTTAATTAAACCAATGTTTGGACCCTCTGGTGTCTCGATTGGACACATACGACCATAGTGAGAATAGTGAACGTCACGTACTTCGAAACCAGCACGCTCACGTGTTAAACCACCAGGTCCTAATGCAGATAGACGACGCTTATGCGTTAACTCTGCCAATGGGTTTGTTTGGTCCATGAATTGTGATAATTGAGAGCTACCAAAGAACTCTTTAATTGACGCAATTACCGGACGAATATTAATTAATTGCTGTGGTACGATCGCAGCTGTATCGTTAATAGACATACGCTCACGCACTACACGTTCCATACGGGATAAACCGATACGGAATTGGTTTTGTAAAAGCTCACCAACAGAGCGTAGACGACGGTTACCTAAGTGGTCGATATCATCTGTTGCCCCTACTTGGTAAAGTAAGTTGAAGAAATAACCTACTGAAGATAATACGTCAGCCGGCGTAATATTCTTCACTTCTTCATCGATGTACGCATTACCAATAATATTGATTTCTTTTTGCGCTTCATCTTTTGGTGCATAAATTTTAATAGACTGGATTGTTACATCGTCTTCAAGTACCCCGCCAACTTGTGATAAAGTGCGGTAACCGATTCCTTTTGATGAATCTTCTAAATACGGTAAGATTTTATCTAAAGTACGACGATCAAGAACTGTACCCTTCTCTACTAAAATTTCGCCTGTTTCTGGGTCTACAAGCGTTTCAGCAATCGTTTGGTTAAATAAACGATTTTTGATATGAAGCTTTTTATTCATTTTGTAGCGACCAACATTCGCTAAATCATAGCGTTTTGCATCGAAGAAACGAGAGTATAATAAACTCTTCGCACTTTCAACTGTTGGTGGCTCACCTGGACGCAAACGTTCATAGATTTCTAAAAGTGCTTTTTCAGTACTTTCAGAGTTATCTTTTTCTAACGTATTACGTAAATACTCGTTATCACCGATAATATCGATAATTTCTTGGTCTGAACCGAAGCCTAATGCACGAAGTAACACTGTTACTGGTAGCTTACGAGTACGATCAATACGCACGTACACTACATCTTTCGCGTCAGTTTCATATTCTAACCAAGCACCACGGTTCGGAATAACTGTCGCTCCGAAACCTTTTTTACCGTTTTTATCAGTTTTATCATGGAAATACACACTTGGTGAACGAACTAATTGTGAAACGATAACACGTTCAGCACCATTGATAATGAACGTACCTGTCTCTGTCATTAATGGGAAGTCACCCATGAAGACATCCTGTTCTTTCACTTCGTCTGTTTCTTTGTTGTAAAGACGTACTTTCACACGTAATGGAGCTGCGTAAGTAACATCTCGCTCTTTACACTCATCAACATCATACTTAGGATCTCCTAATGAATAATCGATGAATTCTAATGAAAGATTGCCTGTAAAGTCCTCGATCGGCGAAATGTCACGGAACATTTCACGTAAACCTTCTTCAAGGAACCACTCGTAAGACGCCGTTTGAATCTCAATCAGATTTGGAAGCTCAAGCACCTCGTTAATACGCGCAAAGCTTCTACGCTGGCGGTGTTGTCCATACTGAACTAGTTGACCTGTCAACTCATTCACCCCTCAATAAAGCGATATTAGGTCTTTGCAAAATCATACAAATAGTGTATGATTTCGAAAGACAAAAAGAAAACGAGTCTTCAAAAAGATCTCATTTTCGGTTAACTAAACTTATCTTGGCAAGTATACCCACATTATAACAATCATATTCAAAAAGGGCATACGACCTCAAAATAATATTTTTGCATTGTATCATGTTATCATAGCCGATTTGTCAAGTCAATAATTTATGCATATTTCACTTATTTTTTCGCGCGTACTATCCAGTACCCTTTTTTCTTCTCCACAACATCGACTTCAGAAAATTTTTCTTCTAAGTAACTTACCGTTGATGGTGCACCTTGCTTCTTCTGTATTACTACCCACAGCTCACCAGATGACACTAACTTATCATAAGCTCCATCGTAAAAGCGGAAAATTGTTTCCTTTCCTGCGCGAATTGGAGGATTGGTTAAAATAGCTGCGGCGTTTACATTATTGTCAACCATCGATAGTCCGTCACTCACAAATATCCGTACATTTTGAACACCGTTTACTTGCGCATTTTTTTGTGAGAGTGCAACAGCACGTTCATTGATATCCATCATAAGAACGGTACGGTCTGGGTTTGTTTTGGCAATCGATAATCCGATTGGTCCGTACCCACACCCCACATCAAAAATCGCACCATCAATATCAGGCATTTGAAAAGCATCTATTAAAACACGGGATCCAAAATCTACTTCGCTTTTACTAAATACACCTGCATCCGTTTCAAAGGAAAACGTATGCCCTAACAACTTAAATGTCCAGTGACGAGGTTTACTCTCGGTTTGAGGCTTACTCGTATAATAGTGATCTGACATTTCCACGCCTCCTCAGAATGAAGAAAAAAGCTCGCCACAATGACGAGCTTCCCTTTTGTTTAAAAGTAATGCGAGATTACTTAACTTCTACAGATGCGCCAACTTCTTCAAGTTTAGCTTTGATTTGTTCAGCTTCATCTTTAGAAACGCCTTCTTTAAGAGCTTTAGGAGCGTTATCTACTACTTCTTTAGCTTCTTTAAGACCTAAACCAGTGATTTCACGAACCACTTTGATTACTTTGATTTTTTCTGCACCAGCAGATGCTAATACTACGTCAAACTCAGTTTTTTCTTCAGCAGCGCCAGCAGCAGCACCTACTACTGCTACAGGAGCGGCAGCTGTTACACCGAATTCTTCTTCGATAGCTTTTACTAAATCGTTTAATTCAAGAACTGTCATAGCTTTGATAGCTTCTAAGATTTGCTCTTTATTCATTATAATTTCCTCCTAATTGGATAATGTTTTATTGTTGCGGTCAGGCCGCGGAAGTTATAGTGCGTATATTACGCGCCTTGTTCTTCTTTTTGTTCTGCAACAGCTTTTGTTGCAAGTGCGAAGTTGCGCACTGGAGCTTGAAGTACAGATAAAAGCATAGAAAGAAGACCTTCGCGTGATGGAAGTTCTGCAAGTGCTTTAACATCTTCAACAGATGAGATTGTACCTTCAATAATACCCGCTTTAATTTCTAAAGCTTCGTTTTTCTTAGCGAACTCGTTGATGATTTTAGCAGGAGCTACAACATCTTCATTCGAGAACGCAATTGCGTTAGGACCAACTAATACGTCATTGATTCCTTCAAGACCAACAGCTTCAGTAGCACGACGTGTTAAAGTGTTTTTGTAAACTTTGAACTCAACGCCAGCTTCACGAAGTTGTTTACGAAGTTCAGTTACTTGCGCAACGTTAAGACCACGGTAATCCACAACTACTACGGAAGCAGCGTTTTGGAATTTCTCAGTAATCTCTTGAACTTGTGCTTGTTTGTTTTCGATAACTTTGCTCATGATGACACCTCCTATTAGAATGGGTCATTTATACCGACAAAAGAAAAGCCTCTGGGTCACATAGACACAGAGGCTGAAAGTCATCATCTTTAAAATAAGATTCCGAATTCCGCTGTCCTCGGTAGGATCATTAAGTGACAAGTCACTCCTACTGTCTACGGTACAAATGGATGATTCACAACAGCAACCATCTTATCATAGATAGACAGCGCCGTCAACAGATTTACATAAAAACTTTAATTATTTTACTACTACACTTGAAGCGTCAACTTTAAGAGCTGGACCCATTGTAGTTGTAACGTTTACAGATTTCATGTAAGTACCTTTAGCTGCAGCAGGTTTAGCTTTTTGCACTACATCAAATACAGTTAAGAAGTTTTCTACTAATTTTTCTGTAGAGAAAGAAACTTTACCGATAGGTGCGTGGATGATACCAGCTTTATCAGCACGGTATTCTACTTTACCAGCTTTAATTTCGTTGATAGCTTTTGTTACATCGAAAGTAACTGTACCAGTTTTAGGGTTTGGCATTAAACCTTTAGGTCCTAATACGCGACCAAGTTTACCAACTTCGCCCATCATGTCAGGAGTTGCAACGATTACATCGAAATCAAACCAACCTTGTTGGATTTTTTGGATGTATTCTGCATCGCCTACATAGTCAGCACCAGCAGCTTCAGCTTCTTTAAGTTTTTCACCTTTAGCGAATACTAATACGCGTTGAGTTTTACCAGTACCGTTTGGTAACACTACTGCACCACGGATTTGTTGGTCGTTTTTACGAGTATCGATTCCTAGACGGAAAGCAACTTCTACAGTAGCGTCGAAGTTCACTGTGCTAGTTTTTTGAGCAAGTTCGATTGCTTCTTGAGCGCCGTATAATGCGTTACGGTCGATTAATTTTGCTGCATCTTGCAGTTTTTTACCTTTTTTAGCCATTATATAATTCCTCCTTGATTGTGGTTATAGCGGATTTTACCTCCCACGAATAAAGGTTGCGCGTTCACAAAGAAACTCCGCAACCTTCCAAAAAACAAATACATCATCAAGTAATGGGATTAGTCTTCGATAACAATACCCATGCTTCGTGCAGTACCTTCAACCATTAACATTGCAGCTTCTACTGAAGCAGCGTTAAGGTCTGGCATTTTAGTTTCAGCGATTTCGCGAACTTTATCACGTTTAACCGTTGCCACTTTTTTACGATTTGGTTCACCAGATCCAGATTGGATACCAGCTGCTACTTTAAGCAGTACTGCTGCAGGTGGAGTTTTTGTAATGAAAGTGAATGAACGGTCCTCGAATACTGAAATTTCAACTGGAATGATAAGACCAGCTTGATCTGCAGTACGCGCGTTGAATTCTTTACAGAATCCCATGATGTTCACACCTGCTTGACCTAATGCAGGACCAACCGGTGGAGCTGGGTTTGCTTTACCAGCAGGGATTTGAAGTTTAACAACTTTAATAACTTTTTTAGCCACGAGACACACCTCCTTAAGTCCGTGATGTGGTAATTGGGTTGCCCCTCCCACTCAATATCTGTCTGTCAGCTAATTGCCGATAACATTAAAATTATCATTGCAGACGTCAAACCAAAGTATGACAATCTGACCTAGAAATGATACCACTTTTAATTTTTTTAAGCAAGTAGTAATTAACAAAATCTGCGACATACGTCTTAGACATATGTACTTTAGTTACTAGAACTACATTTTTTGTATTTGCTCAAAGTCTAGTTCCATAATTGTTTCGCGACCAAACATATCGACAGAAACTTTCACTTTTCCTTTTTCAGTGTCAATTTCTTCAACACGTCCTTGGAAGTGAGCAAAAGGCCCTTCCAATACTTCTACCGCTTCTCCAACAGAAATATCAATCTCGACAATTTTGTCAGTCATTCCCATTTGCTGAAGTAGACGATCCGCTTCTTCAGGTAATAAAGGTGTCGGTTTTGCACCACCACCAGATGAACCGATAAAGCCAGTTACACCTGGCGTATTACGTACAACATACCATGAATCATCTGTCATAATTAGCTCTACTAAAACATAACCAGGGAAAACTTTACGCATCATAGTACGCTTTTTCCCATCCTTCATTTCTGTTTCTTCATGTTCAGGTACAATAACACGGAAAATCTTATCCTGCATACCCATTGTTTCTACACGTTTCTCTAGGTTTGCTTTTACGCGGTTTTCATACCCTGAATACGTATGAACAACATACCAATTTTTCTCCATAACTACTAGGACTCCTCGTCCGTCCCTCCCTTACAAATAAGAGTGAAAATGATTCACGATATGCTAAGTGCATTCTTTACTCTTTTCACAAACTGCTCATTAGAAAAACATAGCTTTCGCTAACAGCTAGCGAAAGCCTGATGATATATACCAAATCTAGCATAGTCATCTATCGCTACCCTCATACTATCCCTAGTAGCATACTAATCATATTGAGAATATTTTATTGCTGTTCACTTCTTCACTTTCGCGCAGATAAACAATGCGTCCGGATTTTCAATTGTGCCCAGGCCTGCAGGATGCAGGTCAGTTAGCCGTTTTCGCAGGACGCGAAGACTTTAGGCTAACATCCTTATATTCATTCCTTTAAAAATCCACGACATCCGCCAGATGCTTTATCTTCAACGAAGATAAAACAAACGAAAAAACCCGTTTATTGTAATGACGGGCTATTTCAGAAGTATTAACATGCTATTTACTAAATTATAACTCTAAGTACCAGCGGAATAATGATGAAATACCTAAGTCTACTAACACAAAAAATAAAGCCATAATTACAACAGTTGAAATTACAACGACTGTATATTTCGTCAGTTCTTTACTTTTTGGCCAGCTTGTTTTGCGCATTTCCGACATTACATTGCTGAAAAAGCCTTTAATCTTGCCCATTCTAGCCTAACCTCCGAATCAATCATATCTGTCTATTTACAAATTATTTTATAGCGTTTGTTTATGCACTGTATGTTCATTGCAATGCGAGCAAAATTTCTTTAATTCGAGGCGTACAGTTGTATCTTCCTTAGCTGGAAACGTATAATTTCTCGATCCGCATTTTTCGCAATTTAGAACGACTTTTTTTGCCATATAATCACCTTTTCGGCACTTTGTCTTTTCAAGACTAACACCTATATTTGTCAATGTCAATAAAGGCATACAACCGCTAAGACATTTCTTCAAGAACTAAATGTCGCTCTAATTTACGCTTTACTCGTTGCAAAGCATTGTCAATAGACTTCACATGGCGATTTAATTTCTCAGAAATTTCATGGTAAGATTGCCCGTCTAAGTAAAGCGCTAACACTTGTAGCTCTAATTCACTTAAAATCTCACCCATCTTTTCTTCTAAGTAGCCAAACTCTTCTCTATGAATCATTAATTCTTCCGGATCATCCATAATAGCACCGGTTAACACATCCATTAATGTACGGTCTGACTCTTCATCAAAAATAGGCTTGTCCAAAGAAACATAAGAATTTAGTGGTATATGCTTTTGTCTTGTAGCTGTTTTAATAGCCGTAATAATTTGTCTCGTAATACATAATTCAGCAAAAGCTCGAAAAGAAGCAAGCTTATCTCCCTTAAAATCACGAATAGCTTTATACAAACCAATCATGCCCTCTTGCACAATGTCTTCTTTATCTGCACCAATTAAAAAATAAGATCTAGCCTTCGCTCTCACTAACAAACGGTATTTCGTAATTAAATAATCCAACGCATCTGTATTACCTTGATGCACCATTTCAATAAGTTCTTCATCATTGAATCGTTCAAAATCTTGTGTCACTTGTACAATACTATTTTTAAACATGGTATCACCTCAGCCACAACAGATAATTAGGAACAGTATAACGGAATTGGAAAATACGAGTCAATCAATCATTTCAAACCACGCCGCCATTTTTCGAAGGCCAAAGCAACATCAGGCTTTAGCGCTATGCGAGAAGGCGGCTTGCTATCCTGTTTTTGTTTCACATCATGAGAAATTTTATGTTGGATAATACCCATCTCAATTTCTAGCTCTCTCGCCGACTTTCGGAGAGCACCATTACCAAAAATAACATTTTGCTCTGCCATATCAGAGGTTGCTACGTGAATCTGTACATTTCTAGCTTTTAGTTCGTGTGTCATTTTTTCGATACGTTCATCTGCTGTTTCGTTTTTCCGTGTATAAATGACTTCGACATCATTTTCTAAATAAGTTTGCTCCACACCCGATACAAGATGTGCGTCAAAAACTATAATTACGCGCCACCCTATAGCTGCCTTATACTCAGCCATAAGCTCAATTAATCTCCTACGGGCATCTTCAAAATTAGTATCACGTAATGGTCGAAGCTCTTTCCAAGCTCCTATCATATTATAGCCGTCAACAAGCAAAATGTTGTTCATCGTCAATCATTCGCTTCTTGACGTTTACGATACACTTCGTACATTAAAAGTGCAGCAGCTACTGATGCATTTAGTGATGTGACATGCCCAATCATCGGTAAATGATATAAAAAGTCACATTTCTCTTTTAATAAGCGGCCCATCCCTTTACCTTCACTACCAATAATAATCGCAAGTGGCAATGTTGCATCCATTTTACGATAGTCTGCAGAACCTTTTGCATCTGTACCCGCAATCCAAACTCCTCGCTCTTTCAGCTCATCTACCGTCTGCGCTAGGTTATTAACTCGCACGACAGGTACATGCTCAATTGCTCCCGTTGATGACTTTGCCACTACAGCTGTCAAACTCACAGAACGGCGCTTCGGAATAATAATACCATGCGCACCTATCGCATCAGCAGTTCGCATAATAGAGCCTAGATTATGAGGGTCTTCTAGCTCATCTAAAATTAAAAAGAATGGATCTTCTTGTTTTTTTGCCGCTACAGCAAATAAATCCTCTAGCTCTGCATATCTATATGCTGCAACAGAGGCAACTATTCCTTGGTGATTGGCATCTGATAATTGATCCACCTTTTTTTTCGGGACAAATTGAACGATGATGCCACGTTCTCGAGCTAAATCTAGAAGTTCATTAACACCTGATTTTTTCACACCTTCTGCAATCCATACTTTATTCATATCGCGGCCTGAACGAAGTGCTTCTAACACTGGGTTTTTACCGGCAATAATTTCACCATTTTGCTCTGCCATTAATTCGACACTCCTTTTGATTCCTCGATAATTTGAATAGCGTATGCAATGATTGCATAAACGCGTTCTAATTCATTTAATAAATACAAACTACCAAGCACAGCCTCAAAGCCTGAACTATTACGGTATGTTTGAACATCTGTATTTTTGGGCACAGAGCCGGATTTGGCATTGCGTCCACGACGGAACACAGCCAACTCCACCTCTGTTAAAAAGCCTTCATCCATCATTCGATGTACAATCATAGATTGTGCTTTCGCTGATACGTAACGTGTTGCTTCTCTATGAAGTGTGTTAGGTTTGACACGGCCAGCACGTAGTAAATGCTCTCGTATCTTTTGTTCTAAAACTGCGTCTCCCATATAGGCTAACGCTAATGCATTCAATTGCTTAACATCTTCGTTGCGGAGTTTATCCAAGTTACTTACCCTCGTTTCCATCTAGTTCCTTGTCGCGTATCTTCTAAAATGATACCTTGCGCTTGCAAATGGTCACGAATTTCATCCGAACGAGCAAAATCACGATTTTTACGTGCATCTACACGTTCCTGTAACAGTGCTTCAATTTCTTCGTCTAATAGCTCTTCTTCTTTTGCAAATTCAATACCTAAGACGTCACCTAACACCTCAAAAGTTTCAGTAAAACTTACTAATACTTTTTCATCAGTATTCGTTTCATTTAGATAAATATTTGCGATACGCGCTAATTCGAATAATACAGAAATGGCATTGGCTGTATTAAAGTCATCATCCATCGCTTCTTCAAAGTGAGCTTTTTGTTCAGCAATTTTTCCAAGCCATTCTGCTGAGTGATCACCTAAGTTCGCAGTTGCTGTTAAACGGTGTTTCACATTGTTGTAGGCAGTACGAATTCGTTCTAACCCATTTGCGGCTGCATCTACTAAATCCTTCGCAAAGTTAATCGGATGACGATAATGCACAGAAAGCATAAAGAAGCGTAAAACTTGTGGGTCGATTTGTTTACGAATATCATTAACGAGTATAAAATTACCAAGGGATTTGGACATTTTTTCATTATCAATATTAATATACCCATTGTGCATCCAGTAACGCGCAAATGTTTTATCATTATGAGCTTCAGATTGTGCAATTTCATTTTCATGATGCGGGAATGTTAAATCTTGCCCACCAGCATGAATATCAATAGTATCTCCTAAATGCTCACGTGCCATTACGGAGCACTCAATATGCCAACCCGGACGTCCTTTGCCCCAAGGACTTTCCCAGTAAATTTCACCTGGCTTTACAGCTTTCCATAGAGCGAAATCTAACGCATCATCTTTTTTCTCGCCTGCTTCTATACGAGCACCAATTTTTAAATCATCCACCGATTGGTGAGATAATTTACCGTAACCATTAAATTTTCGAGTTCGGTAATAGACATCACCAGCTGATTCATAAGCATAACCCTTATCGACTAAAACTTGAATAAATTGAATGATATCATCCATATGCTCTGTTACACGCGGATGTACATCTGCTTTCTTACAACCTAGCGCTGAAACATCTTCAAAGTATGCGGCAATAAAGCGCTCCGTTAATTCATGAACTTCTTCTCCAAGTTCATTTGCAGCCTTAATAATTTTGTCGTCCACATCTGTAAAATTTGAAACAAATTTTACATCATAGCCTTTGTATTGGAAATAACGACGTACTGTATCGTAGACAATTACAGGACGTGAATTTCCAATATGAATGTAGTTATAAACTGTCGGACCGCAAACGTACATTTTTACTTTGCCTTCTTCCAACGGCACGAAAGTTTCCTTTTGTCGTGTTAATGAGTTGAAAATTTGAATACTCATTGTGTTTCTCTCTCCTTTTGTAAGCGTTCGATTTCTTGATTCAATGCTGCAATCTGCTTCTCGAAAGCTTGACAACGTTCTTCTACAGGGTCAGGTATATTTTGGTGGTCTAGTTTTTTCTCTAGACGAACTCCATCCTTAATCACTATTTTACCAGGAATGCCGACAACTGTAGCATTTGGCGGCACTTCTTTTAAGACAACTGAACCTGCACCAATTTTACTATTTTCGCCAATTGTAATAGAACCTAACACTTTTGCACCTGTCGCAACTAGTACATTATCCTCTAACGTCGGATGGCGTTTCCCCTTTTCTTTTCCTGTACCACCTAAAGTTACACCTTGATACAACGTTACATTATCACCAATCTCACATGTTTCACCAATTACAACGCCCATCCCATGGTCAATAAAGAAACGTCGACCGATTTTCGCTCCAGGATGAATTTCAATTCCAGTAAAGAAGCGACTAATTTGTGAAATGGCACGGGCTATAAAATAAAACCGCTTTTTAAAGAACCAATGGGCAACTCGATGTGACCAAGTAGCGTGCAAACCTGAGTATGTTAATATAACTTCGAATACACTACGCGCCGCTGGATCATTCTCAAAAATTGTTTCTACATCTTCCTTCATTCTTTTAAACACAAAAGCTCCCCCTTTTCGTTTTGATCTGCTTTAATTCCACACAACCACTTGCATCCCTGGCCATTGAAATATTATAGCTGACGTTGATCTCACCGCAGAGTCAGTGAAGTAGAATCCGGCGCATCCATCGCTTCAAGTCACCTGTCCAGAAAATAAAAAAGCGCCCCTATCATCCCAAAAAGGAATGACAGAGACGCTAAATTTGCGCGGTTCCACTCTGATTGAAGGCGTATGCCTTCCACTCTGGACGTTCTGTAACGGGAACGAATCGATAAAGCCTACTAGTTGTTCAGCTTTATGCTCAAAGGTGCATTTCAGTTTTGCCTAGGCTCAGACCACTTGCAGCCGGTGATGGTCCTCTCTTTGGAGCATGCGCCACTTACTTCTCCTTATCAACGCTTTCTCAATGTAAATACATTTTACAACGAACTAATAAATTGTCAATCAATTTCTACTTATTGTGCAAATTTTTCTACACGGCCAATTGTTTTCTGTTTGCCAATTAAGCAAATCGCGTTAGGTAGTTCTGGACCATGCGTTTCACCTGTTGTTACGACACGGATTGGCATAAATAGATTTTTACCTTTGTGACCTGTTTCTTTTTGAACAGCTTTAATAGCCGCTTTGACAGCTTCAGGCGTAAATTCTTCTAAACCTTCAAGTTGTGCTTTAAATGCAGCCATTACCTCAGGTACTTGCTCACCTGCTAAAACTGCTTTTGCTTCTTCATCATATTCAATATGATCGTTAAAGAATAGGCGAGATAGTTCTACAATTTCAGCACCAAAGCTCATTTGATCATGATAAAGTGCGATTAAATCTGTAGCCCATGCACGTTCTTCTTCTGTTAACTCTTCTGGTAATAAACCAGCTTTTTGTAAGTGCGGTAAAGATAATACCACTACTTCTTCTAAAGATAATTTTTTAATGTATTGGTTATTCATCCAAGTAAGCTTTTGTTTATCAAACATAGATGGTGATTTTGAAAGACGTTTTTCATCAAAGATTTTAATAAATTCCTCTTTTGAGAAAATCTCTTCTTCTCCTTCAGGAGACCAACCAAGTAATGCGAAGAAGTTGAACATCGCTTCAGGTAAGTAGCCTAAATCTTTATATTGTGTGACGAATTGAATAATGGATTCATCACGTTTTGATAATTTTTTGCGGTTTTCATTAATGATTAATGTCATATGACCAAAGCGTGGATATTCCCAGCCGAATGCATCAAAGATCATCATTTGTTTTGGTGTATTCGATAAATGCTCTTCACCACGGAATACATGCGAAATTTCCATAAAGTGATCATCTAGCACTACCGCATAGTTATACGTAGGGATACCGTTCGCTTTTACAAGAACCCAGTCACCAATATCTTTTGACTCAAACGCTACTTGTCCACGTACTAAGTCTTCAAATTTATATGTTACATTTTCAGGTACGCGCATACGAATTGTATATTGTTCACCAGCAGCTTCTTTAGCCGCAACTTCCTCTGCTGATAAATGACGACAAGTACCATCATAAGTTGGAGCTGCAACACCTCGTGCTTTTTGTTCTTCACGAGACGCTTCTAATTTCTCAGAAGAACAGAAGCATTTGTAAGCCAAACCTTGCTCTAGTAGCTTCTCAGCGTGTTCTTTATAAATATCAAGACGTTCCATTTGACGGTAAGGTGCATATGGTCCACCAATATCGATCGACTCATCATACTCTATACCTAACCATTTTAAATTATCTAGCTGAGATGCTTCTCCGCCCTCTACATTACGCTCAATATCTGTATCCTCAATACGTACGATGAATTTACCGTTATGATGTTTTGCATATAAATAGTTAAATAACGCTGTACGCGCTCCACCGATATGTAAGAAACCAGTAGGGGATGGCGCGTAACGAACACGAACTTCTTTCGCCATAATTAAAAGCCTCCTAAATTTTCGATCAAAAAATTGACTTTGTTCATTTTACCACTCTGTTACAGGAAATAAAAGCGCTTTAGAGCCTGCTTTTATTTCTTAATCAATAGGATTGTCGCCATCGCAGCAATCCCTTCCTCGCGACCTGTAAAACCTAAACGCTCAGTTGTTGTTGCTTTTACATTCACTTGAGAAGGCTCTGCATGAAGCAATTCAGCAATACGATTTTGCATTTGTTGAATATACGGCGCCATTTTCGGACGCTGTGCCATAATCGTACAATCCACATTACCTAGAACATAGCCCTTATCCTCAACAATATTCCAAATATACTCTAATAATTTCGCTGAATCAGCATCCTTGAACGCGGGATCTGTATCTGGGAAATGACGACCGATATCTCCCTCACCAATTGCCCCTAACGCTGCATCTGTTACAGTGTGCAATAAAACATCAGCGTCGGAATGCCCTACTAACCCTTTTTCATGAGGAATTGTTATACCACCAATAATTAAAGGACGTCCTTCTTCAAATGCATGCACGTCAAATCCTTGTCCCACTCGAAACATATGATTTTGAAACTGTCTAATAAGATAAATAAAACAGGAAAATCCACCAACTGAAGCTCATTCACTTCAAAAAATATGCAGACTTAAAAAGCTTCTACTCAGCTTATAAGGCAGCCTCATTCACCTTCCTTCACTTATATATTTACTCTATATTATACCCTCACATTTTAACATATTTCCTAGGAAATTGAGTCGGTAGTGAACAGTACTGTGAATTAACATCAAAATATAGCAAAATGTAAAATCTCATCAGCAAATTATAATGCTGATGAGATTTTTAGTTTGTTATTATAATTTTTTTAAAGCACGTTTACGCAATATCGCTTCACCGAAAACTAAATCCTCTTGCGTCGTCATCTTTACATTCTCGTAGCTACTTTCCACAATATGCACCTCATGTCCGAGACGCTCAACAAGCATTGCTTCATCTGTGCCAAGGAAGCCTACCTTCTCAGCTACATCCTCTGCCTCTACAATCAAATCAAATTGAAATGCTTGTGGGGTTTGAATCATCCATAAGCTTTCTCGATCAATAGTCTCTTCAATAACACCATCGCGCACTTTTTTCATCGTATCCTTCGCACGAACACCCGCAATCGCAGCGCCAAAGTTATACGCACTTTGTACAAGATTCGCAATAATATCATGCGTAATAAACGGACGCGCAGCATCATGCACAAGCACAATACCAACCTGCTTCATTTCTTTCATGCACGAATGGACGGAATGCTGTCGTTCTGCACCACCATCAGGTAAACCTTTAACTTTAGTAATTCCATACCTCTCTAGCATTTCTTGAATAAATATACGCTCTTCCGGCTTCACTGCAAGCCAAATACCTGTACACTGGCTATCCTGTTCAAAAACCTCTAGTGTGTGTATGAGGATTGGTTTTTCTAAAAGATTTAAAAACAACTTATTTTGCCCTGCACCCATTCGCTTTCCGCTTCCCGCAGCAGGTAACACTACTTCATATTGCACATTTCCCACTTCCTAGTCATCCTTTGGTTTAGCAAAAATCATACGACCCGCTGATGTTTGAAGAACACTCGTTACGGTTACTGTAATTGCCTGTCCTATATAGCTACGTCCCCCTTCAACAACGATCATTGTGCCGTCATCTAAATAGGCAACCCCTTGATTATGCTCTTTGCCATCTTTAATGACCATCACTTGCATATCCTCACCTGGAATAACGACAGGCTTTACTGCATTTGCTAAATCATTAATATTCAGCACTTTAACGTGGTGGAGCTCACAAACTTTGTTCAGGTTAAAGTCGTTCGTAACAATTTGTGTATCGTGCCCCATTTTCTTTGCAAGGCGTACTAGTTTTAAATCAACCTCTTGCACATCCTCAAAGTCCTCTTCAGTAATCTGTACCTTCGTCATACGTTCATCTTGTAATTTCTTCAAAATATCTAAGCCACGGCGACCTCTTGTACGCTTTAATGTATCCGAAGAATCAGCAATATGCTGAAGCTCAGTAAGGACAAATTGAGGTACAACTAGAGTACCTTCTATAAAGCCTGTTTCAGAAATATCTGCAATACGACCATCAATAATAACACTAGTATCTAACAGTTTATAGCTTCCTCGCGCTTCTTGAGGCTCTACACCTTCCGTTAATTTTTTCTTCGCATTATTACCACGTAACGTAAATAGCTGGATTAATTCATCTCGCTTTTTAAAGCCTACACGGAACCCTAAATAGCCGAGCACAAATGACAGTATTATTGGTAAAACCTTTGTAAATTTCGGTAAATCCATACTATCAATTGCAAATCCTAAGAAATAAGCAACGATTAGTCCGATAATAAGGCCAAGTGTACCAAATAATAAATCCCCAACAGGTACTTTAAATAGCACCTCTTCCATCCAACTAAGAAGCCTTACGAAGTAATCTGAAAAGGCAAACGATAGTGTAAACAGTAAAAGCGCTCCTAAAGCTACTGATACGTAGGGATTATCAAGCCAAGGATTAGATGATAAATGAAGCAATTCGTATAATGGCGGTAAGAAAACAAGGCCTAATGCTCCTCCAATCAGTAAAAAAGCAATTTGAACAAATTTTTTCATAAACTGTCACCTCCCATTTTTAATATATAATTATACATAGTTTACTGTAGAAAATCTTTTATGAACCCATCAAAGTATCATTAATATCTCTTCTTGTGATCGACCATTTCGATTCTAATGAAAGAGGAAAATCAATTATTGAAATCCTTCACACTCAAATTAGAAATGCTTAAGCATCTGCTGGACATTAAAGAAGCCTTTTCACAGACGTTATCTTAGACGCCGTTTCCCCCCTTAGAGTTTCCTACCTTCTATCTATGAATTACAAAAGCTTGCAAATCAATTATGCCTCGGCATAATTGCGTCCGGAATCGGCTTTGTGCATGCACAAAGAACTCCTTGCCGATTTCCGTGACATCCGCCGGAGGCTTTAATTTACTTCAGCGGGTGTTTGTACACCCGCTGAAATAAATTAAAAGTGCATGTCAGAACATTGTCCAACATGCACAAGCTTCTTTATAGCTCTCTAAAGCAAGCATTCAATGCATCCTTTATCGTTTCCACACCAACTATCTCAATACCTTGTGGGAAATCCCATCCACCTATATTCGAAGCCGGTATGAAGGCCCGTTTAAATCCGAGCTTTGCTGCCTCAATCACACGTTGTTCAATACGAGATACACGACGCACCTCGCCTGTCAAACCTACTTCCCCAATCAAGCAGTCCGTTGCTCTGACAGCTTGATCCTTAAAACTTGAAACGATGCTTGTCAACACCGCTAAATCAATTGCAGGCTCATCAAGTTTCACGCCGCCAGCAACTTTAATATATGCATCTTGAGCCTGTAACATGAGGCCCATTCTCTTTTCAAGAACAGCCATAAGCAGTTGTACACGGTTTTGATCGACACCTGTTGCCATTCGTTTTGGATAATTAAAACTTGTTGGTGTTACAAGTGACTGAATTTCAACTAGAATTGGCCGTGTACCTTCCATTGAGGCTACGATTGTTGACCCTGCCGCTCCCTGTGAACGCTCCTGTAAGAACAACTCAGACGGGTTTAACACTTCCTTTAAGCCCCCCTGAAGCATTTCAAAGATAGCAATTTCATTCGTAGAGCCAAAACGGTTTTTTTGGCTGCGTAAAATACGGTGATTATGATGTCGTTCTCCTTCAAAATACAATACCGTATCAACCATATGCTCCAATATACGTGGCCCTGCAATTTGTCCCTCTTTTGTTACATGTCCAACTAAGAAAATTGCAATTCCCTTTGTTTTTGCAATTCGCATAAGTTCTGCTGTACATTCACGCACTTGTGATACACTACCAGGTGCACTCGTTACCTCCGGATGAAAAACAGTTTGAATAGAATCGACAATAACAAACTTTGGCTGCACATCGTCAATGGTCTGATTTAAAAACTCTAAATTCGTCTCAGAATATATATACAGCTCCTGTGATACCACCCCTAAACGTTCTGCACGTAGCTTTGTTTGACGGATGGATTCCTCACCAGAAATATAAAGCACACGATGCCCTTTATTCGAAAGCAACGCAGATACTTGTAATAACAACGTCGACTTCCCAATCCCAGGATCTCCCCCAATTAATACAAGAGAACCCGGCACGATGCCTCCACCTAACACTCGGTTAAGCTCACCCATTTCTGTTGCAACTCGTGATTCCTCAGCTGCTTCAATTTGCATAATAGGGAGAGCCTTTTGGGTAACCGTAGCAGAATGTTGGAATGCACCACGTGGCCCTTTCGCGACCACCTCCACCTCTTCAACCATCTTATTCCATTCCCCACACCCTGGACATCTTCCCATCCATTTTGCGGATTCATAGCCGCAGCTTGAGCATACAAATTTTGTTTTTTTCTTCGCCAAAATGCATCCACCTCGAATATTTGTTCTTATATATATTGTACATCAATTTAAGCCTTGGCGTAATTTCGTCCGGATTTTAAATTGTGCCCGCACAATTTATTCCTTTTAAAATCCGTGACATCCGCCGGGGGCTTTGGGCCAACGTGATGTTGGTCACTCAGTCGTTGCCACAGGACGTGGT
The DNA here is from genome assembly GCF_044746345.1 of Lysinibacillus sp. NPDC086135. Lineage (NCBI taxonomy): Bacteria > Bacillati > Bacillota > Bacilli > Caryophanales > Bacillaceae > Lysinibacillus > Lysinibacillus sp. NPDC086135. The sequence goes on along the minus strand of NZ_JBIVCA010000011.1, from coordinate 123,151 downwards.
ACTCTTAGACTGAGTTCCTCTATTTCAGTAGGTGTTTGAATACCCTCTAAAAAGGAATCACATTTGCATTCATCTCACCACCTTCAGAGGTGGGAGTCTTCTTCTAAATGACGATAAAAAAGAACAGCTTGGCACTATAGCCTGGCTGTTCTTTTCAAATAAACATTTAATGGGCAGATGGAGGACGAAAGCCCCCACTGTTGAAGATTATTTAGAAGTAGAAACTTCCTCTTTTTTCTTCACAACAAACTCTTCATTCACGTAATCAATGATAACTTGATTACCCTTCTCTACATTGCCTTTCAGCAGCTCTTCCGATAAACGGTCTTCTACTTGTTTTTGCAATGAACGACGTAGTGGGCGAGCACCGTATTGAGGATCGTAGCCTTCCTCTGCAATTTTCTCGAGTGCCGAATCCGTTAACTCTAAGGAAATGTCTTGCTCTTTTAGACGTTTTGTTAAAGCATTCGCCATCATTGCGACGATTTCTTTTAAATGTTCTTTTTCTAGTGAGTGGAAGACAATCATTTCGTCGATACGGTTTAAGAACTCTGGACGGAATGCTTTTTTCAATTCCTCGAGCATTGTACCCTTCATATCTTTATACTTCGTATCCGTACCACCTACATTAAAGCCAAGGTTTTTCTGATATTTTAAAGCATCTGCACCGACGTTTGATGTCATAATAACAACGATATTGCGGAAATCGACCACTCGACCCTTAGAATCTGTTAAACGGCCATCTTCAAGTACTTGAAGTAAGATATTGAAAACATCTGGATGAGCCTTCTCAATTTCATCTAGTAATACTACTGAATACGGTTTACGACGAACCTTTTCTGTTAGTTGACCGCCATCATCAAAACCTACATAGCCTGGAGGTGAACCAACTAAACGTGAAGTCGAATGTTTTTCCATGTACTCAGACATATCAACGCGAATCATTGCGTCCTCATCGCCAAACATAACCTCAGCTAGTGCTCTTGCAAGCTCTGTTTTACCAACCCCTGTAGGGCCTAAGAAAATAAATGAGCCAATTGGTCGTTTCGGATCTTTCAAACCAGCTCTTGCACGACGTATTGCGCGAGAAATTGCCTCTACTGCTTCTCCTTGACCTACAACCCGTTTGTGCAACTCTTCTTCAAGTTGTAATAACTTAGAAGATTCTTCTGACGCAATTTTCGAAACTGGAATTCCAGTCCACATAGATACTACCGCTGCTACATCATCCACTGTCACTTTTGACTCGGCTTTACCCTGTTCTTCCTTCCAATTTTTTCTTGTAGTTTCGATTTCATCTTTTAGCTTTTGCTCTGTATCTCTTAATGATGCTGCCTTTTCAAATTCTTGACCTGAGACAGCTGCATTCTTTTCAGAGCGCACATTTTCAAGCTTATCTTCAAGTGCCTTTAAGTTTGGTGGCACTGCGAATGAACGTAAGCGGACTTTAGAACCGGCTTCATCGATTAAGTCAATCGCCTTATCTGGTAAGAAACGATCAGAAATATATCGATCACTCATTTTTGCTGCCGCTTCAATTGCTTCATCAGTGATTTTCACACGGTGATGTGCTTCATAACGATCGCGTAAGCCTTGAATAATTTGAATCGCTTCTTCTACAGTTGGTTCATCAACTTGAATTGGTTGGAAACGACGCTCTAATGCCGCATCCTTCTCAATATATTTGCGATACTCATCTAGTGTCGTTGCACCAATACATTGAAGCTCGCCACGTGCTAAAGATGGTTTTAAAATATTTGATGCATCTATGGCACCTTCTGCACCACCTGCACCGATCAATGTGTGCAATTCATCGATGAATAAAATAACATTTCCTGCTTGGCGAATTTCATCCATTACCTTTTTCAAACGGTCCTCAAATTCACCACGATATTTTGTTCCAGCAACAACTGTCCCCATATCAAGTGTCATAACACGTTTATCACGAAGAATTTCTGGGACTTCATTATTAATAATTTGCTGTGCCAAGCCTTCAGCAATAGCTGTTTTACCAACACCTGGCTCCCCGATTAATACAGGGTTATTTTTTGTACGACGTGACAGAACCTCAATAACACGTGTAATTTCCTTGCTTCGACCAATGACTGGATCTAAAGTGCCTTCACGAGCAATTTGCGTTAAATCACGCGCAAGGCTATCTAATGTAGGTGTATTGGCAGCCTGTGCAGCTTGTTGACCAGATTGAGCATTATCGTTATTGCCTAATAACAATAGCACTTGCTGACGAGCCTTATTCAATCCGACACCAGCATTATTTAATACACGGGCCGCTATACCTTCACCTTCACGAATAAGCGCTAATAGTAAATGCTCTGTGCCGATATAGGAATGACCTAATTTACGTGATTCATCGACTGATAGTTCTATTACCTTTTTAGCACGAGGTGTGTAGTGGACAATTGGACCAACATCTTCTTTACCTTTCCCTACAAGCTCTTCAATACCTGATTCAATCATTTGAGGACTAATATCAATGGCTTCTAATGCTTTTGCAGCAATACCGCCACCTTCACGGATAAGCCCTAATAGAATATGCTCTGTTCCAATTGATTCGTGTTTCCAACGAATTGCCTCTTCTTGTGCAAGCTGTAATACTTTTTGCGCGCGTTGTGTAAAACGATTAAACATCAAATGAATCCTCTCCTTTTCTCCGAATAATAGGCTTACTCATATTTTCTCGAGATAGTGCCTCACGAAGCATTTCCGCTCGTACGCGATCTCGCTCAGTAGGTGGCAAAACGTCACCTGCGTAATTCTGTAAAAATCCAGGTTGCATACTAACTACGCATTCGTTTAATTTAGTCGCTTTAATACCTTCAATTAACCGTAAATCTACTCCTAAACGAACATTGGAAAGACAGGTAGCAGCTTCCTCACTCGTTAAAATTCGAGCATGTGTTAATGTCCCTAAAGCGCGGTATACACGGTCTTCTAAGGCAAGCTCTGCTTTTTCCATTAACTTACCTCTTGCATGTCGTTCTTTTTGAATTATTTTTTCAGCGACACTTTGGATATCGGCTATAATATCATCCTCTGTTTTCCCTAGTGTAATCTGATTTGACACTTGGTAAACATTCCCTATATTTTCACTACCCTCCCCATATATTCCTCTTACCGTCATTCCTAATCGTGTCATCGCATTAATGATTTGATTCATCTGACCCGTAAGTGTAAGGGCAGGCAGGTGCATCATGACAGATGCTCGTAAACCAGTACCAATATTTGTTGGACAACTTGTTAAATAACCAAATGTATCTCGAAATGCGTAAGGCAAAGCTTTCTCTAAGGTACGATCAATTTTATTGGCTTGCTCGTATGCCTTTTGAAGTTGAAAACTCGCTGTCATACATTGAATGCGTAAATGGTCTTCTTCGTTCACCATAATGCTAGTTGATTCGTCATCAGATAAGAGCATGGAGCCAACTCGCTCTTTTTTTGCAAGCTGAGGACTAATCAAGTGCTTTTCCACAAGTATTTGACGCTGTAAAGACGTTAAGTCTTTAATAGCAAAATATGAATAATTTTCTCGAAGTTCTGTACTATCCTTGATTGCATGTGTAACTGCCTGTTCCACCTGTAATGCTTCATCCTCTGTAAAGGCTAATGGAAAACGATAACCATCTAAATTTCGAGCAAGGCGAATGCGTGTACTTATGACAATATCTGAATAATCGTCCTCTACACTCATCCATATCGGTGTAGCACGCTCTAAAAATGACTCAATCATCACGACACATCACCACCTTCAAATTGTAGCTGCTTCTCAAGTTCCTTCGCTTCATCACGAAGCTTTGCGGCCTCTTCAAATTGTTCTTCATCTACAGCAATCTTCATACGTTTACGAATATCTTCAATTTGCTTTTTGATAACATAGACATTGTTTCGGGCACCGGGCATTTTTCCTATATGTTGAGGACCAGCCTGTATACGGTTAAAGAGCTTCGGTAAGTGTTCACTAAAGGTGTCATAGCAGCTAGGGCATCCAAATTTACCTTCTTTTAAAAATTGTTTATACGTAAATCCACATTGTGGGCATGTTTGCGGTTGTGGTGGTGCCTGCTGTTTTTCACCCGCTTGTTGTTGCTGCCATGTAGGGGAGCCAAACCAATTGGATAATAGCTGCTGAATAGATATTGGCTCCTGCTTAAATTCAGCATGAAATGGATGGAACTGCGAGGCACAGACGTCACAATAATGATGCTCTACTTTTTGACCATTTTGAACTTGTGTTACGGTAACTGTCGCATTACGCTGCTTACAATGTTCGCATATCATTCCCATCACCTCTTTTATTTTTGCCGTTCATATTTAATCGTTGTTAGCATCGCTTGTAAAATTCTTGCTCGAATGATATCCCGTAACGGGAGTTGCAAATCAATAGTTGAGCGATCAACTGCTGCTAACATTAATTTCGCTTCTCGCTTTGAAATTACCTGCTCATCAATTAGTCGATACACTAAATCTTCTGCCATTGTTTGCGATGCCCCACCTTCTATTTGCGCGAGGACATCATCGATCAAATCAATTTGTGAATTCGCGCGGACACGTAAAATTCGAATGTATCCACCACCACCACGTTTGCTTTCAACAAGGTAACCTCGTTCGACAGTAAATCTAGTATTGATTACATAATTTATTTGTGAGGGCACGCATTGAAATTTATCTGCGATTTCACTACGTTTTATTTCAATATGCCCTTCTCCACCTAATTCAAGCACTTGCTTTAAGTAGCCTTCTATGATGTCTGATATATTACGCATTTTAGGAATACACCTCGCTTACTTCACTGACTTTGACTATCTTTGACTTTCTTTGAGTATATTATACAAAACGCTTGAAAATAATTGCAATTAATTCGCACTTAGAAAAAATCAATTATGCCTATGCCGAGGAATAATTGCGTCCGGAATCGGCTTTGTGGTTAGGCCAGCAGGATGTTTTTTGCGCGAAAGCGAGCGTCAGCAGCTTGATGCAGGTCAGTTAGCCGTTATCGCATGGAAGCGATGATTTTAGGCTAACATCCTTTATTAACCTCCTTTGCGATTGACATCCGCCAGAGGCTTAACTTATTTCAGCGGATGTTTGGACAACCGCTAAAAAATAAGTTTCTTAGTTATAAGGTACCCTTTTCAGCTATAGAAAAAACGCAAGCATATGCAACTAGCATATACTTGCGTCTATAAAAATTATACCCATCGACCAACTATTGGATAACGCCAAGGCTCATCAGATAGAGCCTTCACAATACCGATAATTGGCGCAATAAAATACATGATACCAAAAACAATTAAGAACGGTATACCAATAAGTAGGAAGCTTAAAATCCCCGAAATTGTAATTAATACCCCCATCACAACTTGGAACAATAAGGCTTGCACGGAAATACTTTTTACCTCTTCATCTGAGCTAATTAAGAAAAATATAATCGGTACTAACCATGGCGCAAAAAACGCACTTGCGTGTATGATTACCTTAGACCATTTAGTTTCCATTTATACCAATCCTTCCATTTAATTTTTTATTTTATGTACTACTATTTACGGACCTATCCCTTAAATAGTTTCAAATATAAATTTGATTTTAAAATTTTTTGAAAGGCATGTGATAACCGATGGAATTTAATAACAAACTTGTAAACGAATACGAAAAAGGTATTCGTCGCACGCTCCCTAGCTATGATGCAATGCTACGTTTGACACAAACCTTTTACCAATCTGCGTTACATGAAACAGCTGAATTTTTAGTAGTTGGCTCCGGAAGCGGCAATGAGATTTTACAGCTTGCTGAGAAAAGTCCTCATTGGTCATTTGTTGGTATAGATCCGTCAGAAGCGATGCTACAAATCGCTGGTGAACGTTTAAAATCTCTACCTAATAATATTTCTTTATATCAAGGAACTATACTGGATACTCAGTTACCTGCAGTGAAGTTTGATGCAGCAAGCTGTGTATTAGTACTTCACTTTATACAAAATGATCAAGAGAAGCTTGCAACATTAAAAGAAATAGCGAATAATTTAAAGCCTGGTGCTCCCTTTGTCCTGGTCTCAAAATATGGGCAGCAAGGTTCCTTAGAAACTGAGCTACAATTTGATTTATGGCGTGCTTATTGGCTACAGCATACAAAGCTAACACCATCGGAAGTAGCGGAAATGGAGAAATCCATACGTTCTCTTTCATTTATGCGTGAAGAGGACATTTTATCACTATTACAGCAGGCAGGTTTTACAAAACCATCTAGATTCTTTGCGACTACTTTATTTGGTGGTTGGATATGTTATAAAGAAAGTTTGTTGTGAAGATATATACCTGTTAAGTTATAATTAACAGAATTGAGGTGAATGCTGTGATACGTACAATTGGCATTACAAAAGACCAAAAGCTTATAAAGGATTTTCCGCTTGAAGATATACACAAAAACGAATTTGAATGGTACTGGGTCGATTTTAATTGTCCGACCGATGAGGAAGAACTACTGTTAGATACATTTTTCCATTTTCACCCACTTGCTATAGAAGATTGTTTAATGCGTTTACAGCGGCCAAAGCTCGATTTTTATGATGATTTCCATTTCTTTGTTATCCAAAGAGTTAACGAAGAATTAACAGCTGAAGAAGTAAACATTTTTGTTTCTAATAAATTTATTGTCACATTTCATAAAAATTCAGCACCGGAGATAGATCGAGTACAAATGATGTTAGAAAAACAGCCAAAGAATTGGGAACGTGGCACAATATATTTAACATACCAGGTAATCGATAAAATCGTTGATAACTATTTCCCACTTGTCTATAAGATTGAGGATCATTTAAATGCACTAGAAGATGAGCTTACCTATCAAAGTAACCCCAACGCTATGAAAATTGTGTTTGAATTCCGTAGTGATTTGCTTGATCTACGTCGCACCATATTACCAATGCGTGATCTATTATATCGTATCCTTAACTCTTACCGATTTTCACTAAAAAAATCAGAACGAGCTTATTTCGGAGATATTTACGATCATCTGCTTAAACTCACCGAAATGATCGAATCCAACCGTGAGCTCACTGCAGATATGCGTGATAGCTATATGGCGATGAGCTCTAGTCGCATGAATGGCATTATGATGACCTTAACAATTGTTTCAACAATCTTTATTCCGCTAACATTTATTGCCGGTGTTTATGGAATGAATTTCGAATATATGCCAGAGCTACACGGGAGATTTAGCTACTTTATCGTACTCGGAATTATGATTTTTATCGCTTTATTTATGCTGGCAGTCTTTAAGCTTAAAGGCTGGTTCAAATTATTTAAACCTTAATTCCTTCGGGACCATCGTCATCGATGACGAGAAGAGCCCGCGCAAAGCATTTACTCGGACAACATACTAAAGGCACCTAAGATTTTTCTAAGGTGCCTTTCCACTGTCAGTAAGGACCACGATCATCAATTTTATCTTCGCCTTGCTGTGGAAATAAAAAGTAAGCGAGTACCCCAGATACTAATGGTGCACAGATAGTAATTAATAGTTGATCTAAGTCTGGTACTTCAGCATAGTAGTTTCTTAACATGTAAACCGAGCCAATCGCTACAATTACCATAACCGGAATAACAAATTTGAAACGCTTCTTTTCCATGTAAACCTCCTCAAAACTATTGTTACGTTCAATCTAAACAGTTCGTATTTTACAGGTTTCCTATTTCAAATTCAATTTACCTATTACCTTTTTAATAGTCTATTTCATGACTTTTAATCGACGGTCGTCTATAATGCCTATAAAAAAATAAAGAAATACACTAAAATTTTAACCAAATTTACGACAAAAAATAGTAGAATAGACTAAATACCATATATTCCGAAAAATTAACAAACTAAGCAATTCGATTTTTTATATACTACTATGCATTTATAAAGAATGGAGCAAAAGACAATGAGTTGGTTTACAAAAAAGAACGATTCTAGCTACTCAATTACATTAGCACCTGAAAATTATAAAAACAATGTACAATTGGATGTATCAAACTATCCAAAACTTCAAAAACAGTTGCAACTTTTAGATTTAACAATTGAGGATTTAGCCATCATTAAACAACTACAACCTTTAGCTAAGGATTTAGTTCCTGAAATGGTGGATCAATTTTATGCAGCTATTAGTTTGAGCCAAGATTTGTTAGATATTATAAACAGAACGTCACAAATCAATCGTTTAAAAGTTACTTTACATAAGCACTTGAGTGATATTTTCGAAAGTCATATTAACAACTCTTATATTGATGAACGGAAGGCAATCGCTGAAACCCATGTTCGAATTGGTCTACAATCAAAGTGGTATATCGCCTCATTCCAGTCATTAACAACGACATTTACACGCTTTACAAATGAGTTGGATTTATCGAAACATGATGCCATACGTGCTATCAATGCCTTCTGCAAAATCATTAACTTCGAGCAGCAGCTTGTAATCGAAGCCTATGAAAAAGAAGAGGAACGCATTCGAGCAGCAGCTGATGACACAAAACACGCACTTGTCACTACCATTCAAAAAACGGCAGAGGAGCTCAATGGGATTAGTGAAGAAACAGCAGCTTCTTTATTAGTCATTTCTTCTCAAACGGACGATATCGCAGTAGCGACTAAGCAAGGCTTATCCTTCGTTGCTGATACACAGGAAAAATCCAGACGCGGACAGCAGCAGCTACAAGATCAAAATGATTTAATACAAGTTATTTTGCAAAGTGTAAACAGTCTCGAAGTTACGATGAACCAGTTACGCACATCTTCTCAAAAAATATCAGAGATTGTAGGGCTAGTTACAGGAATTGCCGATCAAACCAACTTATTAGCATTGAATGCTTCTATCGAGGCAGCCCGTGCAGGTGAGCATGGTAAAGGTTTTGCTGTTGTAGCAGAGGAAGTTCGTAAGCTTGCAGAAGAGACAAAAAATGCTGTACAAAATGTTTCTCATCTCATTAAAGAAACAGAAAGTAATATTACAACAATGTCTAATTCAGTTATTAACGTGGATCAAAAGATTCAACATAGCGTAGATACACAAAACAGTTTATCTAAATCATTTAATGATATCGCCGACGCTGTTTCTGGAATTCAACAGCAGTACGTAAATACATCCAGAGATATTTCAACAATCTCTAACTTGATTACTGAACTGTCACAAGGGGCTACACTAGTTTCTTCTTCTTCCGATTCACTGATTAATGTGGTAAATGAGTTAAAAATGTAAGCACAAAAAGGGAAACTGACAGTATACGTCAATTTCCCTTTTCACTTTTAATGCGGTAATTCCCGCTTTTGCTTACGATGTTCTCGTCTTGCAGGGCCGGTTTCAAACAGACGTTTTTCTGCATCTGTTTCAGGATAAATTGCAGGAACTGGCTTAGGTTTACCGTCATCATCTACTGCAACCATCGTTACAAAGGATTCCGTCGTTAATTTTTCCTCACGAGTTTCAATGTTTCGTGAAATAACCCGAACGTAAACTTCCATTGAAGAACGTCCAGTTGACGAAACAATACTTTCAATTTCTAAAATATCCCCTACATGTGCTGCCGATAAAAAATCGACTGAATCAATAGAGGCTGTAACTACATGCCCTTTCGCATGCTTCATTGCCGTAATTGCAGCAATTTCATCAATATAAGCTAACACTCTTCCACCAAAAATGGAGTTGTGATTATTTGTATCTGGCGGTAATACGAGACGCGTTTGAACAGTACGTGACTGACCCATCGGTATTGCGTTGTTTGTCATAGTTCTTGCAACTTCCCTTCATGAATGTTCTTTCGCCATCGTATCGTAGAAAAAGAGTTGATGCAAATTAGAACGATTTTTTCATTGTTATAAATTTCATATCTGTCATTTCCTCAATTGCCCACTTAATACCTTCGCGTCCGTAGCCACTCATTTTTACGCCACCGTATGGCATATTATCGACCCTAAATGTCGGAATATCATTAATAATAACAGCACCTGCTTGTATTTCATCTGCTGCACGTAATGCATCAGGTAACACATTCGTATAAATGCCGGCATTTAAACCAAGTTCCGACTCATTCACTAGTCGAATAGCGTCGTCTAATGTTTCATATGAAACAATTGAGACGATTGGCGCGAATGTTTCCTGGCAAACAACTTTCATATCCGACGTCACATTCGTCATAACAGTTGGCGTTAAAGTACGTTCCGTGAATGTTCCTCCTGTTGCAACTATCGCACCTTGTGACTTTGCTTCGTCAATCCATTGACGAATACGTTCAACTTCTTTTGGATGAATCATTGCACTAACATCCGTATTTGTATCTAGTGGATCACCTACCAATAATTTTTCTGTCTCAGCTACAAACGCCTGTGTAAATTCATCAATTATAGATGCGTGTACATAAATACGTTGTAAAGAGATACAAACTTGTCCAGCAAAATTAAAAGCACCACCGACACAACGCGCAATAATTTTATCAATCGGTGTCGATGGCTCGACAATTACTGCCGCATTGGAACCAAGCTCTAAAGTGACTTTACGCAAGCCTACTTTTTCTTTAATGCCCAAACCAACCTTACCACTTCCCGTGAATGTCACCTTTTTCACAAGTGGGTGGGTCACTAGTGTATCACTTAGCTCCCCTCCGCTACCTGTAATAATTTGAAGCGCACCATTAGGTAGACCCGCTTGCTGGAAAATTTCCGCCATCACGATAGAGCTTAATGGCGTTTGCGTCGCTGGCTTTAAAACTACCGTATTTCCAACTGCAAAAGCAGGTCCTAATTTATGTGCCACTAAATTGAATGGAAAATTAAATGGTGTAATGGCTGAAATTACACCTAGAGGTTCTCGTTTTGTCCAGCCGATACGATCTCCTGCCCCGGGTGCAGCATCCATCGGTACCGTTTCACCATTTGCTTGCTTAGCACCCTCCGCAGCAAATTGATAAGTTGCTATTGTACGTTCTATTTCAGTTAAACCTGCCGATATTGGCTTACCTGCCTCTAATGCCAAAATTTCAGCTAATTCCTCTTTCCGCTGGCGCATTATGTCAACCACTTTATATAATATTTCGGCACGTTCGTAGGCTGTTGTCTTTTTAAACGTTTGGAATGCCTCCTGTGCACCTTCAATTGCTTGCTCAACGTCAGAAATTGATGCCTTAGCTACCTTTGCAATAACCTCACCACTATAGGGCGATCTCAGTTCATATGTTTCCTTTGCGTTCTGCCATTGGCCATTCATCCAAAGCTTTGTTTCCTTCATCCTTCAAATGCACCTCCAAAATCAAGTTCTTCTTTATTTTATCACGAAGAACTTGATGCTACAGCTGCTGCACTCATTGCTGCGAACATCGCTGCTTGCTGTGCTTGAATCAATAATTCAATTGATGACATGATCGTCATTGATAAGGATTGTTGTACCTGCGCCATATCATAAATTGCAATTTGTATAGCCATAAATAACACAAATTCACGATGCCATTTTAAAAGTTTCATATCCTTTAACTCATTATATAAATCAACAATCTGTTGAAGCTGTACTTGATTCACTTTAAGGATTGCTAAAAAACCAAGTAAAGGATAATGCATCGTCTTGACCTTTACATCCTGATTCTTTAGTGTGTCACGGATTGTTACAACACTTGGCACTAGATTATTATCATATTGAGCTGATAAGAAAGTCAGTAATTGCGATAGCCATTGAAGCTCATTACCCGCATTAAAATTATACGTACGTAATTCTTTATAATAACGATTCATTGTTTCCGCACGTAGCTCTACATCATCAGATGAGCTACTTAGCAATACTGCATAAGGAATATCATCGTATGACGTTAAAAACTTATGATGTTTACGGATTGCATCAAATAATGCACGTGCTGCCTGTGCATGTGCACGCTTCTCACTTTCCTCTTCAGTTAAAAACTGTGCACCAATAAAACTAAAGTTCCCACTTCTAAATTTCGCTTCCTTCATTATATTAACGTTGTTCAGTAAATTTTTTACTGCTTGTTCTGTATCTTCTTGCTCCAATAAATTTGCAGCAATACTATAACCTATCGTTGTTCTTAACGGAGATGTCCATGAAGTTTGCTTTTTCATTTCTTGTAATACTTCTTTATATTTAACAGAATCAAAAGGTTTTCCAGATGCCACATATTTGCCAGCTATAGCTAACACAATTTTACGATCCACTGTCCGGCCAACAGCCTTCGAGACATCCTCCACCATATTTGTAAACTGATTTTCAATCATAACGAAATCCATGTTTAACACGCTCCTTTTCCATATTTACGTAATTAAACAAAAAAGGATTCATCCATTTTGACTCATCATCATAACGTTGGATTGGTTTCATTCCTTCTAGCGTAGTGCTAACGAAGCGACAGCAGCATTTTTTTAGAAAAGCCCTATCAAGCAGCAATATAGCCTCACATAAACTTTTCAAATAAATCAACATAAAAAAACAGCGGCAATACTTTTTGCCGCTGTCACTAAAGTCTTTAAATTAAACCTAATTCCTTTAACTCCTCTGTTGAAAAGGCTCTTGATCTTGTTAAGAATCGTTTCCCTTCAACGCCTTCAAGTGAAAACATACCACCTCTACCCTCGACAACGTCCAAGATTATTTGTGTATGCTTCCAGTAGTCATATTGATTTTTATGCATATAGAAGGGGGCACCACCAATCTCTCCTAGGCAAACATCTTGATCACCTAATAGTAAGTCGCCCTCTGGATAACACATTGGCGAAGAGCCGTCGCAGCATCCACCTGATTGATGAAATATAACAGGACCATGCTTTTCTTTCAATAATTCTTTTAGTGCTAGCGCTTCTTCTGTTGCTATAACTCGCTCGACCAAGCTCATGCACCTCCCTATTGATTAGAAGAAACCAAGTTTGTTTTCACTGTAGCTAACTAATAGGTTTTTCGTTTGTTGATAGTGAGATAACATCATCTTATGGTTTTCACGACCAACACCCGACATTTTATAGCCACCGAATGCTGCATGTGCAGGATAAGCGTGGTAGCAGTTTGTCCAAACACGTCCTGCTTGAATACCACGACCAAAGCGATAGGCTGTATTCATATCACGTGTCCATACACCTGCACCCAAACCGTATAATGTGTCATTCGCAATTTCTAACGCTTCTTCTTTTGTTTTAAATGTTGTTACAGCAACAACCGGCCCGAAAATTTCTTCTTGGAAAATACGCATTTTATTGTGTCCTTTGAAGACAGTTGGCTTAATGTAGTAACCATTTTCAAAGCCTGATCCTACATTATTTTTCTCTCCGCCAATTAGACATTCTGCACCTTCTTGCTTACCAATATCTAAGTAAGAAAGGATTTTTTCCATTTGCTCACTTGAAGCTTGCGCACCCATCATCGTATTCGGATCAAGTGGATTTCCAACTTTAATCGCTTCAACACGCTGTAGGACGCGCTCCATAAATTTATCGTAAATAGATTCTTGAATTAATGCACGGGAAGGACATGTACATACTTCACCTTGGTTTAATGCGAATAATACAAAGCCCTCTACTGCTTTATCTAAAAAGGCATCATCTTCGTCCATAATATCCTCAAAGAAGATGTTTGGCGATTTGCCGCCCAATTCTAATGTAACTGGAATAAGATTTTGTGAAGCATATTGCATAATTAAGCGACCTGTCGTAGTCTCACCAGTAAAGGCAATTTTACCGATGCGTGGATTTGATGCTAGCGGCTTCCCTGCCTCTAAGCCAAAGCCATTGACAACATTTAGTACACCTGATGGCAATAAATCTTCTATTAATTCAACGAGCACCATAATTGAAGTTGGTGTTTGCTCTGCAGGTTTTAACACCACACAGTTTCCAGCTGCAAGTGCTGGTGCTAGCTTCCAAACAGCCATTAATAACGGGAAGTTCCATGGGATAATTTGACCTACTACCCCAATTGGCTCATGGAAATGATACGCGACAGTATCATTATCGATTTGGCTTACTGCGCCTTCTTGTGCACGTAAAGCTCCCGCAAAATAACGGAAATGATCAATTGCAAGAGGGATATCTGCATTTAATGTTTCACGTACCGCTTTTCCGTTATCCCATGTTTCGGCAACGGCTAGCTTTTCTAAGTTTTGTTCTATGCGGTCCGCAATTTTAAGTAAAATGTTTGCACGCTCTGTTGCGGATGTTTTCCCCCATGCATCTTTTGCGGCATGTGCTGCATCAAGTGCAAGTTCAATATCCTCAGTAGTAGAACGAGCTACTTGTGTAAAAACTTGTCCAGTAACAGGTGTCACATTGTCAAAGTATTGTCCTTTCACTGGAGGTGTCCATTCCCCACCAATGTAATTTTCATATTTCTCTTTGAATTGAACTACCGACCCTTCAGTGTTTGGAAATGCATAAACCATTTTACTTCTCCCCTTTACACAAAATGATGAGAAAATAATCTACAAATATCGTCATTTTTTATCGAAATAACGATATTTTCATAGATACCCTCTTACACAATATATTGTCAGAAACGAAAAATAATTTCAACTTTTTTAAATTTTTTTAGATTTATATTAAAATTCGTTTGTGATTAAGGAAGGAGGTTGGTATGAAAGCACAAGGAATGAAGTATGAACGACCAGGAGACCCACGAAAGTTGTTTTCCTAGAGTGAGCTATATTTCCTACAAAAGCTTCTAGAATTCACGGTGTGACCAACTATAATGTATACTTAAAAATAATATAAATGTATAGGAGAACAGTATGCGCATTAATAAATATTTGAGTGAAACAGGCATCGTATCTCGTCGCGGTGCGGATAAATGGGTAGAAGAAGGTAAAGTAACAATTAATGGTGAACTTGCTACAGTCGGTAGTCAAGTAGAAGCTGGTGATATGGTTTGTGTTGATGGAAAAGAGGTAAAGAAAGAAGAACAGCTCGTATATATTGCCTTAAACAAACCAGTAGGAATTACAAGTACAACTGAACGTCATATAAAAGGAAATGTCGTTGATTTTGTCAATCACCCTCTTCGCATTTTCCATATTGGACGACTAGATAAAGAGTCAGAAGGGCTATTATTACTGACAAATGATGGTGACATCGTCAATAAAATTTTACGTGCTGAAAACCATCACGAAAAAGAATATATCGTGCAAGTCGATAAACCCATTACGGAGCAATTCATCAAAGAAATGGGAGCGGGTGTAGATATTTTAGATACTACAACCCTACCTTGTCATGTTGAAAAAATATCTGATAAAGTCTTTAAAATCATTTTAGAGCAAGGTTTAAATCGCCAAATACGTCGTATGTGTTCAGCACTTGGCTACTCCGTTAAGCGTCTACAACGCATTCGTATTATGAATATTAAGCTTGGCAATTTAAAAGTTGGACAGTGGCGCGATTTAACAGATAAAGAACGCACAGAACTATTTAGACTACTTAAATACACACCAAAATAAAGCAGTTTAAGGGGATAGAACTATGCTGTCAATTCACAGTACTGAGCAGTTAACTGGAGCACGTGTTAGCGGGGATTTTTGGGATTTAGATGAGCTTATTAATGCTATTTACAAAATAACTGGTGATGAAAACAAGTATTATGATTATCAAGGAGCGCGCCTTCGCATTCTTAGTGTTTGTTATAATCTACGTCAAGCTGCCCAGGGAGAGCATCAGCTTGAGTTTGTTAGCAATGGACTCAATAAAAGTGTTTTGCTACAGCATGAACTAATTTTTCCACACAAAAATGCTTATTTCGCAGCAGAGATTCTTTGGCCTGAGCTGATCTTTACTGCTATCGCTTTAAACGATTTCATTCGCCTACATCAGGAGCTAATTGATTCTTCTGATTGGAATATTGATGTTGCCGCCATTCGTAAATTCCAGGCAGCGGTTGCTAATTGTTTAGAGCAGGAGCTTAATGAGGAAGAATACTTAGTATTTTTAAGAATGCTCCATACTAAAAGTCCATTAACATTCCGGTATGCAACACAGTACATCGATGTTTTGAACTTAGAGTATATTCAACTAAGATCGGAGGAACGTAAAGCTCATTTAGCATCATTTGCTCTCCGATTAATGTTAGAAGACGATGAATATGTAATGCTAAAATCACAACTCATGGAAGCCGCGATTACTACAAAAAAATCGTTACATGAAATCGAAATTAAAGCGAAATATCCTGAAACTATTTTGTGGTAAATAGGAAGCGCCGTCTCAACTAATTTTGAGACGGCGCTTGTAAATAAAGTATGGCGATTGGGCTAAACGAGTAGCCCGGAACGAAAACTATCCTCATCTAGGTAAACAATATTTCCTTGATCATTTTGTCTTTCAACACTATGAGCCGACTCACCTAACTTTGAAACAGCTATCTTTCTTCCTTTAAATTGTTGTGTAAGCCATTTTTCTAATAACTTCCTCGTGCTGTGGATAGTCCTCTAAAAGCTCATCTTGTGTAAATAATTCGAAGTCTTCAAAATCAAAGCCTGGTGCAACCATACAGCCTACTAAACTAAATGCATCTGCATCTTCTACGGATGAGCCAAATATAGTATTTTTCGGTACTGCTATTTGTGGTACTTCTCCTGACTCGACATCTAATCCAAGCTTCTTCGCCTCATATGTACCATCAGGGAAAATCATATGGACTGTTAGCGGACTGCCAGCATGATAATACCAAAGCTCGTCCGATTTTAAACGATGCAAATGCGATATATCCTGTGAACGAAGTAAGAAATAAATACTCGTATAAATTGGTCTCTGTACATCTTTTACAGCCATATCCTCAGCTGCTCTAAACGAGGATATGTAATATCCTCCCTCAGGATGCTCTGCTAAATTTAATTTCTCAATAAAATATTGTGCTGTATACTTCATAAAACATCACTCCTTTTGTCCACATTACCAAATAATAAATGATGAATGCTACTGCTATCTGTTATTTTCAAACATCTATCTATAATATAAAAGGCATCTCATCTTCCGAGATGCCCTCATCTTTTATAAACCACCTAAATAAGCAGCCTTTACTTGTTCACTCTCTTGAAGCTCTTTTGCTGTGCCCGATAATACTATACGTCCTGTTTCAAGTACGTACGCACGATTTGCTACTGATAAAGCCATATTGGCATTTTGCTCAACAAGTAGTACGGTTGTACCTTCTTTATTAACTTGCTCAATAATATTAAAAATATTTTTTACCATGAGTGGCGCAAGCCCCATTGAAGGTTCATCCATTAATAACAATTTTGGTCTTGCCATTAATGCTCGACCCATCGCTAGCATCTGTTGCTCACCACCAGATAATGTACCTGATTGCTGTTTACGGCGCTCCAAAAGACGCGGGAATAATTCATACACATGCTCTAGATCCTTTTTGATGCCTGCTTTATCGTTACGGAGATATGCTCCAAGCTCTAAGTTTTCTTCAACGGACATATTTGCAAAAACACGGCGCCCCTCTGGAACATGTGAAATTCCTGATTTTACAATTGTCTGTGCAGCTTTCCCTGCGATAGAGAAGCCCTCATATTCAATGATGCCACCCTTTGGTTTTAATAAGCCTGACAATGTTTTTAATAATGTACTTTTACCAGCACCATTTGCACCAATTAACGTTACGATTTCACCCTCATTTACTTCTAAAGAGAGGCCCTTTAATGCTTGAATGTTACCGTAAAATACATCTATATTTTGTACTTTTAGCATTAGCTGATAACCTCCTCGCCAAGGTAAGCTTCAATTACCTTTGGATTGTTGCGGATTTCTTCTGGTGTCCCATCAGCGATTAATTGACCGTGATCGAGCACGTATATACGTTCACAAATTCCCATAACTAAGCTCATATCATGCTCAATTAGAAGAATTGTTAAGCCAAACTCTTTACGAATAAACGCTATTAATTCCATTAAATCATGCGTCTCCTGTGGGTTCATCCCTGCTGCTGGCTCATCTAATAAAAGTAGCTTAGGTTTCGTAGCTAGAGCACGAGCAATTTCTAGACGGCGCTGCATCCCATAAGGTAAATTTTTCGCAACTTCATCCTTATAAACATCTAAGCCAAAGATTTTTAGAAACTCAATAGATTGATGCTCCATTTCTGTCTCACCTTTAAAATGATTCGGCAAGCGGAAAATAGAAGACCACATGGAATGCTTTGCAAGTGAATGGTTCGCTACCTTAACATTATCTAAAACAGATAGCTCTTTAAATAAACGAATATTTTGGAATGTACGACTAATACCTTTTTGCGTTACTTGATATGGCGCAAGCCCGTTTAACTTTATACTGTCAAATGTAATCGTGCCCTCAGTTGGCTTATACACCCCAGTAAGCATGTTAAAGCTCGTTGTTTTACCAGCACCATTAGGCCCTATAAGACCTACTAGTTCTCCTTGATTTAGGTACATATTAACGCCCTGTACCGCCTTTAAACCACCGAATTGAATGCCCATGTTTTCAACATTGATAAGAAGGTTTCCAGTCATTATTTTGTACCTCCTTTTTTACCGAATTTAAACAAATCTGTAACTTCTTTCGTTCCCATCAAACCCGTTGGACGGTACAGCATTACCACTATTAAGACTAAGCTATAAATAATCATACGTGTTTCTGGGAAGTTTGCTAAATATGCTGAGACTACTGTTAAGAAAACCGCAGCTATGACAGATCCTGAAAGACTGCCTAAACCACCAAGAACTACATAGATTAAAATATCAAAAGATTTTAAGAAACTGAAAGTTGTCGGTTGAATAATGTAAAAATTATGTGCAAAGATGGCCCCTGCAAGACCAGCAAAGAAGGAACCAATTGCGAAAGCTACAACTTTATAGTAGGTTGTGTTAATACCCATTGCATCTGCCGCAATTTCGTCCTCACGAATCGAAATACATGCGCGTCCATGACGAGAATTTGTAAAGTTCGAGATTACTAAAATTGTTAAAACAACACCTATGAATGCATAAGTCCAATTAGATAAATATTCAACTTGCATCCCTGCTGCGCCACCAACATAATCCGTATTTAAAAAGATAATACGTATAATTTCCGCAAAACCAAGCGTTGCAATTGCTAAATAGTCACCCTTTAAACGTAACGTCGGGATACCTACAATTAAACCTGCTACTGCTGCTGCAAGTGCCCCTAAAAAAATAGCTAATGGGAACGGAAGCATTAATTTAGTTGTGATAATGGCAGAAATATATGCCCCTACCGCTAGAAAGCCTGCATGCCCAATCGAGAACTGACCAGTAATACCAATGACAATGTGCAAACTGACCGCAAGCATAATGTTAATACACATTGTGATCAACATATTTTGATAGTAAATATCGAGAAAGTTCGTTGAAATAAGCACCTGAACAACTGCATAGATGACTAGCGCTAATACTGCATAGCCCCAGAAAACTTTAGATTTTTTCATAATCACCACTCACCTACACTTTCTCACGGGCATTTTTACCAAAGATACCCGATGGTCTGAAAATTAAAATTAAAATTAAAATAACAAATGCTGCTGCATCACGCCATAGAGAGAAACCAAGTGCACTTACGAATGATTCCACAACACCGAGCAACATACCACCAACCATGGCACCAGGAATAATACCAATACCGCCAAGTACTGCCGCTATGAATGCTTTAACCCCTGGAATAACACCCATTAATGGATCGATTTTTGTGTAATATACCCCGAAGATAACACCTGCTGCACCCGCTAAAGCTGAACCTATTGCGAATGTCGCTGAAATTGTATTATCTACATTAATACCCATTAATCGTGCTGCATCGGCATCATGAGAAACCGCGCGCATCGCTTTCCCGATTTTTGTTTTATGTACGATGAATTGTAAAAGAATCATCAGTACAATTGAGACAGATAAAATTAATATTGATGTACTACTGATTTGAACACCAAAAATATCAAATGATTTACTTTTAATGACATCAGGATATGCCGCAGGTTGCGCACCTCTGAAGAAAATAGTTGTATATTCGATTAATAGCGATACACCGATTGCAGTAATTAAAGCAGCAATACGTGTGGCATTTCGCAAACGCTTATAAGCAATACGTTCAATTAAAACACCAAAGATTGCACAGACCACCATTGCCAATAACAGTGCTGGAAAGAAACCAAGCTCCCATTTAGCAATTGCATAAAAGCCAATAAATGCCCCAATCATGAAGACATCTCCGTGGGCAAAGTTAATCAGCTTAATAATCCCGTATACCATCGTATACCCCAGCGCTATTAATGCGTAGATACTACCTAGTGAAATACCATTCACAAGCTGCTGTATCCATTCCATGAGCGTTCACTCCTTTTTATTTTTTGAAAAGTGCAAAAATAGTACTTACTTCTACATATTATTATTGAAAATAGAGTAAATTGTGTCCTCTTAAAAATTTTTTCATAATCTATCCATTTCGCCTTGGTGTATCTGTAGCTGTCGCTACAGATACACCATATCCGCATTCATCTCATCACCTTCAATGGTTGGAGCCTTTACTGAATAAGAGAAAACATAAAAGGGAAGGCGTGTTTACCCGCCTCCCCTTGCCTAAAAAACATTAAGGATTAACTTTAGAGTTGAACACTTGTTTACCGTCTTTAAATTCAAGAACTGTTGCTGTTTTAATTGGGTTATGATTTTCGTCAACTGAGAAAGTACCTGTTACTAATGAAAGATCTTTTGTGCCAGCTAATGCATTTTTAATTGCTTCCCCATCCGTAGAGCCTGCACGTTTAATAGCATCAGCAATGTAGTAAATTGAGTCATAGCCAAGTGCATTAAATGCATCTGGTGCTTTATCATTGTTCGCTGCTTTAAACGCCTTTACGAAGTCTTGAATTTTTTGATCTGGGTCTTCTGCAGAGTAGTGGTTTGTGATGTACGTATTATTTAGCGCTTTCCCACCAGCTAACTCTACTAATGTTGGTGAATCCCAACCGTCAGCCCCCATCAGTGGTACATCAATACCCATTTCACGTGCTTGTTTAACAATTAAACCGACCTCTTCATAGTATCCTGGGATAAAAATAAAGTCTGGCTTCTCGCCTTTAATATTTGTCAACTGTGTACGGAAATCAGTATCCTTCGCTACATACGCTTCTTCCTTTACAACTTTCCCGCCATTTTCTGTAATTGTTTCTTTAAATGATTTCGCTAGGCCTTTTGCATAATCAGATGCATTGTCCGCAAAAATAGCTACATTTTTAGCTTTCAATTCATTAGAAGCGAAGTTTGCTGCTACAATCCCTTGGAATGGATCGATGAAACAAGTACGGAATGCATACTCATTAATGCTACCGTTATCATTTACTGTAATGTTTGGAGCAGTACCAGAACCAGTAACGATTGGGATTTTATTTTTATTCGCAATTTGAACAGTAGCAACTGTATTACCAGAAGTTGCTGGGGCTAACATTGCTACTACTTTATCTTGCGTCGCTAGTTTAATAGCTGCTGCAGTAGCCTCCGCGTTTTCTGATTTGTTATCTACTTTAATAAGGTCAATTTTTTTACCATTGATTCCACCATTATCATTAATTTCTTTAACAGCAAGCTCTGCACCCAGAGCAATTGACGAACCATAGGAAGCTACGTTACCCGAAAGTTCTAAGTTTGCACCGATTTTAATAGTATCACCGTCAGAAGAACCGCCACCGCCTGATGATGATCCACCTCCTGAACTTGAACTACCTCCATTACCACAGCCCGCAAGAACGGCTGCAAGTAATGAAGATGCAACTAAAAGTGAGCCAAACTTTTTAAGTTTTTTGTTCTCTCGCATAATTTTATTCCCCCTAAGTTTTTTCAAATGTTAGATATTTCTGATAATTATAAACAATCCGCGGCATTTCCTCAATAACAAAAATAACCAAAATGATAATTTATAACTATCTATACTAATAGATATATTATTCAATTAAACCTTTTACATTGTAAAACATTCTTTATTTTTAGTCTAGAGTGATTTTTCTGTATAATTAGTAATTTAGGAATTATCTACTAATTTTGAGTGAACACTACTATAAAACGATCATTTTTGAATATTTTTTTCAATAAAATCTCGCCCTTTTTTCAAGAATACAAAGGCTAAAGCGTTTTCGCGAAGTATTAATACGGAATTAGAGTACTTAGAGGGCGCAATCGGAGTAAGATTTTTTTCTAATTTGTCATAGTCGAATCCAAAAAAAAGCTTAGAGCTAGGTATTTCTACAGCTCTAAGCTTTTTTCAATGCAAACACACAGAGGCGTTCGTTAATATTTGTTTCATTTTCAAGATGAACCTCATGGATTAATTCAAAAGGCGTCCCATGATGTAAAAACTGTAAATAATCATACGGTGGGTAATATAAAATAATATGAATTTCACGCATATGCTGCTCATAAGACTTCCATATATTATGAATAACTGTACGAAAAATATGAATTGAAAACGGATTGAAAAAAAAGAAAACTGTGTCGCTTGGCTGAATAGCATAGTCCTCCGCTATTGAATGAATAAAGGAAATCGGAGCTTGAGCACTCTTTTTTTGAAGATAGCTCCTTTTATTATTTTCAGCCTCTGCATAAAAACCTGCATCCATTTCTACCCCAATTGTCGGAATATGAAATTTATCATGTATATAAATAGGAACTCTCCCTTTTCCACATCCCATATCGATAAACACTGGATTATCAGGCATCTCATACTCTGCAAATAATTGTTCTAAGCCAACATACGGTGTTGGCTCATAGCGATGATAATGAGCTAGTTTAGGGAAGCCGTATTGTTCACCTACTGTGTTAATATGTAAATATTTATCAAATTGATGTTCATTCATACTATTACTCCTAAAAAAAGAATGATTAATTTTAGCACGATAAAAAGAAAAAACCATACTCAAAAGTTTTGAGGGCACTGAAAAATTGGAGAGGCTTTTGTGTTGTTAGCGATTTTTTGATGTTTATCAGCGATTTATCTGGTTTTATCAGTGATTCTTTGTTGTTTATCAGCGATTTATCCGGTTTTATCAGTGATTCTTTGTTGTTTATCAGCGATTTATCCGGTTTTATCAGCGATTCTTTGTTGTTCATCAGTGATGTTAAAAGTTTTGGAATATGGTTTTTTAACGTCCTCCTCCGATAAATTTTAAAACAAAGAGCAGTGCAACTATTAATAAGGCAAAGAAAACAAGAATCGTATAACTGTTCCTTGCTTTAGTGCTCATCGCCTTTGTTAGGCCACATGGGTCCTCCATTTTGGTCAGGTCGTTGTATTGGACCACCATCATTTGGTCTTTCCCCCTGCTTATCACCATTTTGACGCTATTTGCAATTTACATTGCTCTTCTATTGACAATGTCTTCCTAGGCGAATTATCATTGATTGCGAATGATAATCATTGAAAATTCATTCATATGATTAACTAAAAAATGAATAGGGGGGAAAGTATGATTATTGTTACAAATCGTATTCAAGTAAAACCCGGCTTTGCTGCAAAAATGGCACCGAACTTTACAAAACCAGGACCTCTACAGCAGTTTGAAGGCTTCCATAAAGTGGAGGTATTAGTTTCAACTGATGATCCGACTTATGACGAAATGAGCGTCAATATGTACTGGGAGTCTAAGGAACATTTCCAAGCCTGGCGTAATAGCGATGCATTCGCTGCAGCTCATCACCGTCCTGGACAAAGTGCTGAGGGAGGAAAACCTGAAAACAGTCCACTTATCGGTAGCAAAATAGTTATAGCCGAATTAGCTTCTTCGATTGAAGCATTACGCTAATTTTTAACTTCTTTCAGCAGCTGAAAGAGTAACAACTAAAATATCTTCTGATTCTATCTAAAAAATCCTGCATTTTTGAAAATGCAGGATCTTTTTGAATTATTGCAGGAAAATAACTAGAAAATAACCAAGTATCGATAAGCAAACCGAACCGATAAGTCCTGCAATAAACGCTTTTACGCCTAATTGTTTAAAGGTTTTTATCTCTACATTTAAACCTAGTCCAGCCATCGCCATCCCAATTAAAATATAAGCGATATATACAAATGTTTGTGCTACATTAGCTGGTACAATCCCTAACGAATTAATAGCACTCATCGCTAAAAAACCAAGAATAAACCATGGAATTATCGACAGCGAAAACCTTTCTTTTTCCTGCCCCTTATCAATTCTTCGAAATAAAATACCGATGACAATAGCTACCGGTACAAGCAATGCGACACGTGTTAGCTTCACAATAACTGCCGTATCAACGGCTTCATTTCCACCAGCTGAGGCTGCTGCAATAACATGAGCAATTTCATGTAGAGTGCCCCCCGCAAAAATACCATATTCAGTAGGAGTTAAGTTAAATACTGAGTATAATACCGTGTAGACTAATGTGAATACAGTCCCTAGTAATGCGACTATCGCTGCACCCACTGCCGTCTCTTTTTCATTCGCCTTAATTTGAGGAGCAATAGCGACAACAGCAGCAGCCCCACAAATAGCCGTACCACAAGCTGTTAATATGCCTAGCTTCTTATCTACATGAAATACCTTCGTTAAGCCGTATACAACCACTAAAGCAAATACTAGATTAATAAAAGCAATAAGAAAAACATTCGCTCCAGCATTGTAAATATCCGCTAAGTTTAAACGCATCCCCAGAAAAATAATGCCGAGGCGTAACAATTTTTTACTTGAAAATGTTATACCTGTTTGCCAAGAATTCTGCACCCTAAAGGCTGCTCTCCAAGCCATACCTAATATAATGGCAATGACAAGCTGCCCTAATATTGAGAAGAACGGGAATGTCGAAATATATTTTGCTACTAAAGCAATAATGAGTGTCAACAATATCCCCTTCATAAACGCTGGGGTCAGGAAACTTTTTAACCTATGCTGCCTATTATCCATGTTGTTCACTTCTTTCATCCTTGATGATTTTACTTTATTAGAAAGTTAATCATCAGTAAAATACATATATATAATCATAATTATTAATATTTCTAATGATAGGAGTGATGATATGCAATTTGATGCTTTAAGAACGTTCATCACACTGGTGGAGGTCAATAATTTTACGAAAGCCTCCGAAATACTTCATATTTCGCAGCCAAGTGTCAGTTTACACATTAAAAATTTAGAGCAAGAATTTCAAACGACCTTATTTATCCGTTCGCCAAAATCTGTACAAATCACACCAACTGGAGAAATTTTATATAAACGAGCTAAGCAAATGATGGCCATTGCCGAGGCAGCAAAAGAAGATATTTTAACCTATCACCATGAAATTCAAGGTACACTTGTGATTGGCGCTAGCTTTACTATTGGGGAATATATATTGCCTCCTATCATAGCGAGCTTGCAACAGCAATTCCCTCAGCTAGAGCTTCAAGTTATTATTGGCAATACGAAAGAAATCATTCAATATACAAAATTGTTACAAGTCGATATCGGTCTTATTGAAGGTCAAGCACACGACCATGAACTTCTTATTAAACCGTTTATGCAAGATGAATTATTTATTGTCAGTGCGAGTAATCACCCTCTTGCAAAGAAGTCAACGATTACGGTTTCGGACTTGCAGCAACAAAATTGGGTTGCACGTGAAGAAGGCTCAGGCACACGTTATTATTTAGATCATTTATTTAGAGCAAATGGGCTCCAAGTACGTTCACTTCTTACTATTAGTAGTAATCAAGGTGTGAAAGAAAGCGTTATACAAGAGCTTGGAATTTCATTACTGTCCGCTAGTGTCATTGAGCGTGAATTAAATAATGGCGATATAAAAATCTTACCCCTCGAGGAACAGTATTTTATACGAACATTTTCTTATTTGTGCTCGCCTACAATGAAAAATAAACGCAATGTTGACATTCTTTTAGAGGCACTACTAAAGAAAGCTTAGCGGATTAAGTCGCTAAGCTTCATATTGTTGAAAAGCTATTATGTGTCAGAAGATATATACTATGTGAAGTGGTTGATTGGCATGGAGCCTGGGCGACTCCTTAGGGATCAGCAATAGCGGAACGAAGGTTAAAAGCATCACATCCTGTGATAACGCCTTCGTGACTAACCTCCTGTTGGTCCGAGACCCTGCAGCGGAGCGGCTCATCGGACACCCCAAGGAAGCTTTGCTTTGTGCGAAAGCGAAGCGGCAGCAACAAGTTTTCTGTGCGAAAGCGCAGTGTAACGTAGCGGCAGCAACAAAAAAGCGCCCAGTTGGAACGGAAATCAACCTCTCGTTTTGCAGAAGAGTCATACTTTATTGAATGTGACATAGATTCCCTTCACCATTTTGTTTTTCAACACTACTTGCTAATCTCACTTTATAATTCTTGGATTTAGACGTTTAAGCTCCTGCTTATGCTCAATAATTTCTACAAATTTCAATGCTGCTCGTGATAAAGGTACGCTTTTCAAATAACACATGCCAATGCTTCGTGTCGGTATACTTTCTGTTAATGTTAGCTCATATAAAAATCCTCGCTGCAAATAATCATTAGAAAATTCTTTCGTTACACAAGCAATTCCTAAATTACTGCGTGCAAATTCCAGCACTAAATCATGTGAACCAAGCTCAAACTCAGGTTCAATGAAGATCCCTCTTGCAAATAAATAATCTTCTACATACTTTCTTGAATTTGATTTTTTCTCTAAAAAAATAAGCGGAAACTTTAACAGATCCTCAAAGCTTAAGCTTTTTGATGCCAACGTTTTGTACTTCTCGCCGCATACAAAAATATCCTGAACCTCGGTGCAAGCGGTTAACTGTAATGTCTGATCTTCTATCGGAAAATTACAAAGTCCTATATCAACCTCACCAGATTTAATAAAGTTACAAATTTCCGAAGTCGTTCCATTTAACATTTGTAATTTTATATTTGGATACATTGTATGAAACATCTCTAGATAAGGCATTAAATAAAAACGAGAAATAGTGTCCCCAACGCCAATTTTCAATTGACCTGTTGTTAAATTTTTGAATTCTAGCAGCTTCTCCTCACCAGCATCTAAAAGGCCTAATGCGGAATTTGTATACTCATATAAAAGTTTACCCTCCGTTGTTAACGTCACCCCTTTAGGTGTGCGGTTAAAGAGACGTGTACCTAGATCCTTTTCTAATTGCATCATGGCTTGGCTAACAGCTGGTTGAGTCATATATAAATCTTTGGCCGCACTTGAAAAGCTATTATTTTTAGCAACAATACTAAAAACACGATATAAATCTAATTTCCCTATCATATAAGCACCTCTTATAGCTATTATACGAACTATTAATTTTACTTATATCACTAAAGGGGCGTATAGTAAAACTATATTGGTTTTATTTAACATAAATTTACCTGTTTAATAAGGAGAGATTATTTTGGAACGTGTAGTTGGTACAGTAGTAAGAGGTCTTCGTGGTCCAATCATTAACGAAGGCGATAATATTGAGCAAATCGTTGTTGATACAGTATTAAATGCAGCAAAGACTGAAGGTTATTCCATTGAAGATCGTGACATTGTCACAGTAACAGAATCTGTCGTAGCGCGTGCACAAGGTAACTATGCATCCATTGATGATATCGCAGCTGACGTAGCTGCTAAATTTGGTGATGATACTGTTGGTGTTATTTTTCCAATTCTAAGCCGTAATCGTTTTGCTAACTGCTTACGTGGTATTGCAAAAGGCGTAAAAAAAGTAGTTCTTATGCTTAGCTATCCATCTGATGAGGTGGGGAATCACCTAGTTGATATCGATGAGCTAGATGTAAAAGGGATTAATCCTTGGACAGATACTTTAACTGAGGTTGAATTCCGTGAGCATTTTGGGTATAAAAAACATACATTTACAGGTGTAGATTATATCGAATATTATAAAGAACTAATCGAAGCTGAAGGCGCTTCTTGTGAAGTTATTTTTTCAAATAACCCAAAAACAATTTTAGACTTTACGAAGAGTGTGTTAACTTGTGATATTCATACACGCTCACGTACAAAACGTATTTTAACGGCAAACGGCGCTGAAAAAGTATACAGTCTTGATAATATTTTATCTGAATCTAATAATGGTTCTGGCTTTAACGCGGAGTATGGTCTACTTGGTTCAAATAAAGCCACTGAAGATAGCGTAAAATTATTCCCACATACATGCCAACCGATTGTTGATGGCATTCAAGCAAAAATCAAAGAAGCTACTGGTAAAACAGTGGAAGTAATGGTTTATGGTGATGGCGCATTCAAAGATCCTGTAGGTAAAATTTGGGAGTTAGCAGACCCGGTTGTTTCACCAGCTTTCACCGCTGGATTAAATGGCACGCCAAACGAAGTAAAACTAAAGTACTTAGCTGATAACGATTTTGCGGATCTTCGCGGCGAAGAATTAAAAGTAGCAATTTCTGAGTATATCCAAAACAAAGATGAAGATTTAACTGGGAAAATGGCTGCTCAAGGTACAACGCCTCGTCGTTTAACAGACCTAATTGGCTCTCTTTCAGACTTAACTTCAGGTTCAGGCGACAAAGGAACACCGATGATTTATATTCAAGGTTATTTCGATAACTATACAAAGTAATTTTAAAAAAAGTGCGAGCTGGTTGCTCGCACTTTTTCCTATATACTAATTTACTTTTGAAGCACTAAATATTACACCAGCAGCTTCATCATATTTTAAGTTATACCGAATCGTATCTTTCTCTACAGTTGTTTCATTCTTTTGATAGTCATAACTTTCGTCAAACAAACGTAAATCCTTCAACACAGCGCCAATATCGTTTTGGCTTAAGTCCGGGTTTGTCATACCAATTAACAATCCCATAGAAAGTATGATATCCATCCCTTCACCTTGCCCCACCATAATCAACTCATGTACTGCGCCTTTTTCATCAATATTTTCAATTAAAGTAATATCCTTACCCAACTTTGAAGTAATTGTTTCTTCTTCTTTCTTTGTATTTTCAAGGGAATATGAGAAGTCTAGTTTTTTTACTTCTTTATTGAATGCCTCTATAAATTCTTCTTGATTATTATAAAGTGGCAGCGTTGTTGCCATTCCAATTATCATCGGAGAGACAAAGTAGACACCTGCTATTACGGTAGCTATAGTACGTTTCTTCTTAGTAAGCCGCCCCTGTTTCCACATAAGAAATACGCCCAAAGGAGGGAAAATGATTAACCAAAACCACATAAACCAAGCTGTTTTAACAATGGGGGTTCTAAGTTTTGACTCTGCTTTATGCATCATCTTTCTTTCCCCCTTTTAACAATTCTTCAATTTTAATAGTAAATATATATTTCCTAGCATTATCTGTACCTACATGCAAGGAGCCTTTTACTATATTTACAATATTTTTATCATATGGTGTGTTCTTTTCATCTTCCATTAAATGATTAAAAAGAGACTTCCCTTCAAAATTAGCCGTCTTAATATGAAAGCTTTTTTGTAGTAATTGTTCCCCTTCTAATCGTTGAAGTTTCTTTTGATATTGTGAGATTACGGTTGGTGTTTCTGTTTTTTTGATCAATAATTTATAAAGCTTTTTAGCATCCCCATATTGCTTTTGGTGAAATGCTTCTTCTGCATCGCTCGTTAAAGACTCTACCGTTTCATTATAAAAAGATTTAATCTTATCCAACTGTTTTATCTTCTGAGCCTCTTGGATAATGCTGAAAGTTTCTTCGTAATCTTTTTCATCCCTAGCATTTGTTGCTTTATAAAGTAATTCATCGATTTTTTCATCGTCTTTCATTTGGTTTAATAAACCACTAGCTTTTTGCTTAATCTCGTCATTAGAACGTCGATTTTCTTTAATATAAACTGCATAATCTTTAGCTACAGAATATTCCCCTGCATTAACCTTAGATTCAGCTAATTCATAAATAGCATTCACAGACTTTTGAATAAGACTATCTGTTTTACTACTACCTTTATTCAACTCGTAAATCTTTTCAAGTTCACTAATAGCTCCCTTATAATCTTTACTATTATATAAATTCGTTGCCATTGTGTAATAGTTTTCCGCCTTCACTTGATCCTCATCTATTTTGGGCTCCGGTGTTGAAGGCACAGGTTTTTTTGGAGCAGGTTTTGATATATTGCTACTGCCATTAGATGTACTACCACCATTATGATAATGATATTCTCCGTATTCTAATCCCCATTTTTCACAGTTAGTTCGACAAGTATGTCCTCCATTACTATCCGTTCTACCTGGATGGGCACTTGCTGTAAACGGTAATAGTAGTAAAAAACTGCATACTAAAACACTAATTTTTGACAAATAACCACTTCTCACCACTTATTCCTCCTATCTATAATAATTGACATATTTTATCTTATATCATATTTCCCATGACGCATAGTACGATTTTGCTATTTCTGTGTTGATTAAAAAAATCAAAGATAAAAGAGAGAAATAGGAGCGTATTTAGTTTTAAACCAAGAAGACGATTGTAACGATAAAAAACTCCCTAAGTGAGGATGACAGGAATCGAGCCTGCATGTCCCATTCTGTAAAGGGATACGCCACACTGCTTACTTCCTCATCATTATAAATTATTAACTTCATGTTAAAGAATTACATCTTTCTCAGCTCTTTTGTTTTCTATTAGATTAAAACCTTTTCAAATCACATTTATTTCAATTGATTAAAGTTTTACTTCATCATTTAACCAATGTTCGCTTGTTCGAACATGATTCTGTCTCACAAATTTCCCTAGGTATTATTCATAATGAACTGTTTTCATACATATATTTATAAAAAGCTCCTCATATGTGGGCCGGGTCTGGATTAGTGAAATAACTTGCTCTTTTTAGATTTCATACAGGCTCGCTTTATGCACCATATGAACCTCTTAAAACCCCTCCACAATATCAGAAACTCTAAATCCCTTCTCATTTTCTCCATTATTACTTTCGGAATTCTCCTCTTTTTTTATTATTATTTTGATACACATCATGAATATGGTATATCAAAATAATAATAAATAAAATTAGAACATAAGGATATTTCACCTATCTTAAATATCCTGCGCTCCATTCAATATTTTCCGAATCAACAATAACAAATTGATCTTTAGTCATATTTAAACACCCACATAAAATACGGAATACCATTCGCAATTTCTACCTAGCGGCGTCCCAAAATAGCTCTTAACGCATAGCATCACTTGAAAGAATAAGCATTTTCCCGTCATTTCTTCATTCCCTTTCAAGTGTCTATATCATTTATAAAAACACATTCTTTTAACAACTATTCTTCTTACATATCAAAAATTAATCATCAAGTATGGAAATTAATTTCAGAAGGTTAAAATGATTTAAGTTGGGTGTGATATTTGTTCAAACAATACCCTGAATATAAGTCAGTTTGAGGGCGACTCTTCAGGAATCGGCGTCGCAGACGTGACCTAGGAACGAAGATCAACTTATAGACATACTAACACGATAGAATCCAACCACCTCCCATAAAATCAAAATTTTACTAAATCAGGAATCAAGCAAAAAAAAGACTGCCCCCAATTTTTCGGAACAGTTTTTTGTTAAATATTTGATTTTCTTTTACAACTTTATTATAGCATAAATTTGCCATAATTACTAGACTATACTTCTTTCTGAACTAGCTGTATGATAAATTTCCCGCATCAAAAACCATGCAAATAATTATATGGAGAGGAATGTGAGTAACATTGGAAAAACAATATGAATGGACAGAAGAAAAACAGTATCTTGTTCTTTGTTTAAACACAGTTGGTCACAAAAAGGAGGAGTTACTGCAAAAGGAAAAGGATGTTAGAGACAATGTTTTAACATTAAAGAAAACCTTTTGGGACGACGTCAGAGTGAACTTAGATACTCCGGAGGATATAGACGAGACCTATTATGCTATTAAACAACAGGCAGAGCTCTTATCAGATTCCCAGCATGCTCAGCAACGTGTCATCAAAGATGTAAAAATATATGAACGTTTACAGCAATCACCTTATTTTGCTCGCATTGATTTTTTACAGGAAAGTCATAACGAACCTTTAAAGATTTATATCGGTGTAGCAACCTTAATGGATGAAGAGAATGAAAACATATTAATTTATGATTGGCGAGCCCCTATATCAAGTATGTATTATGATTTCACGCCTGGCCCAGCTACTTATGAAACGGCAACTGAAGACATTCAAGGTGAGATGCTTTTAAAACGGCAATTTATCATTAAGAATGGTCAATTACAATCGATGTTTAATACAGGTTTAACGATTGGTGATGATTTATTACTCGATATTCTCGCTCAAAATGCAAACGAACATATCCGTAGCATCGTTGCAACGATTCAAGCGGAGCAAAATAAAATTATTCGACATGTCAACACTCCTTATCTAATCGTAGAGGGTGTCGCAGGTAGTGGAAAAACGGCAGTCGCTCTCCAACGTGTTGCTTATTTGTTGTATCATTATCGAGATCAAATTACTGCTGATCAAATTTTATTGATTACACCTAATCAACTTTTTAATCAATATGTTCATACCGTTTTACCGGATTTAGGTGAAGACAATATGCAGCAATTAACCTTCTCCGAATATGCAACAAAACGTTTAGGTCGACAGTTCCAATTGGAATATCCTTATGAACAATTGGAGTCACTTTTAACAGAGGGAGATGACTCACTCTACCAAACGAGGCTTACGATTATTTCTTTTAAAGCTAGCCTTCACTATCGAGAATTGCTGGACACATATATTGAACACCTTGCAAATGAAGGTTTGCTATTTAAAAATATTGTTTTTCGCGGAGAAAGAATTATTACCGCTCAAGAAATTGCTGAATACTTTTATTCATTCAATGCCACAATGCCCATCCCAAATCGACTGCAATTAGTGAAAGAATGGTTATTACAACAATTATCGAAAATTGAAAAGGCAGAACGGGCAAAAGAATGGGTAGAAGAAGCCAGCGAACTTTTAGACATTGAAGAGTACACAAAAGCCTATAGCGAGCTTTTGCATGAAGGTCGGTTTTCAGAAAACTCTTTTGATGATTTCGAGCAAGAGCGCAAGAAAATAACTAGCCAAATTGTCAAAAAGCAGTTCAAGCCTCTTCGTCAATCTGTGAAACAATTGAAGTTCGTTCATATGTTAGGCATTTATCGTCAATTGTTTGACATGAACAAATCTATTCATCGGCAATTGCAGAACCTTTTACCTGACCATTGGGAAGAAATCTGTCAGCATACACTCCCTAATTTAGCAAAGCGTATTATTTCGTATGAAGATGCCGCTCCATTTCTATATTTACAGGACAAAATAGAAGTTCAACGAACAAATACGATGATTCGTCATGTTTTAATTGATGAAGCACAAGACTATTCTCCATTTCAGCTATTCGTCTTACAACAATTATTCCCACGTGCACATATGACTATATTGGGCGATGGGCATCAAACCATCCATCCTCATACCTTTAAAAACCCTTCACTGCTGACACCACAATTATATGGTGAACAAGCAGAAAAAATGATATTAACGAAAAGTTATCGCTCAACAAAACAAATTATTCACCTTACTTCGAAGATTTTACACGAGGATGCAAAAGTAGAAGCCTTTAATAGAACCGGTCCCGAACCAACTATCACCATTGTGTCGAGTGAAATACATTTAATTGAACAGCTTGTCGAAAAGATTAACGGCTTGTCCCTAAATTTCGAAACAATTGCAATCATCTGTAAAACAGAGCAAGAGTGTACGATGGTTTTTAATACAATGAAAGACCAAGTAGATATTCAACTCATTACCCATGATACAAAACAATTTAAAAAAGGCATTTTACTGTTACCTGCTTATATGGCAAAAGGAATTGAATTCGACGCTGTCTTGATATACAATGCCTCTCCGGCTAATTATTCGAGGGAAACAGAACGTAATTATTTCTACACAGCTTGTACACGAGCTATGCACGAATTGCATATCTATTCCATTAATGAATTAACACATTTTTTAAAGCTTTAATTTCAAAAAAAGAAGAGAATCCGCATGTTTCCATAGACACTCCATGGAACACTTGCAGCTTCTCTTCATCTATCAATTATGCCTCGGCATAATTGCATCCAGGATCGGCTAAAAGAAGTTAAATGTAGAACGTATAATCCTCTGGAATAACACGTTTTAAGAATTTCTTCGTGCGTTCCTCTTTCGGATTAACAAATATATCATGAGGATTTCCTTCCTCTACAACGACACCACCGTCCATAAAAATCACCCGATTTGCTACGTCTTTCGCAAAGCCCATTTCATGTGTGACCACAAGCATTGTTGTTCCTTCTGCTGCAATGTTTTTCATAACCTGAAGGACTTCTCCTACTAGCTCTGGGTCAAGTGCAGAAGTCGGTTCATCAAATAAAATAATATCAGGATTTAATGCTACTGCTCGTGCGATACCGACTCGCTGCTGCTGACCTCCTGACAATTGACTTGGATAGGCATCATATTTTTCTGATAAGCCTACTTTATCAAGCGCCTTTTTGCCAATTTCAGTCGCTTCTGCCTTCGGAATTTTACGTCCTATAATAAGCCCTTCTGTAACATTTTCTAGCGCCGTTTTGTTCGTGAAAAGATTGTAGTTCTGGAATACAAAGGCTACACGCTGACGAATCGAATGTACGTCCTTCTTCTTCACATTTTGAAAATCTACTTGGATATCGCCAAATGTCGCATGTCCTTGGTCAGCCTTCTCTAAAAAGTTAATGCAACGTAATAATGTTGTTTTTCCTGAGCCGCTTGGGCCTAAAATAACAACAACATCACCTTTATCAATGGCTAAATCGACACCTTTTAAAATTTCATTGTCACCAAATGATTTATGAATATTTTTAATTTCTAACATACTCGTTCACCCCTTAGGCTTTTGCCACTTTGAATTTACTTAAATGTTTTTCATATCGTTTAAAAATGTATTCAACCGTACTACATAAAATTAAGTACACAATGAAAATATCAATATATGCTTCTACGTAATTGTAACCAACATTAGCAGCTACCTTAGCCTTTAATGTAATTTCAGGTAAGGACATTGCATAGCCTAAAGACGTCGCTTTAATGAGATTGACTGTAGCCGTACAAATATTCGGCATAGCTACTACTAAAGCCTGTGGAATAATAATACGGCGATAGGCTTGAAATGTTGTTAAGCCTATTGCATGAGCAGCCTCTAGCTGTCCTTTTTCAATCGTACTTAAAGCAGAACGAAATACCTCAATTAATATTGCCGTTGTACTAAATGCGAAGACGATAAATGCATACCAAATCGGATTGATTTTATAAATATCGTAGACGATATTATATTTCTCAAAAGTCATTTTAAGTAGTAATGGGATACTACTATAAATAATAAAGATTTGGATGATTATAGGTGTACCTCGGACAAAGGAGACATAAATTTTCGCTATATGATGGATCACTGGGATTTTATTGATTCGTGTTAGTGCTAGTAGAAAGCCGAGTGGTAGAGCAACAAGCATAGCAACAATTGTCACAAGGAGTGCGATAGGTACACCTGATAATGCAACAAAAAATGTTTCAACTAAAAATTGATAATTCATGATTTCGCCTCCTTACGTTGTTTCTAATGTCTTTTTCCCTTTACCAAAGAACTTTTCTAGCATAGCGAAGAATTTTTCTATAATAATCGACAGCACCCAATAAACAATCGCTAAAGCAATATATATTTCTAATGCATGCGCATTAATATTACTTGCAATAATTAAATTTGCCTTTCCGACAATATCAATTAAGCCGATTGTATAAGCGAGCGCCCCTTCTTGTAATAAGGCAATCATTCCATTCCCAAAGTTCGGTAAGGCGATAACGAGTGCCTGTGGGAAAATAATACGTCGATAGGCCTGAAATGGCGTTAATCCCACACTAACAGCCGCTTCAAATTGCCCTTTATCAATCGCTAAATAAGCAGAACGAATAACTTCCGACATAATCGCCGCAAACTGTAAAGTAAACGTTACAACTACGAAAATGGCTGTTTCGATTGAATGGAGATTGATGCCGAAGTTTTCCGCTAACGCTGGAACACCATAATATACAAGGAATAATAAAACGATAGATGGTGTACAACGCATAATCGTTGTGTATAAGTTTGCTAATTTTCGCAGCAATTTTATTGAACTTAACTTAGCAGCCGCTAATAATAAGCCAAATATTGTGCCTAGTACAATGGAAGAACCTGCGACTAAGAAAGTTACTTTTAAAAAAGGCAATAATACAGGAATTGAGTTCCAAATGTATGATGCATCAAAATACTTCTCCATTTCCTCACCAACTTCTATATTTCTATAATTCTCTTTCTAATCATTTATGCCTCGGCATAATTGCGTCCAAAATCGGTTTTGTCCTTAGGCCTGCACGAGGGCCGACACGATGTCGGTCATTTCGGTAATGCCACAGGACGTGGCGTTTTTACCGATGCAGGTCAGTTAGCCGTTATCGCATGGATGCGATGGTTTTAGGCTAACATCCCCTAAAAACTCCTTTCCGATTCTGTGACATCCGCCGGAGGCTTTGGGCCAACGTGATGTTGGTCACTCAGTCGTGTGTTGTTGTTGTTGCTGTCGCTTCGCTTTCGCACAGATAAAACCGTGTTGCTGTCGCTTCGCTTTCGCACAGATAAATTGCCACAGGACGTGGCGGTCTTAGAATGAGTTCCTCTATTTCAGCAGGTGCAGGTGTTTGGACACCCGCTGAAAGTAGCTTAAATCTGCATTCATCTCACCACCTATAGGGATGGGAGGCTTCTGTTGCTGTCGCTTCGCTTTCGCTACAGAAAACATTTATAACTGCCGTTTCACTTTCGTTACAGAAAACATTTGCTGAAAGAAGTTAATAAAGACTGCTGAGTATACTGACTCAACAGCCTTTTATTTGATAGTAGCTGCTAACACCTTCTCTTCTAAAGAGGATCTTCTTTGATCAGCTACCGCCTATTAGCGCTTCACAGAATCTAACACTTCAAATAAATCTCGACCGTAAAACTTAGTGCTTAAATCATTTGTTTTCTTTTGCTCTTTAATTTTTGCTATAGCTTTATCGTAAGCATCTGCAAATTCTTGTTCCTTTTTATTGAACAACGGCCATGTTTTAATAACGGAAAATTCGTTGTAAACTACGTCATCCTTTAAATTATGATATGGGCCATCTTCTGCTAAAACTTGTTGTTTAAATGGACCTTCAATCATGACACCACCATCGACACGTTTTTCATTTACCCATTGCACAATATCGACAGTGAACGCATCACCAGCCTGTAATTTCACTTTATTGTCTGGGTTTGCTTTATTATATTCATCAATAATTGTGTATTGAGCATTATTCGCAGCAATTGGTGCTAATGAATAACCCTTTTTTGCAAAGTCGGCTAAAGTTTTTATCCCTTCATCTTCTTTACGTAATACTAAACCCGCACTACTTAAGCCTAAAAATTCTTTAGGGAAAATAAACTTCTCTGTCCGTTCTTGCGTAAAGAAGGCATTTTTTACTCCTACTTGATATTTCCCTTGCTCAACGCCAATTAGTAAATCATCACTAGTCGTGCCTACAAATTCAAACTTATATTCAGGTAACATCTCATCCACCAGCTTCATGACTTCCACATCGTAGCCTGTTGGATTTCCTTTATCAGCTAAATAACTAATTGGCTTTGTCGCCTGGTCAAATGCAACCTTCACTGTACGTACTTTCGCGCCATCTTCTGAATCTTTATCAGAAGCTTCACCTGAATTACAGCCGGCTAAAATAGCAAGTGAAGCCACCCCGATTGCTGCCAATTGGAAAATTTTTTTCTTCTGTTTAAACATATATCATGTCCCCTTATATGGTTTTTGTCATTGATTTTCATTCGATTTTTGCTGTTCAATTGCGACATTTGCCAATTTAATAATTGTCATATCATCCATCGGTGGATTATGAAGTCCTGCACGAACATTTCGATAATAGCGCTGTAATGGGTTTGTTAAATGTAAGCTTTTCGCACCTACCACACGCATTGCCTTATCGACGATTTCAATCGCCAAATTTGTTACTGTATGCTTAGCAACCGCCATTTCATTTGCTAAAAGTTCACGTCTAGCCGGGTCATCGTAAGCGTCGGCAACTCCATACAGTACAAAGCGTGCTTGATATAGCTTCAATTCAATATCACCTAGAAGCTGCTGCACATTTGGTAATGTACTAATCGGAGCATTCAAGCTATTAGGTTGATGATGATTTGCAAAATGCAGCGCATAATCACGCGCTGCTTGCGCAATACCTAAGTATGTTGCTGGGATAT
Organism: Lysinibacillus sp. NPDC086135; assembly: GCF_044746345.1. Classification (NCBI taxonomy): domain Bacteria; kingdom Bacillati; phylum Bacillota; class Bacilli; order Caryophanales; family Bacillaceae; genus Lysinibacillus; species Lysinibacillus sp. NPDC086135. The sequence goes on along the minus strand of NZ_JBIVCA010000011.1, from coordinate 84,863 downwards.
GTAGAATCCAACCATTTATTTTGCCACCACTTGGATGATTCGGTAACTCTACTAAATGATTTGCAGGGACAATTACATCCTTTAAAACTAGGTCATGGCTACTTGTGCCTCGCATTGCAGACATTTCCCAGTTTTCTTCAATTGAAAGTCCTTGAGCATCTTTATGAATAAGGAAATAACCAATTTTATTTTTTTCCTCAATCCACGCTGATGTTAAGAAATAATCTAGCACCGGAGAGGCTGTCGTAAATATTTTACGTCCGTTTAAGAGCCACCCTTCCTCTCTTGAAACAGCATTTGTTCCTGGTCGCCCTCCACGTGTTGGACTCCCAGTTGCCGCTTCACTCGCAGCTCTATTTATAATGGCACCGTTCTTTATTTCCTGAGCAAATGAACTTAGTAAATCGTCCGACCAAAGCTTTTTCTCATATAGTTCGCCTACAACGCCTAATGTCCATCCTAGCGAGAGTGAAGCATTCTCGTCATAGCTTGCTAACGTTTCTTGAATGAGTACCATATCATAGACTGATAATCCTTCACCGCCATATTCTTTCGGTAAAGTTAGTTTGGGATAACCAATTTGCAGAAGCAGTTTATGTGCTTCGAATGGAAAACGAGATTGTTCATCTACTTCTTTAGCCTCAGCCTTGATTGACTCAGAAATAGATGCTAGCTGATCTAGCCAATACTGTTGTTGCTTTGTTTTAATAAATAAATTCTTCAAGAAAATCTCCTTCTTCCCAAAATATATAAAACATATATATTTACTAAGAATTAAAGTTGTAAAAAAATCTCTAACTACGTATTCGTAGCGAGAGGATGCGTGGTACTGAATTTTCTGATTCGTTGACATTTATGATACTTTTCACATTTAAAAATGTCAATGGGTTAATTACAAGTTTTTTTATAAGTTTTATATCCATTACGAACACGTCTTCTTTTTTCACCAAGCCATGTTTACAACATATGCTACAACTAAAGAAAGAGGTGCATGTATGACTAATAATATGAATCCATCCTTGAATAATATGCCTATTTCAACTATGGCCCCTCAGGTTATTCAGACGAAATTTGGAGATATTAATGGAGATGGCTTACTTGAAACTGTTCTTTTGATGGGAACTAAAACTCCAGATAGCCCTTTGTGGAAAGACCTAACGCTTGCTATTTTTTACGGACAGACGCACCCATTCGAAAAAATAATGCTAAAACAAAGCGTTGGCTATAACCCAACTATATTTTTAGGTGACTTTACAGGTAATCATCTAGAAGATATTCTAGCTATTTCTGACACAGGTGGTAGTGGAGGCATTATCAACGGTGAAATATTTGCTTCAATAAACGGCAAAATACGCTCAATTTTTGATGCAATTTCTTTTAATAATAAGCTAAAGTACAGCGTTAATTATCAAAATCAATATAAAGTAGCCGTTCGTAGCATGAATCCCAAAAAGCAATATATCATCGACTTACAATACAAGGGTCCGGATTATTTAGCTGAAATTTACAATCAAGACGGTACACTAAAGCAGCCTATTGAAGGATGGGTAGATCCAATGAGTGGATTGTATCCAGTGGACTATGAACGCGATGGAATATATGAGCTATTAGCTTATCAGTCTATAGCAGGCCGATTTCATGCCGATGGATTAGGTTATGTAGAAAATATTTTAAAATGGGATGGTAATGAATTTATCGTTGATCGCCAAACTGTAGGGATTTTTGGAGAAGATATAAAATAAATTGCGTGCACTTAAATAGGAAAAATCTGTCCAATTCCCGCACAGAATAATCGAAATTGGACAGATTCGAACTTATTGACGAGATTTATTTTTCCACTAATGCAAAATAATTATTTTCGTGATCAGCAAAATTAAAAACCCTACCCATTGGCATCATTACTAAATCTCCTACTTTAACGCCCTTCGCTTGAAAATCCTGATATAGATTTTCTATATGATCGGCATAAAACATAATAGAAGGTGTCCCTAAATTTAATTCAGGCTGCATTTTCGCAATGATTTCTTTATTGTGTAGGACAAAGGTAGTTTGAGCTTCTTTAGTTGGAGAAATTTCAATCCAACGTACTCCTCCCTCTTCCTGGTCAGCAACCACAACAAATCCAACTTTTTCTGTCCAAAATTTAACGGCAGTTTCTTGATCATTTACATATAACATTACTTGTCCAATTTGTCGAATCATGAAACAATTCCCTCCTCTTTTGGCATTAGTATATATCAAAAAGTAGCTTTATATGTCATCTAATGGTTATTGTTTCAAAATATTAGTTTTTTAATGAACAGTTATAACAAAATACTTAACTTTTATTTTATTTTTGATAAAATGAGCCTAGTCGTCTATTATTTGCCTTAATCGGTAAAGTATATACTTTTACCATAACGTAGGGTGTCGATTATCCGATGTACCTCTTAGGATAGTAGGAGGTTGGTCACGAAGGGCGATATTACATAAGTTTTAAAATACAATATTATAGTGAGGATAATTCAAGTGAAACAACTAAGTTTAAGAAAAAAGCTCATTTTTTCATTTTTAGCAATGCTTATCATCCCAACACTGTTAATTGGAATTGTGTCTTACCAAAGTGCTGGAAAGCAAATTTCAGAAGAACAACAAGCAAGCGCAACCGAAAGTGTGCGTATGCTTAATACGAATATTACCAACACGATTGAGCCAAGAGTGAAGGACGTTCAATATTTTTCAAAAAAGCTCAATCAATCTTATTTACAAGAAGGTAAAATTTCAGAACTTAAATCTCTTTTCCACGAATATGTCAACATGCATCCAGAGGTAGAGCTGATTTATATTGGAACCTCTGATGGCAGACTACTAGATGAGCCTGCACAAAAATACCCTAGTGGGTTTGATCCTCGTACGAGACCTTGGTATAAACAAGCTTTAGATAACAAAAACCAAGTGTCTATTACAGCGCCATACATTACACAGTCAACAGGTGATATCGTTCTTACGATTACTCAAGCTTTACCAGATGGCTCAGGAGTAATAGGGTTAGATTTAAATATTTCTACACTAAGTACCATTACGAATGATATACGCATTGGAGAAACTGGCTTTGCTTCACTTTTAGATAGCAATAAAATTTATATTGCCCAATCAGATAAAGAAAGTGGTTCTGAAGCAGCAGAAAGCTATATTACTAAAATCTATGAACAAGATAGTGGTAACATTATTGAAAAAGATCGTCAGCTACAATTTGTTACAAATAAGCTAACAGGTTGGAAAGTTGTTGGTACAATGTTTACAGCCGAGGCTGCAGAAGCCGCAGCTTCGACCTTTAATATCAACTTAATAATCATCGCTATTTCTATTATTGTTGGCATTATTTTTATGCTATTCATGATAAAATCGATCGTTAATCCGATCAATCGACTTAAACAAAGCGCTATAAAAATTAGTGAGGGCGATTTAACAGAGTTTATTGACATTCATTCTAAAGATGAGGTTGGACAGCTAGGGGAGGCCTTTATCGCAATGAAGGTTAGCTTAAAAAAACTTATTCGCAACGTTGATCAAAGCTCCCAACAAGTACAGACTTCGGCGCATGGATTATCTGCGAATGCCGAACAAAATATAGCTGCTTCAGAGCAAGTTACAAAAGCTATGCAACAGGTTGCTATTAATACAGAAAAACAAACAACAGGTATTGACCAGAATGCTGTTTCTATTGAAGAAATCGCAAAAGGAGTCGTCGAGGTCGCCGATAGCTCTATGCAAGTTTCAGATTTATCTAGCCATGCTATAAAATTGGCCGATGAAGGCGGGCAAGCGGTAGATCAAACTGTGAATCAAATGGTTTCTATTCATGAATCTGTGGCACAATCAGATACAATGATTAAATCACTCTATGATCGAACAAAAGAAATCGGGTCTATTTTAGAAATTATTAGTGCTATTTCAGATCAAACAAATCTGCTTGCACTTAATGCTGCTATTGAGGCAGCACGAGCTGGAGAGCATGGGAGAGGCTTTGCAGTAGTTGCCGATGAAGTGCGCAAGTTAGCAGAGCAATCTCATCAATCAGCCGAGCAAATTTCTGCCCTAATTACAGGCATTCAGCAAGATACGGCTAAATCTGTTCAAACAATGATTAAGGCTTCAGCGGATGTCCAGGATGGTTTACAGCTAACAGAAGATACAAGTAAAAAATTCACCAACATTATTAAGAGTCTACACGATATTGCTCCGAAAATGGAGGATATATCTGCTTCCGCTCAAGAGATGTCAGCAGTAGTCGAAGAAGTTTCTGCAACTGCTATCGAGCTAACAGATCATGCAAAACTAAATACAGCAGCGTCAGAGGAAGTTGCCGCTTCAACTGAACAAACGTTGTCCTCGATGCAGGAAATGGCTGCAGCCTCAAAAGCACTTCTCGATATGGCTGATGAATTACAAAGCTATGTAAATCGTTTTAAATACTAAAAAGAACAGCACGATGTTAATGGAGATTTTCCAAACATCGTGCTGTTCAATATTAACTACTTTTTAGTAAATACTCATTGCTCTTTATTTATTTTCCTCATAACTAAATTGCCATTCAATACCGAATTTATCAGTAAGGGAACCGTAACATTTACTCCAAAACGTTTCTTGTAGCTCCATTTTAACCTCGCCACCCTCTTTAAGACCGTCAAAAGCTTTTCGCATCTGCGTCTCATCGTCTGAGACAACGGCTAATGTTACATTGTTCCCAGTCGTGAATGGATTGCCCGGGAATGTATCTGAGAACATTACTGTACTACCAAAAATCGAAAGTCGCGTATGCATCACAAGATCTTTTGCTTCCTCTGGTAATGGATAATTTGGATTTTGAGGTGAATCTCCAAATGTCATAATTTCAGGCTTGTTCGCATTAAAAACTTTCTCATAAAAAGATACAGCCTCTCGACAATTTCCATTAAAAATTAAATAGACTTCTACTGCCATTTCCAACACTCCCTTTGTCATTTTTCGAAACAATTCTATTTTACATGGATAGCAAATAGTAATACAAATTTTAGATAAGCCGATCAATAATCTTGCTTTCCTACAAATATTGCAGGATTTTTGCTAAGTACTTTCTTTTGAAACATTACGCTTATCCATCTATAACAAAAAATAGTATATCTTTATATTTCGGTTAATTCCCGTTCTTTCCTGCTAACTTTTTATTTATTTAGATAAAAGCTTTGACATTTACTCAAAAATAATGTAAATTACCAAATGACGAACGATTTAAATCAAAACTTAAAAAATATTCGTATTTTAGGAGTGTTTATAATGGATAATGTATTTGACTATGAAGATATTCAGCTAATTCCCGCAAAATGTATAGTAGAAAGTCGCTCAGAATGTGATACTTCTGTTACTTTAGGTGGTCATATATTTAAACTTCCTGTTGTACCAGCAAACATGCAAACAATTATCGACGAAAGTCTTGCTGTGAAGCTTGCTGAAAACGGTTACTTTTATATCATGCACCGTTTTAACCCTGAGACACGTATCAATTTCATTAAAGATATGCAAGATCGTGGATTAATCGCATCCATTAGTGTTGGTGTAAAAAATGAGGAATATCCTTTTATTGAAGAATTAGCAGCTGCTAATTTAGTGCCTGAATTTATTACAATCGATATTGCACATGGTCATTCAAATGCTGTCATTCGTATGATTCAACATATCAAAAAACTTCTACCAAATAGCTTTGTTATTGCCGGTAATGTAGGTACACCTGAAGCGGTACGTGAACTTGAAAACGCTGGTGCAGATGCAACAAAAGTTGGTATTGGACCAGGTAAAGTATGTATTACTAAAATCAAAACTGGTTTTGGTACAGGTGGTTGGCAGCTTGCCGCACTTCGCTGGTGTGCAAAAGCCGCAACGAAGCCTATTATTGCTGATGGCGGTATTCGTACACATGGTGATATTGCAAAATCGGTTCGCTTTGGTGCTTCAATGGTGATGATTGGCTCATTATTTGCAGGTCATGAAGAGTCCCCTGGCGAAACAATCGAAATCGACGGTAAAACTGTGAAGGAATACTTTGGATCCGCTTCTGAATTCCAAAAAGGCGAACGTAAAAATGTTGAAGGTAAAAAGATGTTTGTTGAACATAAAGGCAGCATCAAAGATACGTTAATTGAAATGCAACAAGACCTTCAATCATCTATTTCCTATGCAGGCGGCAATAAACTTGATGCCATTCGAAATGTAGATTATGTAATTGTGAAAAACTCTATTTTTAATGGAGATAAAGTATACTAAAAACTAGAAGAACCCAAACAAGAATGGAATAAATTCTTGTTTGGGTTTTTTGTTGGTTCCGTTTCTCCTGGGCAAAAATACTGAGCAATTTTTGCTCTTATCTGATCAATTTTCCGTACTACCCGAGCGTTCTCGGCTCTTGATTGACCGATTCTTTTGTTGAAAACATATCTTTTTGGCAAAAGAAAAAATGCTACCAATGAAGTGTAGCATCTCCCTTTAGATTATAGTTTGTTAATAACAGCGTGGATCGTTTCTTTTAATTCTTCATCATGATCAGAAAGGTCTACAAGGTTTGCTACACGCTCACGTAATACTGGACGTTCAATTACAAGCTTTTCATCAAGTACTTGTACTAGTAACTCGATAATAAGACGATCACGTACGTTTAATGCTTCTTCTAAACGCTCTGGTGTAATTTTTCCTGTTTTTGCTGCTTTAGCCATTTTTAAAACCCCTTTTAAATTTTATATTCATGCACATCTATTTTAGCATACAGCTAATTTATTTTGAAAACTTTCTTTCGCGAAAATATACCAAAACTTTACAAATATACACTATTATATTTACGGTGAAATGTTATATTCATAAAAAACGATTTATAAGATTGGAGGAATTCGATGAGCCATAAGGACTCGACTTTTTTACAATTAACAAAGGCTATACCTAAGATTTTACAATCATTTCTAAATATATGCCTTGTACTTCTAGCGCTCATTTTATCCTTCTTACTTAGCAAAGAGCTCATCCATTTTTTTAAAATTTCCATTTTCAATAACGAGGGTGGAGACTATAAGCTTTTTCTTGCTAATATTCTTATTTTCTTTTTGTATTTTGAATTTATCACTATGATTATTAAATATTTTAAAGAGAATTATCATTTTCCACTAAGGTACTTTATTTATATAGGGATTACAGCCATGATTCGATTAATTATCGTGGAACATGATCATCCCATTAACACCTTAATTTATTCACTTATTATTTTAATATTAATTGTAAGCTATTTTATTATTAATATTACGCCGCTGGAACGGCCTGTACGCTCATCACTCTTTATGAAAAAAGAACAATAACTTTATTTTCCTAAAATGCTGTAATGCAAGTTGGTTTATCAAGGACAAAGAAGAAATGGTGCAATGACTGTACGTACTGTCCATCGCTAATCTTCACCTTGTTGAGCATAAATAATTCTTGTACTGTCACAACTCCTATGACAAGAGAAGAAAGCTCTGCGATATCGATCACCATTTCTACATCATAGTTAGTACTAGTAGAAATTTTTATATTACCATCAATAGCCTCGATAACAATTTGCTGATTATTTTCAGCCAATAACGAATCTTTCACAGTTAACTTAAATGTTAATGTTTGACCATTAAAATTATGTGTTGTAAGCTCCTCAAAAAAACCTCGAACATTAATAATGCGATACATTAAACCAACACCAGAAACAGCACTTGCATGATAGACACTTGGGATTAAATGATTTGTTCCATTACGTATATCTCCTAAAAAGAAGTGAATATTTTCTTCTTGTGTGTTCCATTCAATACGGTTCACTTGATCCACCTGACTATTTAAAAATGTACTGAACTCTAATAGAGCCTCTGGTGTCTCATAGATCCATTCTTTAATGACTAGATTATTAAGTAAAAAATTCGTTTCACTTTGCTTATTGAAGGAAAATACCATATAACCTTGTATTGAGTCTCCCTTTTCAACAGCAATAATATAGTTTTGAGGGTTATTAAAAATTGATGCGAGCTCCGATTCTGTTTTTAAAAACATACCATGCTTTCTTAATGCAACTCTTCTATAGCAATCGGCTAATTTATGCTGATCCTGTGCTGTTAAAAAAGTAAGATGTTTTTTGGTTGCCCCTTTCGGAAAGCTTGATGGTTCCACTGAATATTGATGCATTTTCGGTCCGTATCCAAAGTCCATTTTTTTATAAAAGTCAGGTCTAAACGGATATAACGCAACAAAATGAACATTTTTCTCTAAAAAAACCTTAAAAAAATGATCGATTAATTCTTTGGCAACCTTTTCTTTTTTACGGAGTAAATTAACTGCAACTAGTCCTACTCCCCCGATTGGAATCATTTTAGAGAAGAGATTCATTTCAAAATCATGGAGTCGCATGCCACCAATTAGTTTGTTATCTTCCCATAGCCCATAATAATGAATAGCTTTGTCATTGTTTTGATTGTGCATAAAAAGCGCCTTTAGCTGCTCTTTTGTTGGTTGTAAACTACTCATCCTTCCTGGATAAGCACCAACCACAATATCAACAAAATGTATAAAATCCTCTTCCTTCAATAATTTTTCAACGACTTTCATATACATCCCCATCCTACACTAAATTATTTTAAGGCACGCTCTTTTCATAATTTTTTTCACATGAATTTCAACCCTCGATAATAACATATATTACCACATGCAAATAGTACTCGGTGGGCTCCTTATTTACAGAAAGGAAGCATGAGGCGGAACATTTAGTGCTTGTTGTTTTTGCATACAATGTTTTATAGCTACACCCTTATTCAACTTCTCAAGCAAGTTGGTAGTAACTAAAATACATTACTCTCGTTGGCTCGTTGATTAGGGCATCAAGAAGTGATTACAAAGTGGGATACAACTAAAGGTAAAGCCCGGAAATACGATGTGTTGCGCACACATATGACTTAACTAAAAAGGAATGGACTGAATTATTGAAGGGAGACGGAAAGAGTGAATCTGATTGATGCATATATTCATGAAGTAACTAAAAGGATAAGCAAGGATAAGCGTGATAAAACCCGTCTAGAACTAAAATCTACTATTGAAGATATGTTATCTGAAGATTACTCAGAATCAAATATAAAGGAAGTTCTAAAAAAACTCGGTAATCCTGTAGAAGTTGCAGCAAGCTATCAAAAAACGCCACGATTTATAATTGGTCCAGAAGTGTTTGACACTTATATTAGGACAATAAAATTAGTTATTCCTTGGGCAATTTTACTTACAATTATTGTACAGATGATAGAAAGTATTGTGCTCTATAACGGAGAAGGTGCACTCCTGACTGCTATTATTAAAACTATTTCTATCACTATCTCTCATATTATTTCAGTAATCATCTACGTACTGTTCTGGATTACAGTTGCTTTCATTGTCATCGAACGTTCTGAAGGAAAAAACGTTCGAATGCCCCTTATAAAAAATCATCCAGAATGGACACCGGATAATTTAGCAAAAGTTAAAATAATCCCTAAAGAAAAAACGATTTCACTTAATGATAATATTTTAAGCTTCTTAGGTATTGCTATTTTCTCCTTTGCCTATTTCAATGCTAATCACCTGTTAGGAATTTATACTTCTTACAATAAAGGCGGGTTGAAATTTGTTATGCCTATATTCAATCGGGATGTCTTACTGTCCTTCGATCCAATCGTTTTATGTTGTATCATTTTAAGTGTAGCTTTAACATTATGGAAATTGAAAACTGGTCAATGGACAATGTTAGTCGCCGTAACTAATGCACTTCTTCAATGTACAGGAGTCATTGTTTTTATCCTTATGGCTATTCACCCTGATCTTATACACAGTCCAGCCGTACCTTATATTGCTGCAATTACGGGAACGACCTCTGCTAAGATTTTGTTTGCTATAGACCGAATATTATTCGTAAGCATTGCTATTGCCATCATTGCAAATGCATTTGATATTTATAATGGCTTTAAAAAGGCTAGGATTTGAAAAGAACTATAAGTTTTGAGAGCTGACTCTTTCTTGTTAGCTCTTTACTTATTCATCTATTTTCCACCTACATTCTCCTTAAAATACCGTTATTCCCCAATTTTTTGTATAATAATAACGTTCATACATTCCTGCACTAATTCAAACAGAATAAGGGGAATAATTATGACCATTCTTCTTGTAGGTGACAATCAGGTCAATCTAGAAAAAGTATTAAAATATGCAGGTTAGGATAACTGTGTTTCTCATCTGCCTATGAGTTTTTGATTATTTACAGTTAAGCTCGCGGAAGCACTCGATATCGGAGGAGTAGATTATATGACAAAGCCGATTAATATCTTTCCGACAAATACTTAACAAAATCTACTCATTTAAAGTTAATAAGTCCCCTATTTTTTTCATATACATTTTATATTGGACTACTTTAAATTAAGGAGAGAATAATTGTGGACATTTACGTAAGACCAGGGGATTCTCTTTGGCGTTTCAGTGAAGTGTTTAAAATACCTCTTCAACTAATTAAAGATTCGAACCGAAATATTAATTCTCAATTTTTAAGGGTCGGACAGCGCATTCGAATTCCGGGATTTGTTACGGTCAATTATCAAGTAAAACAAGGAGATAGTTTTTGGCAAATAGCCCAAAGCAGAAATCTCCCATTAGGAGCCATCTTGCTTGTCAACCCCGGGCTTAATCCAAATCAATTACACATTGGACAGACAATCCGCATTCCCCAACGAATCACATGGAGGCTCGTCAATGGTAAACAAAATTATACTTACACGATTATGATGAATGATATCAAAAAGCTTCTCGATGCTTATCCATTTCTACAAAGCTCTACTATTGGACATTCTGTTTTACAACATGAAATCCCAGAGCTTCTCATCGGGAACGGAACTAAGCGTGTCCATTATAACGGCTCCTTTCATGCGAATGAATGGATTACGACTTCGATTATTTTAACTTTTATAAACGACTATCTACTCTCTCTCACCAATCAAAGTACAATTCGCGGTTTATCTCCATTACCACTTTACCAGCAAACAATCCTATCTATAGTTCCGATGGTCAATCCCGATGGTGTCGATTTAGTATTACAAGGGCCACCTAATGACGAAGTATTAAGAAATCAGCTTCTTACTATGAATCACGATAGCACCGATTTCTCAGGTTGGAAGGCTAATATAAATGGTGTCGATTTGAACGATCAGTTTCCTGCAGAATGGGAACTCGAACGTGCACGAAATCCAAAAATACCTGGGCCAAGAGATTTTGGCGGACAACGACCTTTGTCCGAGCCTGAGGCCATTGCTATGGCTGACTTAACAAAGAAACGCGATTTTGCCAGAGTTCTTGCGTTTCATACACAAGGCAGGGTGATTTATTGGGGTTTTGAAAATCTCGAACCACCAGAGTCAGAAATCCTTGTTAATGAGTTTAGCCGGGTCAGTGGCTACGAGCCTATTAATTCAGCAGGCAGTTATGCGGGCTATAAAGATTGGTTTATTCAGGATTGGCGTAGACCTGGCTTTACAGTTGAGTTAGGTAGTGGTACAAATCCACTTCCGCTTAGCCAATTCGACGACATCTATGAAGAAACATTAGGTATATTCCTTGCAGCATTGTATATGTAATAAAAAGAGCCGTTCAATGCTAAATAAATATCCCCAATCCCCTTTTACTTCTGATGTAAAAGGGGATTTTTTGACCTCTAATAATTACACCTTGGTGAAAATATGGACGTATTTGGAAAAATTACTTTGACAGGCAGAGTAATGTTTGCTAATATTACTCTAACAGATAGAGCAATAAAAATTAAGTAGGTGACTTATGGTTCGAAGTGACATCATCCGCGGACACTTGGATTCCATTATTTTAAGGTTAATTTTAGAGAAAGACCGTTATGGTTATGAAATTTCTCAGGAAATAAGTATCCGCACAAATAATCGATTTCAAATTAAAGAAGCAACTTTATACGCAGTTTTTCAACGTCTTGAGAAAAAGGAAATTATTGAAGCCTATTATGGTGATGTTTCACACGGAGGCAAAAGAAAGTATTACCGTATTACCCCGTTAGGTAAAGCTTATTTAAATGAGCTAGTAAAAGAGTGGTCGGAAGTAAAAGAAATTATCGACTTATTTATGGAGGGCTTAGAATGAAAAAGATAAAAAATCATATTGATGAGCTTTTTAAAGACATTCCTCGTAATAAAGAAACAGAGATGGTGAAACAAGAAATCATTCAAAACCTTGAAGAAAAAGTATTTTATTTAATGGATCAAGGGAAAGAACAAGAGGATGCCATCAACAAAGCCATCGTGGAGTTTGGGGATATCGAGGATTTAAAAAAGGAATTAGGTGTTAAGGAGCCCGAAAAGAAAAACATGTCTAAATTAAATTTAGAATTCTCTATATGGGGTAGTGGCTTAATTATTGCATTTTTTATTTTTATTAATCTTTACTATACACCAAATACAATTTGGGCAATCTATCCAATCTTCGCAATATTATGGTGGCCATTATCTATGTACTTCGTTTGGTCACGTAAGAAATGGAGGGAATAAAACATGAAGAACCTTATTAGCTTTTCGATTGTTGGTAGTTTGATGACAATGATTTTTTTAGGAATCGTCAATTATACGACTTCACCTCAGACGATTTGGTTTATGTACCCGTGCTTTTTAGTTTTGCTATGGCCTATAACTTTATTTTTCATGTCTAAAAGAATGTATAAACAATATTCTCTTGTTTGTAGTGCCATGATTATTGCTTTTCTAATCATTGAAAATTATTTATACTCACCCGATTATATATGGTTCATTTATGCGATTTATCCAATTATCTGGTGGCCTATTCTTATGTATTTAGAGGAAAAAGCAAAAACATTAAAAATTGCACTAATAGGCTGTGCAAGTACCATTATTTATTACTCCTTATTAAATATTATTTTATCTCATCCATACCCTTGGGCGATCTATCCATCATTTTTAGTAATTTGGTGGCCTTTAGCTTTATACCACGCACAAAGAAAAACGTTTGTAGCCTTCTCTGTTACCGCTACAATTCTTATCAGTATCTTTTTTATTACAGTAAATATTGTCTCTTCACCAGGCGTAATATGGGCGATTTACCCAATTTTTATAGTCCTATGGTGGCCCCTTAGCATGTACTTTTATGTTTATAAAAGAAAAATATACAATTCAATAACTCTCCCTAAAAGAGTCTAAAAATTCCGATTATACTTCATGTTCGCAGGGGGAAATAGATGAAAAAGATAATGAAGTTTATAAAATATACTGGAATAATTACCATCGTATTAATCATAACAGCGCTTTTATTCCCTACATGGACTTCCCATATTAAAGGTAATAACAGTGTAAGTGCATTAGAGCAAGTAAAGATAAATGGAAGTAATCATGAAGTTATGATACGTGGCAAAGATAAGGATAATCCTGTTATTATTTTTGTCCATGGAGGGCCTGGATGTTCAGAAATACCGTATGCCAGTAAGTATCAAAACTTATTGGAAAACAATTTTACGGTCGTGAATTACGACCAAAGAGCAAGCGGAAAATCATATCATTTTTTTGAGGATTATTCTAATCTTTCATCAGACTTACTCGTAGATGACTTATTGGCCTTGACGGATTATATATCAGATCGTCTTGGCAAAGAAAAAGTAATATTAATTGGCCATTCTTATGGTACGTATATTGCAACGCAAGCTGCCTCTAAAGTTCCTGAAAAATTTACAGCATATGTTGGAATTGGACAGATGAGTGATACAGTAGGAAGCGAGATTGACGGTTTGAATTACGTTATTCAGCAAGCTGAATCCGATGGTAATACAGAGGATGTTCTATATTTACAAGGGTTAACTAAACAAGTTGAAAATGGCGAGATGTATACTCCACGGAAGTATATTGCAAAATATGGTGGAGCTTCAAGACTTATTGATATCCCTGATGGGAATATCATAAATATGTTATTCAGTCGTGAGTATAACTTATTAGATGTGATTCGTTACAACTATGGGCTATCCTATTCTCAAAAAACTCTATTAGAGGAAGCAATGGAAAATTCTGTATCTACTAAAGTAAAAAAACTTGAATTACCATGCTATTTTGTTATGGGTAAATATGATTATCAAACTTCATCTAATGCAGCAAAAAAATACTTTGATATGATTGAAGCCGATAAAAAGGAATTTATTGCCTTCGAACAATCAGCTCATTATCCACAATTTGAAGAGAAGGAAAAATTTTATAAGTGGATGTGCGATACGTTTATAAAATAAATGTAATTGTGTTAATTTCATAATCTTGGATCCATTCAAATTATTAACGGGGGCATTCATTCAATAAGGGTTATTTATGAAGTTAATCTGCCCTATTTGTTTAATAAGAGCGTACTTTAATCAATTCTTTTTCATATGCCCTGGATATAAGTTGAGCCATCGAAGTTATCGATATAGTCAATAGCAACGATTGTAAGTAGCCCACATAATTCATTTGCTATATAATTTAGTTACTAAATATTTTAATGGGCAGTGATACTATGTCAAAAAATGAGCAATTGCACAATGTAGAAATGATTATGAAAGAGATGCTTGAAATACAGCATAAATCAAAAATGTTTGTAAATCTCTTATCTGAGGGAGAATCATTATCTCAAAACCAACTGGTCCTCCTACTTCAACTAAAAACTAATAGTGGTATGAAGGCAACAGAAATTGCTGAGTTCTTTAGTGTGACACCAGGAGCCGTTACATCGATGTGTGATAAACTGGAAAAGTTAGAATTAATAGAGCGGATAAGAGAGCAAGAAGATCGTCGTGTTGTAAAAATGGTATTAACTAATAGCGGTGAATTAAAGGTTCAAGACTTATTTTTAAAGTTTCCACAGGAAAAACTGATAGACATGGCAAAAATATTGCGTGAGGTTAATCAGTTAATGAATAAAATTTTTTAGGATTTCATGAAATTGAAATCCTTTTTTTATTGCCCAGAAAGTACATAAAAAGTTCATGGCGAGATTTTTGTTCTTGACAAAACAAAGCGACATATACTTTAATTAATATATGTTTTAATTATTGAAATATATATTAATTAAATTAACATGAGGTGATTATCCGTGATTCAAAAACTACGTACAGTAACCCTTACTAATGGCACTATTAAAGACTTAGCAGCAGACTGTGAGCAATTAAATATCCGTGGATTTGTTACTTTACATCAAGAAATACGCGTAAAAAAAATCTCTACTCAAGGCCATAGTTCTTTTCATTCCCGCGTTGAAGCACAAATTTTAAATAGTACAGGGTCATGCTCTATAAAAGATTTTTGTGAAATTAATGAGGTTAAAAATGCCGGGAACTTAAATATGCGTAATGGACGAATAACAAAGTTGAATAGTTCTGGAAAGTTGACCATTGAACAAAACTTACAAACAGAACAGTTTCATGCAGTCGGTTTTGTTAAAGCGAATGAAATAGTGGCCAAACATTTTCAATTAAAAATGTCTGGTGGAAATGAGATTGGAAAGCTTATTGCAGATGTGATACATGTAGAAAAAGATACGTTATCTATATCTTTTCTAAAGAAAAAGCTGAAATGTACATGTATTAAAGGAGAACAAATACACCTTTCCTTCACAGATGCGGAAATTGTTGACGGAGAAATTGTAGCAATAGGCGATAGTTGTCATATACAAACACTTTATTATACAAAAAGCTATTCGATTGCTAAAAACGCTAAGGTGCAGCAAATTATACGGAGGGAAAAGGAATGACATTCATAAAAATCATTCAAGGCTTTTTTTACTCGTTAGCCCTTCTCGTATTATCTGTCCTCTATGCAGGGCTGATCCTAAGTGCATTACTGTCAATGGTAGCCGGTATTTTGCGAACAATCGGCTTGGAACAAATACAAATGAGCATTTGGAATGGTGTTGAGCTTCCGATCGCTTTCAGCATTCCCCTAGCGCTCTTATTTTCTTTGTTACTGTTCTTTTGTTCAATGTATATCAAACGCTCTATCCAATTTTGTTTTTCCAAGCTTAAATTTTAAAATTAGAAGCACACCTTTAGTTTGAAAATAAAAGGTGTGCTTCTAATTATTTATTTTACTTTTACATAGTCAATAAATTTTTTGCGCTTTTGTCATTAATTAACGCCTTTTTAAATATATTAGATAATATGGATAAAAATTTCTCGATATAACTTATTACCAAAAGTGTATATGAGAATCGATAAAGCATATGCTGTGAAATATAAGGTGATTTACGTTCTGATAATAGCTTATTTTTTTTGCAAAATACTCTTCCTCAAGGATTTGAGAAATAAAAAAATAGAACCTTTCATCCAAAATTAGAATGAAGGCTCTATTTTATTTTGTAGAAACAAATCGTCTACATCCTTTGTTTCTACATCAGATTTTATTTTAAACGAAGCGCTTCGTCTGTTGTTTCGTTAACTTCTTTAAGAAGCTCTGGATTATCTACTAATGCCTTGCCGTATGATGGGATCATTTCTTTAATTTTTGACTCCCACTCGTTAACATGTTGAGGGAAACATTTATTAATTACCTCAAGCATAACGTGTACAGCAGTAGATGCACCTGGAGAAGCTCCAAGTAATGCTGCGATTGAGCCATCAGAAGCACTTACAACTTCCGTACCAAATTGAAGTGTCCCTTTACCGCCAGCTTCTGTATCTTTAATAACTTGAACACGTTGACCAGCTACAATAATATCCCAATCATCGCTCTTAGCATTTGGGATGAAATCACGTAGCTCTTCCATACGTTGTTCTTTAGATAGCATTAGTTGTTGGATTAAATATTTTGTTAATCCCATTTCTTTAACGCCTGCCGCTAATAACGTTGTAAGATTATGCGGTTTTATAGAAGCAAATAAGTCCATATTTGAACCTGTTTTTAAGAACTTAGGTGAGAAGCCTGCGAACGGTCCAAATAGTAAAGATTTTTTGTTATCAATATAACGTGTATCAAGATGCGGAACAGACATTGGTGGAGCACCAACTTTAGCTTTTCCGTATACTTTCGCATGATGTTGTTCAGCAACTTCTTGGTTTTTACATACTAAGAATAATCCACTGATTGGGAATCCACCAATATGTTTCCCTTCAGGAATACCTGATTTTTGTAGTAACTCTAGGCTTCCTCCACCAGCGCCAAGGAAGACAAATTTTGCTGTATGGTATTCCATTTTACAGCCATTTTTGTCATGCACTCGTACTTCCCATGAACCATCGCTAGTACGTTTCATGCTTTCAACACTATGATTGTAGTTGATGTCAACGTCTTTATTTTTTAAGTGGTCGAATAACATACGTGTTAATGCACCAAAGTTAACGTCTGTACCAGTGTCAATTTTTGTCGCAGCGATCGCTTCATCTGCTGGACGATCCTCCATAATAAGAGGAATCCATTCCTTTAGTGTTTCTGGGTTGTCAGAAAATTCCATACCTTGGAATAAAGGATTTTTTGTCATCGTTTCATGACGTTTTTTTAGAAACTCTACATTGTCTGCACCTTGTACTAAACTCATATGAGGTAAAGGCATAATGAAGTCTTGCGGATTACTGATCAGTTGGTTGTTCACAAGATAAGACCAAAATTGTTTTGAAAGTTGGAACTGTTCATTAACTTTAATCGCTTTGCTGATATCGATTGATCCGTCTTTTTTCTCTGAAGTGTAGTTAAGCTCACAAAGTGCCGCATGCCCAGTTCCCGCATTATTTAATTCGTGAGAACTTTCTTCACCAGCTTTATCGAGCTGCTCAAACACTGTAATTTTCCAATCTGGCGCTAATTCTTTGAGCATTGTCCCCAAAGTCGCACTCATGATTCCGGCACCAATTAAGATAACATCTGATTTAATTTGTCTGTTACTCATTTTTACCTTCCTTATATATTAAGATTTGCAGAAAGGATGTAAAGCGCTCCTGCTTAGATGTCTCAGTAAGCCTAGGAGTAGCCTAGGAATACACCTTTTCTGTATCAATTATTACCTTATTGCAGTGTATCATAATTACATAAAGATTAAAATATCAACTATCTATATGAGAGTTATGTGCATTTTTCGAGCCTTCCCCTTAATAAATCAAGAGAAAAACCTCCTATTCCACCACAAAGAAACCTAACCTTTATTTAAGTTTTATGGAATAATTGACCTAAAATTGGCTAGCGTTTTCATATGATAATGCAGATTTTTTAATATTATATTTATATAATAACATAAAAATATGGAACCAGTCTTGTTTTTGCACCAGCTCCACCACATATAAAAATATAACGAATATTCTTAATCGTTTCTAGTGTTATCTTAAAATTATTTCTTTTTTATTCTAACCAAAAAATTAATTCTCATCCTATTTATTTTTCGACAGGGCTTTTTATTTTCCAACCATCTATTTTGAAACCACCCATCTGATTAAATACATGGTTTACTAACTGTTCATATGCCTCCATCATCTTTTGTTTGTTCACTTCTAATAATGCTTTTAAAAACAATTCTTTAAATATTGAATCGGGAAAAACATTTTTTAAATATTTTTTAATATATGTTGGATCTATAAGATAAGAATGTACTTGATAGTATGGAATGCTTTCTAACCTTAGAAACTGACAGTACTCAGAAAATAAATTAGCTAATGAATTAAAATATACAAAGGGGAAATCCACTCTTTGTTGTTCAAAACAATCCTTTAAATTATCTAGTGAATCCCATAGTGAATATTTTTTAATTTCTAAAACTGTTTTATTTAGTTCATCATAATCATTGTTTAGCCAATATTCCGCTTCGATTTTTAATTCATTAAGCGTCCCCGTGTTATCAAATAAAATCTTTCCTGTAATAAATTGAACCATGGACATTGTTCTTTGGTTTTGAAAATCTTGTTGAAAGTATTTGCGAATTTGTTTTGGTGGATTAGCGAAATATTCTATAAGAAAACCATTCATAATCCTATTCCCTCGCTCTCGCCAATCAACATCTTCAGATAAAATAATATGTACATCTATATCAGAACGCTTTGAAGGATCTCCTGTTATATAGCTCCCACATACGAGTGCCCCTACAACATCATTTCGATTCTTCCAATCTTTTAAAAACTCTTCCAGTGCCATTTTCCATTCTTCCATAAAACTATCATCACCCTTCTTAAAAATCGGACTTTGGAATACAACAATATATTCAAGATTTATTCAAGAAAACCTTTTACTTTTTATAAAAAAAACACAGCCCATTAGCTGTGTTAAATTATGAAATATTATCTTTTTTATGATGTTCCCTTTGTTTTCAGGATCTCTTTTGTTCAATTAGATGAATATCTTAATTGTCTCTAAAATGATGTCGTTATTCTAATTAGAACACCCATCTAACCTTTATTTTTTTCTAGCAGCTGCTCCATTTTATGATCAGCACGTAGCAAGACTTGCTTTATTTGTTTAATCTCATTTTCTCTTTGAATCATCTGTTTATACTTATTTTGAAATAATATTTTCAGCTGTTGAACGTTTTGGATTTCCGCTTCTGTCAATTCATCATTTTCATCCGTATTTTGCGACCATTCAAAAAGCATTTTAATTTCTTGAAGTGAAAAACCACATTGTTTTAGTTTACGAATTGCACTAATGATTTCAATATGTTCCTCGTTATACTCACGATATGTGTTTTTTATTTCCGGATGTAATAAACCCATTTTTTCGTAATAACGAATCGTATCTTTACTAAGATCCGTACATGTAGCAAATTCGCCAATTTTTATGATCATCACCTACTACATTATAAATTTATAAACCAATAATAGTAATATACAATGGAATATGAAACGAACGATATGGTGACTATATCTTAGCTGTTTATTTGTTAATAGCCCTTCCGCAACTGTTAATACATGTAACAGAACAAATTCTAGAATTAGTAACATCAGTACTAGAGCTTTGTTTGGTAAAAATATTGTTACAAGAATACTGATAGATATGACCACAAATAAGAATGTTCGTACTTGAAATCCATTCTCTTTCCATTGATGCAAGCCTGCAATCCCTGTTAATAATGCGTATACCCCTATCAATACATAAACAATAATATCCATTTACATCACCCCATCCTTTTAATACTTTCACTTTAAAAGATGGAGTTAACTCCATGTCAACAGATTAAAATCAGAAGAGCAGTAATCATTCTTTTAGAACTACTATCTATCGTTAGTACAAGAAATATACTGCTGTTACTAATTAAGTCATAAACCCAATTTCAACTATGAATAGATCAGTCTCTTTCTCCTAATCCTACTTATTTAAAAATATCAGCTAAATAGTTTTGAATAGATCCTGGTAATAGTTGAAAAAATAATCCTTCATATTTGATATCGAGTATACCAGCAATGAAAATAATAATAATGGTGAATAGTAAAAGGGGCTTCTTATTTTTAGAAATCCACTTCAATAATCTCCCCTCCTCTGAAATATAACATTTATAGTTTGCAAATTAAGTATATATTGATTCATGTAATATAGAAACCTAACCTTTTGATCATAAAATCATTCTGTCACCCAAATTGGAGATGTTACATAAATTAAAATGACGCTGCTTATTATAAAGTCGGTTTTCTTTTAGCTTGTTTCACCAATTTTTGATTTTAATAAAGAAAGGAATAGCAATGGTAAACTTTAAATCATTTCGTGGGGTCGTTACTCAGATTGATGATTTTCCGATCGGGCAAAATGGGGAAAAGGAAGACTGTTATAAACTTATGACGGTAGAAGATAGTACTCAGGGCATTATCAATTTTGTCGTCTCACCTTCTACTTATTTTGTAAACCAAGAAATTGTAACAATCGGTGATCTGATTACTGGATATTATGATGGGAATGCACCTGTTCCTTTGATATATCCACCTCAATATCGAGCCCTCGTCGTCGTAAAGGAAAATAGCTTTCAAAATGTAAAAGTTGACTTTTTTAATAACCAATTAGTGAGTAGTGATGGTCAATTACAACTAAATCTTTCTGCTTATACACTTATCTTGCTTAAAAATGGGCAACCTTTTTCAAAAAGCCCGGCAAATCGAAACTTAATTGTTATTTATGGTCCTACTACAAGGAGTATTCCTGCACAAACTACTCCGTATAAAATAATCGTTTGGTGTTAAGAATAGGTTCGTCACCATAACGTGGGGTTGATTTCCGTTCCGACTGGACGCTTTGTTGCTGCCGCTTCGCTTTCGCACAGAGCAAAGCTTCCTGGGGGCGTCCGATGAGCCGCTTCACTCGCGAGGCTCGCTCCAGGGTCTCATCTGTGACGCTAATCCCCAAGGAGTCGCCAGCCTCCACTCCAATCAACTTATATGGCATACGTTTTTAATAAACATCATTCCTAACTTTTAGTAATGATACAAAAACTAAATTAAATGTAAAAAAAGACTGAAAATATTTCCCAGGAAAGATGCTCAGTTTTGGAGAGAGTGTATTCCAATTCGTTGGATTACAGCCCAGGATCCATCGGAAAAGAAAACGTTATGTTTCCTCTTCTGCGCAATATAGCACTAATAATCGACTAAAATGTAAAGTTACTACAAGCAAAAGGAATACAATTAAGCGGCTCAAGTCCTTTTAGGCTTAAGCCGCTTAATTGTATTATTTTTATATCCTCTGTCTACTGTTTGCCTTGCATTTCGTGTAATTGCTGCTTGATTTGCTCTAAGTATTCTTTATTTTGCTGGACTGTATCCAAATGCTCACCAAATTGCTTTGCATTCATGAATGCATTTTCTGCATGTTCGATTTGATTGAAAGCATGCTCAATCGCTATCTCCTCCGGATGTGACTTTGCATGCTTCAACAAACGCTCTGCCTTTTGGACAGAGTTCCCAAACAAAGTGCTTGGATGATCCTGTTTCCAGCTCATATCTGAGTGCTTAGCCAATTTTGCCTCTTCCCTTCGTGCCAATTTGATATAAGTAATCTAGATATAGTATTGGAAAATGTGCAGAAAATATGTACGGAAAATTTAATGAATATCTATGTAATCTAAGCTTAAGATAAATTCATATTTGAAAGGGGATAATGTCATTGGAAATGAATAGGATTCAAAACAAATCGGAATTCCAGTTAAAGAGTTAGATCGAGCTATACATTAGGGCTTTCACTTTTATTTAATACTGACAGCATGGCATTCTTTGATTGTAATGGATTACGTATTTTGTTAATACTGCCAGAAAAAGACGAATTTTCAAGTTGAAAATATGAGCATGACTTATGAGGATTTAGTAAATAAAAATGTTACGTTTATCGACGAACCACATGTATTAGCAAAAATGGGACAAACAAGAAACATGGATGGTATTTTTTAAAGATACAGAAGATAATACTCATGCATTCATGAGTGAAGCGCAAGTTTAAGAAGAAAGGAAACCGTCTAATATGCGCGTCTCCTTTAATAAGCCTTTTAATACTTCACTTTCTAGAGTAAATTGCACTATTTTCGATACGGTACTTCAAGTACATTTCCTCTAGCGTGTATCAATTACATCTACCAACCTCCTTTACTTATGATACGATTCTCCATGACTAGTTTTGATGTAGAGTACTATTCCTTTGTTACCGGTCATTATTCAAATTATAATCAAGCTCACCTATCATTTAGGTTGAAATCATCAAGGAGAACCAACATGAACAACAATAAGGACAACACAGAAATCATCTTACTTTCTGATCCACCCGAGTGCTTGATGCATCCGTTTTATAATAAACAAATCGTTTTTACAGGGGCCCTTTCCACGATGACACGTTCAGAAGCTGCGAAAAGAGTACGATCTTGTGGAGGAATTATGCAAGGGACTGTGACACAAGATACAGATTTCGTTATTCTCGGGGACAAACGTCGCGGTATAAGTACGAAACAATTAAAAGCGGAGAAATTAATTAGCCTCGGCCAAGACATTCAAATTATTATTGAAGATGATTTTATTTGGCTCATTTCAATGCCAAAAGAAAAGCTGCCTCCAATTTAAATACCATTCTTTAATCCATCTCATCTTAAAAGGTATGGAAAACAACTATGTTCACATACCTTTTCACCTATTTTATTACTTCAAACTTATGATCGTAAGTCTAAATGATTTTAATTTGAAAGCTCATAATTCCATAAAAACTAGAACAGTTCACTAGACGAAGTTTAAAAAATAACACGGCTTAGTTTACTACACAATTCAACTCTAATATAGAACATATCTTATAGTATCCTAGCAAAAGGAGGTGATAAAATGGTACAAATTCTTGATTACCAAGCAACTGAACCTCTAAGTACGTTTAACCCAGCAACTGCTTTTCCAATTCCGCAGGCACCATTTAAAATTCTTTTAGCTTCGATTCAAATAAACATCCCAGGCACCGCTTCAAGAAACAATAGTGTTGAGCTACTTGCAAGCATCGGCGTGGCAGGAGTTACTGATATTTCCCAAATTGTATTTAGAGTCTTCCGCAACGGGAAAGAAATCTATAATACGCAAGATGGAGTAGAGTCAGCTGATTCAGAACAAAATTACATCTTTACCTTCCAAGCTATTGATTCCAATTTGATAGCTGGCGCTAACTTCTATCAGGTTTTTGCTGAGAATATTACACCCAACACACAAGCAAACATTGTTGGACCGATTTCTTTTAGTGGCCTAGCTATAAAAAGTTAACGAATAGTTCTTACTATGCCTCTTGATTATGTTTATGCCCCATGCAAATTTAAGGCATACATGATCAATTTTTTAAGAGTGTTGATAGAGTGAGACGTATGCTTTAAGGCATATTAATTAAAAAATAAGCTGTACAGAAGTTATTAAAATTTAACTTTCTATACAGCTTATTTTTTCGTTTATATTATACTTCCCAAGATCTTCATCTCTATAGATGTCCATTGTGAGAAATTGATAAAAATTATTTTTAAACAAATTGGCGATAACTGCTTAGCAATTGGTGTAAAGTAGCGCTTTTCAAATCAGGCTAACCAATAGTTTTATATTTTTTCGTTTTTCTTTAAATCGATCAAAAATTTTAAATAGATTACAAGTAACGACATATAGAGGACTTAATAAAAAAACGTATCTACTTTCAGGAGCCAAATAAGCTACAAGAAAAGTCATTGCCTGTTTGTCATCACTTATTATCGATATGTACTTATTGATCAGTTCTTAAAGAAATAGCTTCCCTCGGAAAATCTGTTACAATGGTTTCTACGTTATTCATTTTTAATAGTTGTTCCATTTCTTTTCCATTATTAACAGTCCACACTCGGATATTAAAATCAGCGCCACTTTTTTTATCATATACTCCATTTAATAATAAATCCTTATGAAGATGTAGTCCTTCTAAATATAAACTTTTAACGTATTCAGAAGGGCGGCTCAGCTCATATTCTAATAACCAGGCGATTTTTGCACTTGGTTCCATTTGTTTCAATTTTAGAATAGAAGGTAAATGAAATGATGAGTAAACTACTTTATCAGCATAGTCAAATTGATTAACTATAGCTATCACTTTTTCTTGAATACCATCGTACGGAAAAATATTCGTTTTCAATTCTATGTTTAACTCAATCTGATAGGGGACAATTAATTCTAAAACTTCTTCTAGTGTCGGTATCCTCTCTTTACTCCAAACATTTTTATCAAACAATGCTAAGTGGGAAAATTTAATACCTGTACTAAACTGTTTTAATTGGGCTAAAGTATAGTCTTTGACATAGCCTGAACCATCTGTCGTTCGATCAATTTGTTCATCGTGAATCACGACTAATTTTCCATCTTTTGTTAAATGCACATCAAGCTCAATACCGTCCACACCTAAATCCAATGCATGACGGAATCCTAATAATGTGTTTTCTGGCATAGTCCCCATACTCCCGCGGTGACCAAAAATTTTCGTATGATTCATAAGCTATAGCATCCTTTCTTGGAAAAGGAGATAGAGAACAAAGCATATATTATCACTTCATTCTCTACGTCTATTACCTTAATCTTTTATTATGGAAATTTATTTACCTCTTGCTGCGTTTGATTGTTCGATGGCTGCATTCACTTGTTTAACCGCATTATCAAAGGTTTCGTCTACGCCTCCACCGTTATAAATTGTTTCAAGTGCCGTTTCCATGATTTTACGTTCTTGAGGAATCATATCCATTAATGCTCCTTGTGTCGCATAAGATGGTTTTGTTGCTTGAAGTTGTTGTACAGAAACTTGTAATTGCGGCATTTTTTTATAAGCATCTTTAACGACTTGCTGATCATAAGCAGCTGGGTTGATGGCGAAATAACCTGTACCTACATGCCATTTAGCTTGTACTTCTGGAGTTTGCAAATATTTCATAAATGCCCATGCTGCCTTTTGTTCTTCCTCATCTTTACCACCTGACATCCATAAACTTGCTCCTCCAATTGCTACACCTTGGCGTTCTTGACTTTCAGGGTGAGGGAGGAATGCTACACCTACTTTAAATGGTGCGTTATCTATAACATCTCTTGAAGAAGCTGAAGATTGTAAGAACATAGCAACATCGCCTGCTAAGAAACCTGAAACCATATTATCAGAGTTTGTTCCATAATTGGCGAAAGTTCCATCGTCATTCATTCTTTTCGCCCATTCAAAGATTGATTTCCCTTTTTCATTATCAAATGCTACTGCTGTAGGTGTTTTGGAGCGGCCATTGTCGTTATTCATAAGCAATCCACCTTGATTGGCTAATAATTCTTCAAATAACCAGCCATATGCTTGTAAGGCGAACCCTTTCATATGATCATTACTGGCAACGATTTTCTTACTTGCTGCTTCCACTTCTTCAAACGTTTGTGGAGCTTTTTCAGGATCTAACCCTGCCTTTTTAAAAGCATCTTTATTGTAGTACATGACAGGTGTTGATGAGTTAAATGGCATGGAGTAGAATTGACCATCCACTTTATAATAATTTATGATGTTTTTTTCAAGTCCACTCATATCATAGTTTTCAGCGTCGATAAATTTTTGAATCGGTTCGACTTTACCACTATTAATCATTGACATTGTCCCGATTTCTTGCACTTGAATCATTGTAGGTGCATCTTTTGTTCCAGCAACACTATGAAACTTCGGTAATGACTCTTCATAGTTTCCTTGGAACTCTGCATTCACTTGAACTTTATCTTGAACGTTATTATATTCTTCAACAATACTATTTAATGTTTCTTGAGGTACACCATTCATCGAATGCCAAAATGTTACGACTGTTTGTTCCTTCGTCTTTGTTGCAGCCTCATTACTTGAACTACATCCTGCTGCGATCAATAATAAACTTGCCATAGATAAGGATAAAAGCTTTTTCTTCATGATCATCTCTCCTTTAGATTATTTATCTATTGATATTCTTAAAACCGATAATTATTGGACATTGCTAAATAGGAGTGTTCATTCATTCATTAACAAAACCAATTATTTAAGCGCACCTTCAGCTAATCCTTTTTGCAGTTTCTTCTGACCAAAGAATAATAAAAGCAACGTAGGGATAGCTACAATCATGGCACCTGCCATAACAACTCCCCATTGATTGACTGTTTCCTGTGATTGTAATTGCTTTAAGCCAATTTGAACGGTTCGTACTGTATCATTTGTTGTGGATAGAAGCGGCCATAAGTACATATTCCAAGCCGATAAGAAGCCATAAATCCCTAAGGTAACTAAGCTTGTTTTTGCGACAGGTAAAACGACAGTTAAATAAAATTTAAAATCACCCATACCTGCAACTTCACTCGCTTCTTTCAGTTCTTTTGGAATTTGTTTAAAGGTTTGTCTTAATAAAAATGTACCAAATGCTGTAGCCAAAAAGGGTAAGGCTAGTCCTGGATACGTATCAATTAAATTCATCCCTTTAATCGTTTGAAAGTTCGGGATGATGGATGCTTCAAATGGAATCATCATCGTTGCAATAAACAAGTAGAATATCACATCTCTACCTTTAAATTTTAGAAACACAAAAGCGTAAGCTGCTAAACTAGATAAAACTAACTGACCAATCATGATCAACAGGGAACTAATAAAACTGTTCAATAAAAATTTCAGCAATGGTAAGCGTTCAAATGCCTTCACATAATTCTCTATTGTCCAAGTAGAAGGTATGATTTTACCTAACATGACATCTTGATTGTTCATAAAGCTCATTAAAAAAGCCAAAATGATAGGTAGAAAGATGATCAGCGCTGAAATTGTGAGCAATATGTATAAGATAATTTTTTTGGAAAGAGACATCCTCATTGATAGTGGACCTTCCTTTCTCCGAGCTTAAACTGAATCACGGTCATAATTAAAATAATAATAAATAGGATTACCGCTTGTGCACTGGCTGACCCGTACTGATAATTCACAAAGGCTTCACGATAAATCGAGTAAACGATTAGGTTCGTTTCATTACTTGGTCCCCCTTTAGTCAACATATCGATTTGACCAAAGGTTTGAAAGGCATTGATGATGGACACAGTCGTCACAAAGAATAGGGTCGGAGAAAGCATAGGAATCGTAATCCGACGCAATTTGTAAAAATAACTGGCGCCATCAATATCGGCACTTTCATAAAGGTGAGAATCGATAGATTGCAAACCGCCAAGTAAAATTAAAAAGGTAAAGCCGATATTCATCCAAACCGTAGGTAATGAAACAGAAAGGAGTGCCCACGACGAATCTGTTAACCAAGCAATTTTGTCAAAACCAAATGTCACTAATAATTTATTAAAGAATCCAATACTAGGATGAAATAAGAACAACCAAAATACAGACGCAGCGGCTACAGAAACTCCCATTGTAGATGAGAAAATCATTCGAAAAATGCCAATACCTTTTAACTTTTCATTGGCCATAACGGCCAAAAATAAGCTTATGATAATCGTACCTGGCAAGGTGTATAGAACAAATAAAAAGGTTGATCCCAAACTTTTCATAAAAATCGGAGATGTAAAGAGATCTAGATAATTTTGTATGCCGACAAAAACCGTTGTGGCACCCGCTTGATTGGTTAAAAAGAAACTTAAATAGATTGTACGAATCATTGGATAAAAGATAAAAACACTAAATAAAAAGATGGATGGTAATAAGAATAGAAGTCCCTTTACAAAGTTTTTCCTACGTTGTTGTTTCTTTACCCTCTCATAATGAACTTGATTATGTTTAACCATCAATGCCGCTTCGTGATTCATTGTGCAACGACCTCTTGTTTCTGCTCTTTATATGCAGCTTGTAATAATTGACCGGTTTCGAAATCAAAGAAACAAAAATGTTGAACGGATAGTTTAACTGGAACTTTATCACCCGGATAAATCATCCATTGCCCTGGCCATTTAGCATTCCATAATTGGCCGCCTAATTCTTCAAAGACGATCATCGTTTCATTTCCTAGTTGCTCTACACCTACAACATTCAACTTATGCGTTGCTTCGTGTTCAGCTGCCGGAAAAATATGTTCTGCTCTAATTCCAATCGTTGTCTTTTTGGCCGATGGTATATTTCTTAAGTCTGATGGACTTAATTTAAACGTAAGCTTACCTTCAACCATAATTTGTTGTTTTTCAACGGATAGTTCAGCATTTCCCATATTCATCTTTGGAGAACCGATAAAAGAGGCGACAAATGTATTGGCCGGTTCGTTATATAACGTAATCGGTTTCCCAACTTGCTGAATTTCCCCGTCATTTAACACCATAATTCTGTCGCCCATCGTCATGGCTTCAACTTGGTCATGGGTCACATAAATCATCGTAAGTCCCAATTCTCTTTGTAATTTGCGAATCTCAACACGCATATGTGCACGCAATTTAGCATCTAAATTAGAAAGCGGTTCATCCATTAAGCAAAGTGGCGCTTCACTTACAACTGCTCTAGCTAGGGCCACCCTTTGTCTTTGACCACCTGATAGTTCCCTCGGTTTTCTTTTCAATAATTCACTTAATCCAATCATTTCTGCCGTTTCTTGGAGTTTTCTTTGTTGTTCTTTTTTATCAACTTTTTTAATATCTAAACCAAAAAGAATATTTTGTTCGACTGTTAAGTGAGGATAGAGTGCATAATTTTGGAAAACCATCGATAGATTTCTATGTTTAGGAGACAGATGATTGGCTA
The DNA here is from genome assembly GCF_044746345.1 of Lysinibacillus sp. NPDC086135. NCBI lineage: Bacteria > Bacillati > Bacillota > Bacilli > Caryophanales > Bacillaceae > Lysinibacillus > Lysinibacillus sp. NPDC086135. The sequence continues at coordinate 55,689 of NZ_JBIVCA010000011.1, read as the reverse complement.
CTTTATCATTGATCTTCAGTACACCCCCAGTTATTTCTTCTAATCCCGCAATCATTCTTAATAAAGTACTTTTCCCACAACCAGAAGGTCCGACTAAAACAAAGAACTCCCCCTTATTAATTGAAAGGTTTATTTCACTTAATACATGGGACTTTTCATCATATGATTTTGAAACATTAACCAGTTCAGCGTGCGCCATTTAATAATCTCCTTCTTTCCTTTTACTATTTGTTTATAACTCTCTTTTCTTAAATTGTTGTAAAAATGAGACCAATTCATCAATAGTATGAACCTTATGATCCCAAGGAGTCTGATCTACTTGTCGATAATCCGAAATAAAAATTGTCCTAGCTCCTAATTTACGAGCCGGGTATAAATCATTAATGGGATTATCGCCAATAGAAAGAATTTCTTCTGGTTTATATCCTTTTTCCATTAACATTTTTAGAACTTGCTCCATACCATTCGGTTTTTTTCCATCATAAATGGCTTGATCAAAATAAGGGAGCACCTCTAAATATTCTAAAAATACCTCTCCTGACTCAAAGGGAGCATTCGTAAGAAGCACTTTCATCTCCACATCGATATTCTTTAACACTTCGACCAAAGACTCACTTTTTGGAATCTCATAGTCAGCCGTTAACATCTCAGCCCTCACTCGGCTATAAGCATTGGTTCTAGTTTCTTCACTGATTCCTAACTTCTCTCCAAACAAATAGGCTATACACCACGGATCTCCGATATAAAACAATTGGCTTTCTCTAGAAAAATGATGATTCAGTTTCTGACCATCCCAATCGAAAGCACAATTTGGGACTAATTCCGAATGCGTAAAAATACTATTTGTTGCAAAATCGTAGTAATGACCTAAAGAGACGCTATGCTTGCCGTTTAAGATGTCATAAACTTCGTTAATGACCCGCTCGATTTCCTTGTCGCTATATCGATCATCTAACATATAAGTTATGTATCTTTCTAAAAAGGAATCTTCTTGATAGAGCGTTCCATCCATATCAAAAATCAATACCTTGATGTTATTTTTCCACATGGTAAACTCCTTTGTTCATGATTATAGAAAATGCAAAGCGTAACAAAAAAGAGAGACCTCAAATATATGTATATATTCATATACATGTATTTGAGGTCTCTCTGCCCGCACCATTTGTCTATTCACTTTATAGTTATAATATAGACGGTGTGTATTAAGTAAGTATTAATGATATGTAAATTTTGTTTATAATTCATTTAAGTTCATTTTCCACATTTCTGAGTTTGACGTCGAAATCGCAACGGCACCATTCTCGAGTGCTTCCTTAGCATGTTCAGGTTGGTTTAATAATCCACCCGTGATAATAGGGACTGACAACACATTTGTTAACTTTTTTATATATTCTGGTGCTCGACTGGGCATAATCTCAATGATATCTGAGCGAATCTGACTAGCATCCTCCACTAAGTTATTATAAACATCCGTATCAATTAAAAAGATTCGCTGAATCACAAAAAGTCCGCTTGATTTTGCCTTTTTTATAATTCCAGTCCTCGTTGTGACGATTGCGGACGGCTGAACATTTCTTTTTATAAATTCAATTCCAGCACGATCCATTTCTAATCCACCTATTTTTTCAACATGTAAAATAACTGGAAGCCCCTCAGACTGTATGAAATCCACATATCTCTTTACTGTTAAAATCGTTCCCGTCATTAATAATACAGCGCTTAAATTTTCTTTATACTTAATAGCTCGTTCAATATACTTTGGATCCTTTACCGCTGCCACCATTTTATGCTTTTCTAACCTTTCTTGCAAAACTCGCCCCACGGCGTATTTTTCCATAGACAAATTCCTCTCTTTGAAACATCTTCTGTTGAACGATGTTACATGTATTATTTCAATGTCATTGTAAAGCCTAGCTAAAAAAAAGAAAAGATACGGCCAATGTCCCATTGGAATCTGGTATACCAGATTCCAAATGTTTTTTCCCTCATTTCTTAGCGTATTAACTATACTGATAATCTCTTAAGATCTATCTAACGCAGGGCAATTTTTTGAGAAAAAAGATAAGGAATGCAGCAAGTTCTCTTCGCATTCTGTATGATTTTTTAACTGTCATGCTTATTTTTTGATGATTCAATGATATAAACGGTATTCTTCCTCATATACTATAATCTAAGGATGTGATTGTAATGAATTTAGGGATTGGCTTTTTACCCAAAAAGTATTATGAAAATGCACCTTCAACTGGGGGCTATTACTTTTTTATAAATGAAGGCATTCAATATTCCATTAATATTGGCGAGATGTATTATCCAGACTATACAGACGAACAACTTGCTTTATTTACAGAAAGCTTAGCCCCATTTCCACTTTATTATTTATTCGAGCAGAATAATAGAAAAATTATTGAAGAGATTAAACAAGAATTACATGATGCACAGCTACCATTTGAAGTATTTTATCAATCAAAAAAGAACACTTATTTGATGATTACTGTCATAAATCATCAAGAACTAATGCGCCTAATTCCTATCATGATTTGGCAGCATAATTATAATATGTGCTCTATTTGGTCAAATCGAAAAGACACGTTTATGATAGAGAGCAAAATTTGGGACGCGAAACGTACGGATGGGATAGATGCTTCGATAGAGGAGACCATTTGCATTCATTTTAACGAACAAACAACCGCTTTTTCTTTTAGTCATGACTTCAAAGGTACAGATATTTTTTCAAACGAAAATCGCTTTTCAACATTAGAAAATGTACAAAAGTTACTACCCTCATTTATTAAAACTGACATTATTGAATTTGGATAAATGAAAACCACCTAAAACGCTGACACTCAAAACGTTCTAGGTGGTTCTTTTCATAAACTGCACTTACTTATGATACGGTTCTCCGTAACTAATGTAAGTGCGGTTTTAACCAGTAACCTACTTTACACGGAAACGGTCAACACTCTGTTTCAATTCATCCGCCAGCCCATAAAGCATAGCTGCAAAACTGGCTACCTCTTGCATGGCTGCAAGTTGTTCTTCTGATGAGGCGGCGACGTGAGCGGAGTCGGCTGAAGATGAATTTGCGATACCCTCCAGCACTGTTAGTGAAGCCGCAACTAACTCGCTTCCTGATGACAGTTGTTCCGAAGCTGCAGATACTTCATCAATCTGATCAGACACTTTCTGAATCGACTCCACGATCGAACTAAATGTTTGCCCTGCCTTATTCGCAATGTGTGTACCTGCCTGGGCTTCTGTCATTGATTTATCCAAAGAAACCACTGTTTTACTCGTGTGATCGCTGATACCTTGGAGTATGTCAGTTATTTTCTCCGAAGAGGTTTTAGACCGTTCAGCGAGTATACGAATTTCTTGAGCCACAACGGCAAAACCTTTACCATGCTCACCTGCTCGCGATGCCTCAATCGATGCGTTAAGTGCAAGCAAATTGGTCTGATTAGCAATGCTACCTATTAATGTAACCATTTCACTAACTTGATCGCTTAATTTCTTCAGTCCATGGATTGCTTCGACCGATGTTTTCAAGTTTTGTTCAATTGTGCTCATTTGAGCAACTGTTGTTTCTATATCCTTCATTCCTGCATTTGCGCTATCTGCTGTAACCGAAGCCAATTCTGAGACGACAGAGGATGCATCTACGATTCTATGAATACCCACTCCCATTTCCTTCATTGATTGTTGACACTCATTAGTATGACGAAGTTGTTCATCGAGACCAACAGCAATGTTTTGAATGGCACCTGTGATTTCTTGCGTAGCTGCTTCGGTCTGGGCAGCGCTTTCTTGTAATTGAGAAGAAGATACTGCAACTTCATTCGAAGAATTTTGTATGTTATGGGTCAATATCCTAAGTCCGCTAATCATCTGATTAAATGAACTTGCAGCCTTACCAATCTCATTATGGTTCAGTACAGGAATTTCAACGGTTAAATCGCCTTTCGAAGCATGTTCAGACACTTCAGCTAAACGTGCAAGCGGACGCAACATTTTACGAAGAATGAATACAACCAACGCGATTAACATAAGTACAAAAAAAATACCAACCGTGATATTCGTCCATAGAATTCGTTGGAGTTCCTTTTTAACAATCCCATAATCGAAATCGACACCGAGCAACGCAACTGGTTTCCCGCTTCCGTCATTAATCGGTGCTAAATACGAGATGAAAGTTCCACCTTCATCAGTGTAAACATCAGTTAAGGTGCTACCGTTTCTCATTGTATCTTCGTAACTTTTAAGAAATTCCGAATCTAATTCATATAACGTACCTAACTCTTCAGCATATTCAACTGGATCCCGACCATATTCTGAGTTATATAAGTATTCTTTGCCATCCTTCTTGATAATGTCCGGTGTTAATAAATAGACATCCACTACCATATGATTGGATTTCATAGAATTCAAAATATTGGGGAGTTCCTCGAATGGTTTTCCCTCCAATGGTTGATGCTCAAGAATTGTCTTCGTTGCTTCGGCAACAAGAGGTTCATTTTGTTGAGTTATGGATTTAAATACTTTTCCATATTCATCAAATTGGCGAAAGTACGCCCCACGTTGTTCGCGGATGGACAGGGAAATCATTAATCCGATAACGATAATTATGAGAGCGGAGAGAAATAACGAGCTCGTAAATACTAAACTTCTAGAATTCGCTTTTTTAGAGCGCTTAGTTGTCCTCCTGGTATTTAATATTTTTTTTCTTCCAATCAAGGGAAAACCCATTTTCATTACACCTTCTATTTAACTTTGATTATTAATTACTTCTTTTGAATCTAAATTATGATATTTCCTTACAATGTCCTCAATACCCATCTTATCGTCATTGATAGTCACTTTTTAAATTATTTGTATACTACTCCTTCAGTTTGGTCATAAGTAAAAGCGAGAGCTGTTGGTACAACCAGCGTAGCTGCTGCATATCCTAGAGATTTATGATCAATTAAATTATATTTACCTAATTTAAGAGTAAGTAAAAATCAGTCCGTTTTTCCGAAATAATAGGTCCTCCAAAACACTATATAGTTCCCACATTAGCAGTGGTTTTTGTTGGATTAATTTTAGAATGGTGGAAATATCGTGATTGGAAAAAAGAAAATCATCTATAAAATAAAAAACTATCTAGAACGTTGATATGTCAACGTTCTAGATAGCTTTTTTTTTATAACCGCACTTATTTATGATACGGTTCACCGTTGCACCTTTAATGGAGGTTATTTTCAAAATGTTAATTTTCTAATTCTAATGTTAGGTACATATAGTCACCTTTTGACGTAACCTCTCCATTTCTAACCTTTAAATCTTGTTTAAAAAGTGGCCCACTTATAACTGTAGTATGGAACTCTCCTGCTTCACCACAAGGGTCGATACCCTTTCTTCTAACTCTTTCATATAGTCTAAAGTAAGTACACGTCCAAGATCTTCTTCTTTCATTCCTTTTTGCAAATTAACTGTCACTACTTTTGTTACAAATCCTAAATGTATAAACTCCTCTACTACATCTTTATGGCTTTTTTGCCAAAGTGGCATACCAAGTTCAAGCCCTACACTGCTTGTAACTCTTTCATGCCAACAATCTTGTTCGGGTACATCAATATCACCTGTCATCTATCCTAGAAAGTAATTTTATTATCTATTATTTTGAATTTTTTAAGAAGACCTGTCAGCATTTTATATTGCACATCCCTACATTAAATTGTCGCTGCTGAGGAAGCAGCTGCATGGTCAGCCTTCACACAATCAATTGCAACAACGAACGCAATAATGATGGCCTCCATCTCCTCATCCAATATTTGAACCTTATAGCTATCTCCCCAAGTGAACCACTCCTTGTTCACTTTACCGATGACTACACCATGCTGTAAGACCTGAAAATCCATATCCCACCAGTTACCATGTATCTCAATGTCTGCTCCATCAATCGTATAGCGTGCTTTAAAGAAAGAAAACTCTTTCTTAATCGTTAGCACCTCTCGACCATTTACCTCAACAAAAAACTTCGGTAAAAAGCTGAACACCTTTTTCGTAATAAGTGCTACTTCATCTCTTGTTTTATTCATAATGGAGAAAGTCTTTGGAATTTGCATAAAACTACCCTCTACATAATAAACATCCTTTTCCTGCTGATCCTTTATTGTGAATTTGCCACTTAGACTGAATACCTTTTGCTTTATATAAAGTTGCTTCATTCTACACCTCTTTCGAAATAGCATATCAATATAGCGCAGATTTCATCATCGCTATTAATAATTATCGAAATAGTTTTTTGAAATTTGAACTTATAAATTTATTTATTCAGAGCATTATATGTAAGTACCTTCTTAACAAAAAAGATATGCAAGTAAAGAAATTTGCATATCTTGCTAATCTATTCACACTACGGTTCTTTGTAACAACACTAAAGCAGAGTTTCACTTTTTCATATATAAGTAAATTTTATAAAAAAAGTAGTTCCTTCAGATCCTGTCTGAAATTCAATTTTTGCGTTATGACGGGCAGCAATTGCATAGCATATGCCTAGTCCTAAGCCAGTGCCATTATCTTTGGTCGTGTAAAATGGAGTACCCAATTTCTCTACTATCGCAGGACTGATACCTTCTCCTTGATCCTGTACTGCAAGAATTACACAATTTTCATCTCCTTTGTAGGTACTGATGGATAGAACCTTACCTGTGCTCATTGATTCTAAGCCATTACGATATAGATTTATTATCAATTGTCGTATTTCGTTACGATTTAAAAGTAAATCTGGAATGTCTTTCAGATTAAATTGAATAATTTTATTTTGATTAAATGTATCTATCTTTATTAAAGGAGTAATATCTCGAATTATAGAATTTAAATCTAACATCTGTAAATCGGATGTCTTTGTATTACCTATAGAAAGGAATTCAGTAATAATAGAATTGGCACGGTCAAGCTCTTCGATCATTACATTAAAGTAATCATTATGTTTTTCGAATTCGCTCTCTTTTTTTAATAGCTGCAAAAATCCTCGTACTGTTGTCATAGGATTTCTAATCTCATGGCTAATACCTGCTGCCATCTGACCTATTAAGTCTAGGTTTGATAATCTTTTCAATTCCTTCTCATATTTCTTTTTTTCGGTTATGTTTTTTAAAAGGCAGCAGATTCCCTCATCATATGGGTAAGCAACTGCTTCGTACCAATAATCACCATATGCTGAGGTCATTTCGAAATGTACTGCTATTCGCTCTGACATCGCACGATGAAATTCCTTATACATGACCGTATCTACACATTTCGGGAAAATCCCCCATATATTCTGGCCTAATACATCTTTTGCCGTTTTCCTTTGCGGCAAATATTGATGTTTATTCATGTAAAGAAATTCCCACTCTTTGTTCAATGCAAAGAATCCATCCGTTATACTTTCAATAACACTTGTAACCTTTTCATTAGCAGCAGCCAGTTCCCTCGTTCGCTCTTCTACCATATTTTCAAGTTGGCCCATATATAACAAGTTTGAAATTGTAGGGGCTGTGGCATCGACTATCGATTTTGCTAATTGAATTTGAGATTCATGGAAATTACATGTTTCCCCTCCTAAATTGACAACTGTTATAACCCCTAATACTTCCCCCATTGAAACCAGTGGCATCATAAGTAGACTCATACTATCTATATTTGGAGTGAGAATTATACTTTTTGTTTCAATAATCTGTTGAATCATAGCTTCGTAGCTTTGGTTCATTCTTATGCTTTTAAGATTCTCCATCCAATTGGCTTCTGTCCAATCACAGTCTTTATTAAACTTCATGAATGTGATTGTGTTTTTTCCCAACGGATCCAGGATGTGGGCTGCACTTTTTTTGCTACCTAAAACCTTTCCTAAGTAGTAAAAACATTTATCAAGACTTTTCTGCACGGAGGAACACATCGACAAATCACGTGTAACATTGAGTAACAACTGCTTTTCTGCAATAAGGTTTTCCTTTTGCTTTAAATTATTTGCGTTTTGAATTGCAACTGCAGCCATATTCACATATGCTTCAACACTCTGAATTTCTGATTCTGTTAAATTCATCGGCGTTCCATAATCAAATAAAAAAACTAAACCAAATATCTCTTGCTCATATGAGATAGGCAGTGCTAATAAGGATTTAATTTTGAAGGCTTCTACCGATCTCGGGTCCGGCCGATTATCCTTTGAGGTATCAGAGATATAGATGGTTTTTTTAGTTTCAATAACCTCTTTGGCCAGTAAGTCTGTTTCAATATCAATTACCTGTGTATCGAGCGTTATGCCATTCATATCTTCTGGTTTTCCTACAAATCCTCTAAATGTGCCATCTTTTTCGGGTAAATAAATACCAACCGAGTTACATTGCACAATTTCCTCGGATATTGCCTGCGTTACACGCTGTAAAACTTCACGTAGTTCTAACTTTGTATTAATTACTTTGGTTATACTCGCGAGCCTAGAATATCTCGTCTGTTCACTTAACATTCACAATTTCTCCAATCAAAGCCTACTAAAATTAAAAGTAAAAGTATAATTTCTAGCTAGCAGTCTAGTTCTAGATCAGTTTACTATTTTTAATTTTATATCTGTATCCTATTATACATGGAAAACCTCTATTACTTATGATACGGTTTACCGTGATAGAGCTAGACTGTTTCGACCCGATGATAGGAACGACCATAAGGACTTCTAATAACTTCAATTCGCTTTTGTGAGTTCCTGATATCCTTCCATTGCCAGTCACCTTCAATGGCTCTATCCACTTAACAGACCATTCATATGATACCAATGAATAAGAACTGATTGTTGATTCTGTTTGCATGAGCTACATTCTCCGAACGATTTTTATTGTCATTTGTTTCCTTTCAGCAGTAATATTTAACACTCGCACCAAAACACATTTAAAAATGAAAGTAACGTTTGATTCATAAATCTACTAAATTCCCATTTTATGCTTATACTCAGTTTGGAGAAAAAGGACTATCCAACAAATTCTTAAATGGAAACAGGTATAGAAAAAGAGAACTTTTTCTATACCTGTTTTTTGTATACTTTTTAGTAAATCACTATTTTAGTTGGTGATGGATTGTAGTGGAAGGGGGCGACTCCAGCTGGAATAGCATGAGCTGAATGCCCCGCAGGAGCGGTGCGACGAGGAGACTGAAGTTATGCCCGCTAAACGCGTCCGTCTGAAACGGAAATCAATACATGAATAAAGGAGACCATCTCTCAGTCACTAAATGACTTAGGAGAATCCCTTCTAAAACCGCACTTATTTATGATATGGTTCACCCTTCATAATCCTAAAACTTCTATAAATCTGCTCCACCAAAACAAGCTTCATTAGCTGATGCGGTAATGTCATTTTTCCAAAGGATTGTTTCTCATCAGCACGTTTCAACACATCATCGTGTAAACCAAGGGAGCCACCGATGACGAATGCGATTTTACTTTTGCCGTAGGTCATGAGGGATTCAAGATCTGCCGCCATTTGTTCAGAGGTTTTCATTTTGCCATTAATGGCTAAGGCGATAACGTATGTATCTGGGCTGATTTTAGATAGAATACGTTCACCCTCTTTTTTCTTTACAATTTCCATCTCTGCTTCGCTTAGCTGCTCGGGTGCTTTTTCATCTGGTACTTCGATTAAATCCATTTTTGCGTAGCCACCGAGGCGTTTTACGTATTCATCTATTCCCATTTTTAAGTACTTTTCTTTTAGTTTTCCGACTGATACAATCGTTATATTCACACGTTATCCACCTTTACATTTCATTTACAAACAAATTATCCACAAAAGTTATCAACATATCCACAAGCGATTCCTATATCTTGTGTAAAGTTATTTACTTGATACAAGATATTCTGCAGGTCGTTCACAGTAGCTACATTTTGTGGATAACTTTTCATCCTCTTCGATTTTATCCATAATTGGGAACTCTTTTTGCTCAGCCACAAACATGTCTAAAGCGTGTTCTATATGGTTTTCACAGCTGTATTTTTCCATTTTTGCACCTCTTCTTATTTTCCGAAATTTCCACAAACTTATTCACAATTCAGTCTATGTTATCCACAATCTATTGTAACAAAGGTCAGGCGAGTATGGAAGAATAGGCTTTCTACCGCCACTCGCACTGTATATATTATTATTCACAATTTTCTAGTTATCCACAATATTTTCTAAATAATTTAGTGAACGTTGCGGCGAGGTGACTTTCAACTCAGAGGTTACTCGTTCTCACTACTCACCAAACTTGAGCAAAATAGACTCATAACAGTGATGCAATTGTACTTATATTGCTGTTGTCGCTTTCACACATAATCAACCTCTTGTTTTGCTGAAGAGCTATACTGTAATATGACACCTTACTATCATTGACTCAACAACAAAAAAAATCAGTGGAGATCATATCATCCCCACTGATTTTCAATTTACAACGAATCGCTATTTGTTAATGTTAGTGATAGATCCACTAATTTACCTTGGCGATATACTTTCATCGTTAATTTATCACCAATTTTTTTGTGGTTATATAAATGTTTGCGTAAATCGATTGCTGTTTCGATTTTTTGGCCATCCATTTCAACAATAACATCGTATTGTTTAACGCCTGCTTTTGAAGCTGGAGAGTTCGACACAACATCTGTAATAACAACACCTGTTGTTACGTCTTTTGGTAATTTTAACGTTTCTTGTTGGTAGAATGACGGAACATCCGTTAAGTCTACTAATGAAATACCCATTGTTGGACGCTTCATTTCACCATTTTTCTCTAATTCCTCGATAATTGGAATTGCTGAGTTAATCGGAATTGAGAAGCCTAAACCCTCCACAGAGGATTGTGCAATTTTCATGGAGTTAATGCCGACTAATTCACCAGCAAGGTTTACAAGTGCACCACCACTATTACCAGGATTGATAGCTGCGTCTGTTTGTAATACTTCTTGCTGCCAATCTATAGTACCATCACCGTTTATGTCAACTGGTACAGAACGATCCTTACCAGAAACAACACCTGTAGTAACTGAGCCATAGAATTCTAAGCCAAGTGGATTACCAATCGCAATTACTGTTTCACCTTGTTTTAATACGTCTGAGTTACCAAATGTCGCTACTGTCTTAACATCTTTAGAGCTGATTGAAATGACCGCTAAGTCTGTCCAAACATCGTGACCAACTAATTGTGCTACTTCTTTCGTTCCATCAGGCATTGTTACTTCTAACTGCTTTGCACCTTCAATAACATGATTATTTGTCACGATAAAGGCTTTATCACCTTCAACTTTGTAAATAACACCTGAACCGCTTCCCGCAGGCTGTTCTGATGAGGATCGTGGACTCCAGAATCCGCCACTTGACACTTCTTGAATATTTGTAATCCCTACAACAGCCCCTGAAGCCTTATCTACTGCTTTTGTAACGTCAGTTGTCACTTCTGTTGCCACTTGATTAATGGTTGTTTCACTTTTATTACCTGCGCTACTTGTTGTTGTACCTGGCATTTGATTGACAAGTCCAGGCATCATGAGCCAAACGAGTAAAGCGCCTATGATAACGCCGATAAAACCGGTAAATAAATAACCACCTTTACCTCCGCCACCGCCTTTCTTTTTATGACGCTTCTCTTGCGTTTCTCGCTCCTCTTGTTCGAGTCGCTCCTGAAGAGGTGACTTCTGTATTTCATCATTTTTTAATAAATCATTATTTTTATCATCATCTTGAAAATAGCCCATTTACCTCATCCTTTCCTTTATTAAGTATTTGCTAGTTGTTACCCTAATATTACAATTCAAACATTAAAATCAGATGAAAAATAAATAAAATGGACATAAAAATGGCTGTTCAATGCATTTTCTATAAATGCCATTGAACAGCCTCATTAAAGCTTCGATATTTTATCATTAAACGGTTACTAACTTCGTCGGCTCTTCTGCATCTGTATCAAATAAATTTAAATACTCACCGACAATAATGCCGCAAGATTGCAAAGTTTGTGTAACACTCATGCGTGCAAGCTCTTTCATATTATTATCTTTACTTAAATGTGATAAATATATATTTGTTGGCTTTTCAAATACTACTTCACTCATTGCGATAGCTGCATCCTCATTTGAAACGTGCCCTACATCACTTAAAATACGACGTTTTATAGACCATGGGTAACGTCCCATTTGCAGCATATTCACATCGTGGTTACTTTCAAATACAAAGGAATCAGCACCACGAATAATCCCTTTCATACGATCACTGACATAGCCTGTATCCGTAATAACAACAAGCTTACGCCCATTTTCATGAAAGCTATAAAACATTGGATCTGCTGCATCATGTGATACCGCAAAAGATTCGACAGCCAATGAACCAAAATGCTTTACAGTATCCATTTCAAATTCAAAACGTTGCTCTAAAGGTATATCGCCAACTAGCCCGTCCATCGCCTGCCACGTTTTGGCGTTAGCATAAACAGGTACATTATATTTTCGTGCCAATACACCTATTCCTTTAATATGATCACTATGCTCATGTGTAACGAAAATGCCACTTAGCTGTTTCATATTGCGGTCGACTTTTGTAAATAGTTGCTCCATCTTTTTGCCACTAAGACCCGCATCGACAATAAATGCATGCTCATCATTCTCTACATAAATCGAATTTCCTGTACTGCCACTTGCTAAAACACTAAATCGCATTATTCAACTCCCCAGTCTTCCTCTTCAGCCTTTTGCTTGTCTCCTTGGATTTCAATAATTTTTCCATCAATAGCATCCACGAAGTACTCTTCTATTTCTCCGTCCGGTAATTCCACTTGTACTTCCCATGTTGGTATCAACACTTGTGTTTGCGTTAAATTACTAAATGTTGAGTAACCTAACTTCACATGCTTAATACGCGATTCTGATTTTAATAGCCCTTTATTATAAAGTGTCTGGAAAATTTGAAGTGGTGGTATGACCGTTTCCTGTTGCTCCATCTCTTCGATATTATCAATCATTGTCTGCTCATACATTGTCACTTCGTTATCTAAATTCCACTGTACTTTTAATAAGGCACTATCATTGTAATAGAACATTCGATTATTTTTCTTTTGGAAGAAGATTGCGACTCGTTCCTCACGATCTACCTTCCATAATGCATAAGAATCTCCATCTTTAACGTTTAAATGGACAAAATCAGTAAAGCTTGCATCATCACTAATATTTCGTAATTTCACAGGGTTAATAAAATTAACACGTATATGTGCATGTGTCTCATCAGTGAAACTTACTCGCTGATTGTCATCGTTAACAATATTTTTAAAATTATGCACTTTTCCTGTAATGTAAGAAGCTGATTCATTACTATTCGGCAGTGGTCCATACGTAATATTATCATCTTTCAAACGGGCTTCTATTGTTTTTTCACCTAGTATTTCTACGCTCTGCGCTTCATTATAGCGATTTAAATATAACCAATACAAGAAGATATTTAAGATTAAAAAAACGAATATAAAAATAGACTTTGTTCTATTCCAATCCATTTTTGACACCCCCTAATATGTCAGGCGTCAGTTTTGTCGATATACCATTACGAATAACAAACCAGCATGGCTCTAATGTCACTATTGTGCTTTGATCATAGGTTAAATAGAAACCTACAACAATATCATCTATATCTGATAAAGCAATGTTATTTAGCTTTTTAATCTTTTCAACGATTTCCGATCCTGACGGAAGTTCCTTCATCTCTTTTTCGGATGGAATATCTTTCTCAAAAGAAAAGTATGGACGTTTGTAGCGGAAAATACGATTTTCTCCCCAAACGGTTGTAATTCGGTTTATAGCCTGATCACTATAAATCGGTAATCCATGTAAATATAGCTGATAATCCAATTGATTATTGCTTGTACTTGTTGAGGCTAAGCGATAATCATCTGTAAAACCTCCGTGTTCATTGATAAATTCAAAGCTATCCGTAAAGAGCTTGGAAGGCTCTATTCTTACACTACTTTCTGCAGCTGGATATACATAGGTTAATGATTTCACCTTCGAATCAATCACCATCCGTGACATTCCATCGTGATATTTTTCAGTAGTTGCACTTTCATCAGTGCGCACGACATTGTTTAGATTTGTAAATACCACATTTTTAAATAATTCAGGTTTCTCTTCGATAAAATACGTATATTTTGCAGATTCAATTTTATCATTTGCAATATATAGTGAGGTAAAGCCATCTCGCTCCACTTCTTTAAAAGTGCTGTATGTTTTCGCTGGCTCAATAATATCTCTTACAAATTGATTAGCATTTTCTAGACTTACACGTGAACCCATTAATAATTCATTATTGCCACTAATGAAAAATACCTGTAATACTTTGCTATTATAATTGCTCCAATCTATAATCATACGATTGAAGGTTGTTTCAGGTAGCTCCTTATCGGCGAACTGAAAAATCGTGTTAAAGGCAGAGTAAGGAATCTCACCAGGGAAAAAGACAGTCATATAATTGTTAGAACGAATCATATCGTTTACAGAGTCCGCCTTAAGATTATTGTCAACGGGCATTAAATCCAGGATATTCCACCCATGAAATGCGTCCATAATATCTACCATTGCACCATTAGATACTGTTCCGGTAAATTCTTTATCAAAACGGTAAATAGCTTTATAAGGACGAATTACATCCTCCGGTTTTTTTTGTGGTCCGATTAGAATTTCTTTTCCTTCAGTCTTTTCAATAAATTTATAATCTGGCGTGTATGTCCAAATTATAAAGGTTAAAACAACACTTAGCACAACAAGTAGGAATAAAACAACTGATTTAACTGGTTCTATATATTTCATTCCCACTCACCTGCCTCGTCAAAATCATCTAAATTAAGTGGTAATGTGAAGAAAACCGTTGTTCCATGCCCTTCTTCACTTTCAGCCCATATTTTACCGCCATGAGCTTCAATCATTTCCCTGGCAATAGCTAGACCTAGACCTGTGCCTCCCATAGAACGAGCTCGAGCTCGATCTACTCGATAGAAACGCTCAAAAATACGTCCTACATTTTCCTTAGGAATTCCCATACCATCATCGGAAATCATAACCTTTAGCATATCTCCTTGCGCTGTAAAGCCAAAGCGAATATTACCGCCATCGGGTGAATACTTAATAGCATTAGAAATAATATTATCGATAACTTGTGTCACCTTATCCGTATCGATTTCTACATAATAAGATGCCTCTGGGAATAAACGTTCAAACATCACTTTATCTGACTTAGACATTTCAAAACGATCGATAATACGGTTAAAGAATGAATTAAATAGAACAATGTCTTGATTCAGTTCATAATCTGAACTATCCATTCTTGATAACTGCAATAAGTCATTCACTAAGCGGATCATACGCTCTGTCTCTGTTTGTGTGACATTCAAAAATGTTGGAGCAATATTTTCATCTTTCCATGCACCATCTGCTAACGCCTCTAAATAACTGCGCATCGTCGTTAACGGTGTCCTTAATTCATGTGACACATTTGATACAAATTCCCTGCGATCCATCTCTATTTTTTCCTGTTCCGTAATATCGTGCAGTACGGTAATTAGACCATTAATAAAGCCCGTTTCTTTTTGAATAACAGAGAAATTCGCACGTAAAATATATGGTGCGTCTGCTGTACTAAAATTTAAATTCACCGCATCATTCATGTGAATTAAATCCTCAAAACTATACTCTTGGTCAATTCCTAAAACAGATGCAATCGGTCGGCCTAATGTAATATCTCTTGAAATATGCAGCAGCTCTAGTGCGGGGTCATTAATAAGAATGATACGCCCTTTTCGATCTGTTGCAATAACGCCATCCGTCATATTACTAAGGACCGAATCGAGCTTTCGTCGTTCCGCCTCAGTAGTAGATTGCGCCTCCTGCAAGCGATTTGTTAAATGATTAAAGGTTATAGCAAGCTGCCCTATCTCATCTGTACCATAAACCCGCACTTTTCGAGAATAGTTACCCTTTGCCATCGCCTGAGCCTGCTTACGCATATCTGAAATTGGCTGTGTAATTGTTCGTGCCACTAAGATTCCTAAAAAGATAGTAATTACTAAGGACACTGCTGTACCACCAAGGAAAATACGGTTAATGTCATTCACTTGTTCAAAAACAGATTCAATATTTGCCTCAATATAGAGTACCCCTATGATTTCATCATCAGGTCCTGCACCATCTCGAATTGGCGAAGCTAACACCCACACTCGATTTCTTGTTTTATTATCAAGTTTAATGTTTTCAAATAATGTTTCTGCAGAGATAGCACGGCGTACGAGGTCATTATTCGAGCGCTGTCCAATCAAACTTTGATTGTCTATCTCAGATGTGGCGCGAATACGCTGCCTATTATCGATGACACGGATTTCTAAAATATCCCCTTTAGAAAGTTCCTTCAATCCTGTGGAAAATTCCATGACAATCGTTTTCAAGCTCTCTTCAAGAGTTGGCATACTTTCATCGCGCTCTTTTAACATTTCTTCACGAATGCTATATTGCATTAAATCGACACGTTGAAAAATGGATTGTCGGAAGTTGTCTTTTAAATTTTGCTCTAATTCACGCGCAAAATAAATTCCTATTATTTGCAAAGCAAGTAGGATTAGCAAAATGTAAATTAGTACTAGCTTGACATGAATTGATTTAAAGAAGCTAACTTTCTGCATTCCTTTTTACTCCTGTTCAGGATTTCGTAAATAATAACCTACACCACGGCGTGTTACAATCCAAGCCGGATGACTAGGATTGTCCTCTATTTTTTCTCGTAAACGGCGAATTGTTACATCTACTGTTCGTACATCACCGAAATAGTCATAGCCCCACACAGTTTGTAGTAAATGTTCACGCGTCATTACTTGACCGATATGCTTCCCTAAGTAATGTAATAGTTCAAACTCTCTGTGTGTTAGTTCAATTGCTTCATCACGTTTCAATACTAAGTAAGCATCTGGCTGAATAACAAGCGAGCCTACTACAATTTCATTGGACTCTTCTTCAACCTCTTCGGCAGTAGGGGCTACTACCTGTAAGCGACGCATATTTGCCTTTACACGTGCAATAAGCTCACGTGTACTAAATGGCTTTGTCACATAATCATCTGCGCCCATTTCTAGTCCTAATACTTTATCAATCTCAGACCCTTTTGCAGTTAGCATAATGATAGGGAAATCATATTTTTTTCGTACTTCTCGACAAACTTCCATCCCATCACGCTTAGGTAACATTATATCTAAAAGCATTAAATCTGGTTGTTCTTCCTCAACCTTCTCTAGTGCCTCATCTCCATCATAAGCACAAATAACTTTGTAGCCTTCTTTTATTAAATTAAACTGTAAAATATCTGCGATTGGTTTTTCATCGTCAACAACTAAAATGGTCTTGTCCATATTTTTTCTCCCTTTCGCTTTTTATCTATTTTTAAACGATTGTATTTTTAAAGTCACTACTCTAACTCTACCATGCTTTTAACTTCTATGCATTATTCTAAATCCTAAGACATTTTACGATATTGTTATAATCAATTATGCCTCAACAAATTGCTTCCGGAATTGGCCTTTGTGCTTAGGCCTGCGTGATGCAGGTCAGTTAGCCGTTATCGCATGGATGCGATGGTTTTAGGCTAACTTCCTATATAAGAGCTCCTTTCCGAACCCGTGACATCCGCCGGAGGCTTTAGGCCAACAGATGTTTTTTGCGCGAAAGCGTAGTGCTAACACAGCTTCAGCACGGTGTTTTGTCTGTGCGACAGCGGCAACAGTACAAAGTTGGTCACTCAGCCGTTGCCATAGGACGCAGCGTTCTTAGACTGAGTTCCTCTATTTCAACGGATATTTGGATACTCTCTGAAAATTGACTTAAAACCGCATTCAACTCATCACCTATAGAGGCGGATGACTTCTGTACCTGTCGCTTTGCTTTCGCTACAGAAAATAGTTGCTAAAAAAAGTTAAATTATATTTCGACAAATATTTCTCGGGAAATAACATAGATTTACATACGAAGTATATAAAAAGACAGCCCTATTTTGGACTGCCTTCTATTCGAATTGATTAACGCCCTGCATATGATAATAGGTTTTCTAACGAACCCTTATTCTTAACTTCAAAGTGTAGATGTGTACCTGATGGATTTCTAGTAGTGCCTATAATTCCCCTAACAGATTTCCCCTACTACTTACTTGTCCTAACTTTGCGCTTTAATTGATGATAGGTGACCGTAAAGCACCTTCCACCTTTTCTATAGTAGTATTAATTACCCACAATTTTTTTTTGCACCAATATACTGTACCATAAAGAAAATACAGTTTAACTGTTTTCATCTTTTTGTAATGTAAATGTAT
The DNA here is from genome assembly GCF_044746345.1 of Lysinibacillus sp. NPDC086135. NCBI lineage: Bacteria > Bacillati > Bacillota > Bacilli > Caryophanales > Bacillaceae > Lysinibacillus > Lysinibacillus sp. NPDC086135. The sequence goes on along the minus strand of NZ_JBIVCA010000011.1, from coordinate 37,327 downwards.
TAATTCTCTACTAATTGTTACATCATTCCTTTTTTTATAGCTATTAAAAAGTATAGTTTCAGACGTAGATTTTGTTCCTGTCTTGTACTTTTCATGAGGTATTTAGACCCTAAGCCTCTCAACCTCTACTCCAAGCGATTAGTTGAGTTCTTTGAATAAAGCCGCTAGTATTCCATTTATTTTTACTATAATTTTAAACTTATCACTTTTTGCTTATTAAATATTCTGATAAAATAAAGATTAGATACATTAGTTGAATGGAGCGATTAATTTGAATGTTTTACAAACATCTGAAATAACCCCTAAAGTAAGAAAGCCTCAATGTAAAAATCCCGTTCGAAAACTTATCATTAGGACCATTATGGTAGCATTAGGTGCAGTCATTATGGCACTGGGGCTAGAGCTATTTTTAGTACCAAACCACATTATGGATGGTGGAATCGTAGGTGTTTCCATTATTACTTCTCATTTATTAAATTTACCTCTTGGTATTTTCATCTTCATTTTAAACTTACCTTTCATCTTTTTAGGCTATAAACAAATCGGTAAAACCTTTGCACTTTCCACAGGGCTCGGAATTACAGTACTCTCATTAACAACTCTTTTCTTACATAATCTAAACCCGTTTACTCAAGATACGCTATTGGCCACAGTTTTTGGTGGCATGATTTTAGGTATTGGTGTCGGCATTGTCATTCGTTATGGCGGCTCATTAGATGGGACAGAAATTTTAGCTATTTTATTTAATAGTAAAACACCGTTTTCCGTTGGTGAAATTATTATGTTCTGCAATTTACTCATCTTTGCAGTAGCGGGGTTTGTGTTCACATGGGAACAAGCCATGTACTCTATCCTGGCATACTATATTGCCTATAAAATGATTGATATCGTCATTCAAGGGATGGAGGAATCAAAATCCGTTTATATCATTAGTGATGAAATTGATGAAATTGGGCAAACGATTATGGACCGACTAGGTCGAGGTGTAACCTTCCTTCATGGTGAGGGGGCTTATACAGGTAACGATAAAAAAGTTATTTTTACCGTCATTACCCGATTAGAGGAATCCAAGCTTAAATCAATCGTCGCTGAAATTGATGATCATGCGTTCCTAGCAATTGGTAATATTGCAGAGGTTAGAGGTGGCCGCTTCAAGAAGAGAGATATCCACTAATGACAAAAGGGGCGTACCGTATATGGCACGTCCTTTTAATGTTGTTGAAATACATCTATGAAAGTGAATATTATGGCTACTTACCATAATCAAATTGAATAGGCTTATTACAGTGACGCTATTTTACATTTTGTGTAGCTACACTTTGTAAAAAGAATCTATTGCTGCTTCGCTTTCACACAAAAGACATCTATTACTACCACTATATTTTCACATATTATCACTATAAATTTAGAGTAATATGCCAGAAAATATACGCTAAGTGAAGTGGTTGATTGGAGTGGAGACTGAGCGACTCCTTGGGGATCAGCGTCACAGATGAGACCCTGGAGCGAGCAGCGCGAGTGAAGCGGCTCATCGGACGCCCCCAGGAAAGCGCTCAGTCGGAACGGAAATCAACCCCTCGTTTTGCCGAAGAGTCTTACTAATTTTGAATACATAAAATATAATGGACAATAATTGCGTCTCGCCCCAAAATTCAAAGTAAGGAAAGAGGTATAAAAAAGGACGTACCGCATATGGTACGCCCTTTTATGATTTATATTTATTTCGCTTCCCAAACATCCACTAAAACGTTCGTTTGTTCACGTGCAGGACCAACAGAGAAAGTAGCAATTTCAATACCAGTTAATTCACTTACGCGTTCTACATAGCGACGTGCATTCTCAGGTAGCTCTTCTAATGTTTTGCAGCCTGTAACATCTTCTGACCAGCCTGGAAGCTCTTCATAAATTGGTTCACATTGTTCAATAATATGAAGATTTGCTGGATACTCAGTAATCGTTTCATCTTTATATTTATACGCTGTACAAATTTTAACTGTTTCTAAACCAGATAAAACATCGATTGAGTTAAGCGCAAGATGCGTAATACCACTTACTCGGCGTGAGTGGCGCACAACTACCGTATCAAACCAACCTACACGACGTGGACGGCCAGTTGTTGTACCGTATTCACGACCAACTTCACGAATTTGTTGACCAACTTCATCAAATAATTCAGTAGGGAACGGTCCATCGCCAACACGAGAAGTATAGGCTTTAGATACACCAATAACATTTGAAACTCGTGATGGGCCAACACCAGCACCAATCGCTACTCCGCCGGCAACAGGATTTGAAGATGTTACAAATGGATACGTACCTTGATCGACATCAAGTAAAATACCTTGTGCTCCTTCAAATAACACTTTGCCGCCTTCATCTAGTACATCATTTAAGATTTTAGACGTGTCTGTTACATATTTTGCGATTTCTTGTCCATAGTTGTAATATTCCTCGAAAATCTCTTCGAATGTTACGCCTTCAACTTCGTAAAATTTCTCAAATAACTTATTCTTAATTGCTAAATTTTGACGTAGTTTTTCTTCAAATACATCCTTGTCTAGTAAATCAGCCATACGGATACCGATACGTGCTACTTTATCCTGATAACATGGTCCAATCCCTTTACAAGTCGTACCAATTTTATTATCGCCACGGCTTTCCTCATCAGCGATATCTTGCTTTATATGATATGGCAAAATAACATGCGCACGGTTAGAAATTCGTAAATTATCTGTATCAATGCCACGCTCTTGTAAACCTTTAAGCTCCGTCACTAATGACTTTGGATTAACAACCAGACCATTTCCGATTACTGAAGCTTTTTCTTTATAGAAAATACCTGATGGGATTAAATGTAACTTATAAGTTTCACCATCAAATTTAATTGTATGTCCTGCATTATCACCGCCTGCAAAACGAGCGATTGCATCAGCTTTTTGTGAAAGGAAATCCGTAATTTTACCTTTTCCTTCGTCTCCCCACTGTGTTCCTACAACTACAACTGATGTCATAGTCAGCACCTCCGTTAGATACCATTTGTATCTCAATTTTTAAGCCGTTAATTATTGTATCAATGATAGAAACGCCTAGTCAACAAAAATACTTAAAAACACGAACATAAAATCAAAAAATACGATTCAACGTTCGTGTTTAATGACAGAATGGTATGAATATTATCTAACATTCAGATTAATTCCGTCTTGGTGTAATCTCCAACGTTGAGTTCCTCTAAAAGAAGGAACTTTTTCTTATGAATGAAGATAAATATTTACTCACGTGGAGGTGGTGGCGGCATTTGCGACCAATCCACATTAATGAATTTATTGAATTCTTTTTTAAAAGCAAGTGTAACTGTACCCGTTGGACCGTTACGCTGTTTAGCAATAATAATCTCAATCATATTTTTACTCTCGGACTCCTTATCGTAATAATCATCACGATATAAGAAGGCAACAATATCAGCATCTTGCTCAATACTTCCCGATTCACGTAAGTCACTCATCATTGGTCGCTTATCTTGACGTTGCTCAACGCCACGAGATAGCTGTGATAATGCAATGACTGGAACCTTTAATTCACGCGCTAAATGTTTTAAAGAACGTGAAATCTCAGATACCTCTTGCTGACGGTTCTCCCCTGCTTTACCACTACCTTGAATAAGTTGTAAATAGTCAATCAAAATCATACCGAGGCCATGCTCTTGTGCTAAACGTCGACATTTTGCGCGAATTTCATTGATACGTACACCCGGTGTATCGTCAATAAAAATTCCTGAATTTGATAAACTCCCCATTGCCATAGTTAGTTTACCCCAATCTTCTGTTGTTAAAGCACCAGTACGTAAAACTTGTGCATCTATATTTCCCTCTGCACAAAGCATACGCATAACTAGCTGCTCAGCACCCATCTCTAAGGAGAAGATCGCAACATTTTCCCGCGCTTGAACGGCAACACTTTGTGCGACATTCAATGCAAAGGCTGTTTTCCCTACAGATGGACGTGCCGCAACAATAATTAAATCGTTACGCTGGAAGCCAGCTGTTATATGGTCTAAGTCACGGAAGCCTGTCGGAATACCTGTAACATCACCTTTTTGTGATTGAAGCTTCTCAATGTTATCAAAGGTTTCCACTAATACGTCTTTAACATGCTTAAAGTCACCCGCATTTTTACGACTGGCTACCTCCATCATTTTCTTCTCTGCTTCACCAAGTAATGCCTCTACCTCATCTTCACGAGTATAGCCATCTTCTACTATTTTAGTAGCAACACGAATTAAACGACGTAATAATGCCTTTTCTTCGACAATTTTCGCATAGTGTGCGACGTTAGCAGCTGTAGGGACAGCATTGGCGAGCTCTAGTAAATAAGATAGCCCGCCAACATCCTCAATTTCTTTTTTAGCTGATAATTCTTCAGTAACTGTGACAACATCTATCGCTTTTCCTTGATCACTTAAACGTAGCATCGTTTCGAAAATTGTTTTATGTGCATTATGATAAAAATCATCTGCTAGTAAAATTTCAGATGCCGTGATTAACGATTGAGGATCGAGGAAAATTGCACCGATAACCGATTGCTCCGCTTCCCGGTTATGCGGTGGGACGCGGTCCATCATCGGTTCGTTCATGGTTCGTCGCCCCTTACTCTTCCGTTACATGAACTTTTAATGTTGCAGATACTTCATGATGTAGTTTTACAGGTACATTTGTAAAGCCTAGCGCACGAATTCCATCACTTAAAGTCATTTTACGTTTATCAATTTTTATGCCATGCGTTTTTTGAAGCCCATCAGCAATTTGCTTTGTAGATACTGAACCAAATAGGCGACCACCTTCACCTGATTTTGCTTTTAATTCTACTGTTAAAGCTTCTAATTTTTCTTTTAACGCTTTCGCTTCAGCTAATTCTGCAGCGGCGTTTTTAGCTTCTAATTTCTTTTGACCATCTAATTGACTTAATGCTTGTGCATTTGCCTCAGCAGCATAGCCATTTTTAATCAAGAAGTTTTGTGCATAGCCGTCAGCTACATTTTTTATTTCCCCTTTTTTCCCTTTTCCTTTAACATCTTTTAAAAATACTACTTTCATGATTCAGAACTCCCTTCGAGTACCTCATTTATGGCCTCTTCTAAATATTTTTTTACTCCAGCAATGGAACTTGCTTCGACTTGGCAAGCTGCATTCGTTAAATGTCCACCGCCGCCTAGCTTTTCCATAACAAGCTGCACGTTTACTTCGCCAAGTGATCTTGCACTTATGCCGATTTTGCCATCTGAACGATGTGCAATGACAAAGGAAGCACCAACATCCTTCATTGTTAGTAAAATATCTGCTGTTTGCGCAATTAGTACAGAATCATACACTTTCGCTTCCTCACCTACAGCAATAGCAATACCCGGCTTCACGAACTTAACAGTTTGCACTATTTTAGAACGCTCAATATACGTATCGACATCTTCTTTTAATAATCGCTGTACTAGCACTGTATCGGCACCATTTGTCCGTAAATAAGAAGCCGCTTCAAACGTACGGGCTCCTGTGCGCAGTGTAAAACTCTTTGTATCGACTATAATTCCCGCCAGCAATGCCGTAGCCTCTAGCATATTAATCTTCGCACGTTTTGGTTGGTACTCGAGTAACTCTGTTATAAGCTCAGCTGTGGACGATGCATAGGGCTCCATATAAACAAGCGTTGGATTTTCTATAAAATCCTCACTGCGACGATGGTGATCAATCACCACAACTTTTTCTGCCAGCTTCAATAGCTGTGATTCGATGACTAAATCCGGTTTATGCGTATCGACTATAACGAGTAAAGATTTTTCTGTCATTCTTGCTGCAGCTTCCTCTGGCGTTAGGAAATTTTCATAGAAATCCGATTTACTCTCTATTTCATTCATTAGACGTGTTACACTTCCGTTTAATTCTTCGAAATTCACGATCACATAGCCCTTCACATCATTCATCTGTGCCATTTTACGTACACCAACAGAGGCACCAATAGAGTCCATATCAGGGTTTTTATGTCCCATAACAAATACTTGGTCACTATCCTGAATTAAATCACGTAGTGCATGGGAAATAACACGTGCTCTAACGCGTGTACGTTTCTCAACAGGGTTCGTTTTCCCACCATAGAATTTCAGTTTCCCTGTAGGTTGCTTGATGGCAACCTGATCACCACCACGCCCTAAAACAAGATCTAAACTTGATTGTGCAAGTTCACCAAGCTCTACTAATGAAGATGATCCTGCGCCAACACCAATACTTAATGTTAGTGACATATTTTTTTGCGCTGTTTTTTCTCGGATTGTATCTAAAATGGCAAATTTTTTCTTCTCAAGCTCCATTAAAATAGATTCGTTTAATACAGCTAAAAAACGATCGGATGATATTCGTTTGACAAATATCCCTTGCTCAGCTGCCCAATCATTAACAATTGATGTCACCATCGTATTCGTTAAACTACGTGGCTGGTCATCCATTGCTTGCGTAATTTCGTCATAATTATCAACAAATAATATCGCAATAACTGTACGATCTGCATAGTATTGTTTTTCAATAGCTATCTGCTCTGTGATATCAAAGAAATAGAGTAAATTCTCTTCTTTTTTATAATAAACTCGAAATTTACGATCACGGAGTGTAATCGTATCTTCGTTTGTCTCTTCACTCTTCATTAGCACGTAAATGTCGTCAGATATATTAACGATTCCTTCACCTACTAAACTCTCCATATTTAAAACGCCTTGCATATATGGATTCGACCATTCTATTTCATATTGATCATTGACAAGTAAAATCCCAATTGGCATTTCAAGCAATGCCTCTTCCCCTACTTTTTTCATGCGGAAAGAAATGGATTCAATATGCCTTTCTGTTTCATCAAAGGTAATCTTTTCTACCTTCCACGTATAGACCATTAATAGTACAAAACCTACTCCATAACCGACACCTATCCCGATATTCCAAATACATAGAAGCACGAACGTCACAATGCCAAAAATGGAAAGAACAAAAAGCGGATAGCGGATTGGTCGTTTTCTAAAAGTCCCCATTACATCAGCCCCTTATTCTTTAGTTTTTCCCTTCACAAGTGAACGTACGTCGAAACCTAAATCTACGATGCCTAGCAATATCATAAAGGATGATAGTGGTAAGGCTAACAAAGTAGCTATCCATTTTACAGCATTCGGCATTCCCTTTTTAGAAATAAGGTAATGTATAAAGGAAATCCCCTGCAGGATTAATAACATCCATAAAACATAAGAAACATTTAAAACAATAACATCTAATGTAGATCCAGCTTCTGGACGCATAAATAAGTTAATGCATAAAACAATCATGTAATACCATAAAATAGATCGTGGTAGACGCATATGTTGGAACGGTGCAAATTTCGGTACGTCGAAACCAAGACGTTTTAATACAGGTAAATTGAACGTCATGACAATAAATGCTGTCATAAATGCAGAGAGTGTTACTATTGCAGGTATTGTCAGTTCAACTGTTTTTAACAGAGCCTCAATTAGCTCTGGCTGAAACGCTTCTTGACCTGTCATAGTTTTTGTCAGTTCATTTGATTGCTCATAACTTGCGCGGAACAACTCCATGCTTATGTTAATCATATTGATACCAGTAAATTGAACATAGGCTACATAGACAATTGTCATTGACAGAAGAACAGCAACCCCTGATGACATGAATAGGTAAAGTTTGCTCTTCTTTTGATTAATTGCATTTCCTATTACGACACCAAGTAATGCCAATACAAAGGCAAATGGTAACATAATTATGCCAGTTGTTAGAGTGGTTAAAACACAGCCTACTACTGCTACAAATACTGATGATGAACGCTTATAATTTGCGCTATACCAAGCAATTGGTAATGGGGCAAATATTAGACTTACTATACGAATGAATGGTACATATGCAGAAATAAGCATAAGAAGCGTAAAGATTGCGACCATCATTGAGCCATGTAAAAGCGCCTTTGTTTGATTATTCGGCATTGAAAACCTTCCTTTTTTCAGTCAAACTTACTGACCTTTATTGTACCATTTTTTTAGGTTATTGAACAAAAAACGCTAAGAACAACTGAATGCTTTGCCATTAATTTTGTAGAACCAATGACTAAAGCGTGAAATACATAGCTATATAGGAGATTTTTTACCGAAAAGGCATAACAAATTCATTATTTATGTTCTTATATATATTGTTGAAATTTTTCAATGATGCATACGACCGTTACTACTGCATGAAAAAAGGCTTTTAATCGAAATGATTATAAGCCGTTTGTTTTTAAAAATGTTACTTAGTCGATTGTTCTTCTCATTCATACGTTTTAGCAATTTGTTTCTCAATCTCTAACATTCATTTTTTCGTTATTCATGTCTCTTAAAAGTGTAATAAATTCTTATACTAATGGCAAATGGTAATATATGGAGTAATTACTGAGGTAAAATAAGGTCATCTCTATAGTATTAGAGATGACAAGATCAGCAACTCCAGTTTTATAAATAAAAAGGCACAACTAAAGTTAATTAAACCTCGTTGTGCCTTTATTATCTTATTTGTCTTCTGCTACGAATGGAAGTAATCCCATGATACGAGAAACTTTGATAGCTGAAGTTAATTTACGTTGGTACTTAGCGCTAGTGCCAGTTACGCGACGTGGTAAGATTTTACCGCGCTCAGAGATGAATTTTTTAAGTAAATCCACATCTTTATAGTCGATATTCGTAATGTTATTAGCAGTGAAGTAGCAAACTTTACGGCGTTTGCGGCCTCCGCGACGTGGTGCCATAGTATGTCTCCTCCTTATCATTTTTTATTTTAGAAGTATTAGAATGGTAAGTCATCCTCAGATACTTCTATCGGTCCTTTGCTATTAGCAAATGGATCCTCATCTACACGTGTATAATTCGGCTGATTCATAGGTGGTTGATTTTGCTGATAAGCATCGCCGCCAAATGAACCCTGCCCTGGCATAGCACCACCAAACTGTTGCTGTGGTTGTCCACCGCCATATGACGGTTGATTATTACCGTAAGTATTCTGCCCACCATATTGAGGAGCAGGAGCACCGCTAGTATTACGAGGCTCTAAAAACTGTACGCTATCTGCCACTACATCTGTTGTGTATACTCGTTTACCATCTTGTCCTTCATAGCTGCCTGTTTGAATGCGACCTTCCACTCCAATCAAACTTCCTTTTCGCATGAAGTTTGCTAAGTTTTCAGCCTGTTTGCGCCATGCAACACAGCTAATGAAATCAGCTTCGCGATCACCTTGTTGGTTTGAGAATGTTCGATTCACAGCAACTGTAAATCTTGTAGACGCAACACCATTAGGCGTATAGCGTAGCTCAGGATCTTTTGTTAGTCTTCCAACTAATACGACACGGTTTATCATCAGAAATGCAACCTCCTTTTCAGCATTTTGTTAAATGATTATGCTTCTTGACGAACCGCAATGTGACGAATGATATCTTCGCTAATGTTAGCAAGACGTGTGTATTCGTTAATTGCTTCTGAAGTAGCGTTTATTTTCACGATTTGGTAGAAACCTTCGCGGAAGTCTTGAATTTCATAAGCTAAGCGGCGTTTGCCCCACTCTTTTGATTCGATGACTTCTGCACCGTTAGAAGTTAAAATTTCGTTGAAACGTTCAACTAAAGCTTTCTTCGCTTCGTCTTCAATGTTCGGACGTACGATGTACATTAATTCGTATTTTCTCATCTGTTTACACCTCCTTATGGACTTAGGCTCTCCTGTATACAGGGAGCAAGGAGCAAGTAATAATTATTACTCACATCAATGAATTGTAACATATAGATACGTGTCTTTCAAGTCGCAACCAAACAATTCTTTCTATATAATGAACTTAATTCATGAATGAGAGGAGGATCTTCATGCTACCAGATAAAGAACCTATCGTAATCGAATTGGATATAAAAAAACTAATGATGGATAATATTGTTGGTACAAGTGGTCTCGTCATATTATTTGTAGCTATTCAATCTATTTGCTTTAAAGATTTTGATTTTTCATTTTGGAATATGATTATTGGATCTATCCTTTTTGTTATTCTGTATATTATTTTCATTGTCTTACATGAAGCCTTTCATTTAATTGGCTTTATGGTCTTTGGAGGCGTACCCTTTAAATCGTTAAAATATGGTCTAAATTTAGAGCTTGGCATAGCGTACGCAACAACTGAACAACCGTTACCGAATCATGCAATGAAAAAAGCTTTATTACTTCCATTTTGGACAACTGGCGTTCTCCCGACAATTGCTGGTTTCTACTTTAACAGTACTGTTTTAGTATTAGTAGGTGCTTTTTTAATCGCTGGAGCAGTCGGTGATTTTTCCATGTATACAGAATTACGTAAATACCCAAAAAATGCGTTAATACAAGATGATCCTCATTTACCTAAGCTTTATGTATATTTGCCCGAGGAAAAGAAATAACTTTGCTGAGTGTCACGTGACAAATAGAATCTGCTTGTCCCCAAGCAGGTTCTATTTTTTAACACAAATTTATGGCGTTAAAAACTATGCTGTGCAGCTGTATATAAATTTCTCCAAATACGATTAATGGAAGATGTCTCCGTAATTGCATCCATGCCAAGTCTACGTATTAAGCTATTGGCAATGTCTACACAAGCCGCTGCACTATCTTTACTTATTCGTGAAAATTGTTGGAGTTGTTCTTCAGTCAACTCATGACCTTCTTTATGTTTTTGCCAGTATTCGTTCAACAGTAAATAATATCGCTCTTCAAGCTGTCTAAAGTTCTTCTGTTGCTGCATCAATAAAAATTGTATTGCACCCATACGTTCGGTACGGCTTGGATCATGCTTTCTTTGCTTTACTAAAATAGACGCCTCTTCTAAGAAATTTTCTGTTATCCCAAGACAAACACTTAGAAATGAGGCTTCTGCAAATGCTCCAAACGGAAAACTATGTACCGCACTTCCATACTTGTTTTTAATTATACCCCATTGGAATGTTTCCTCTTGTGGTACCCAAACATTTTGCACACGGATCGTATGACTAGCTGTCGCTTTTAAGCCCATTGCTCGCCAATCATTAAGAATCTCTACTTGATCACGATTTACTGAGCAACTAATTATTTCATCTGTTCTATTACCTTCATCCTCGACAAAGCAATTCATCGTAAAAGTTGTAGCATAATCCGATCCACTACAATACTTCCATTGACCAGTGACACGATAGCCCCCATCTATTTTTACTGCTACGCCAGTAGGATAGCCACTGCCTGCTATGACTGCAATTCTTGGTGAAAACATTTTTCCAACAACCTCTTTGTTGAATGTTGGAATAAACACGTTACCCCCTGTTCCTATTGTGACAAGCCAGCCAAAGTTACCATCAAGTGCAGACATCTGCTGAAATACTTTAATACCCTCTAGTAGATCTAAATCTTTACCGCCTAATTCCTTTGCGGTGAATAGCTTAAACAATTGATGCTCATAAATAAGATCTAATATGTCTTCTGGTAATTTACCTAACTCCTCCATTTCTAAACCACGATCTTTTATTTGTAATATGTTCATACTAATCCTCCTAATTGAAAATTCAGATAAAATTATATACAAAAAAAGGCAATCTTTTGAAAGATTGCCCCTGGCGTTTTTTACACATTGAAACGGAATAACATAATATCGCCGTCTTGTACAACATACTCTTTACCTTCAAGACGGACTTTCCCAGCTTCTTTAGCAGCAGGTTGAGAACCGGCTTCTACTAAATCTTCGAAAGCAACTGTTTCTGCACGAATAAATCCACGTTCAAAGTCTGTATGAATGATTCCTGCACATTGTGGTGCCTTCATACCTTTACGGAATGTCCATGCACGTACCTCTTGTACCCCGGCAGTGAAATAAGTTGCTAGCCCTAGTAAATCATATGAAGTACGGATTAACTGGTCTAAACCAGATTCTTTAATACCTAGTTCTTCTAAGAACATTGATTTTTCTTCATCATCAAGCTCAGAAATTTCTTCCTCAATTTTTGCACAAATTGTGATAACTTGAGCTCCTTCAGCAGCTGCATACTCACGTACCTTTTGCACATATTCGTTATTATCTGCATCAGCTACTTCATCTTCTGAAACGTTTGCCACATAAAGCATAGGTTTAATTGTTAAAAGATGAAGTCCTTTAATAACCTTTAGCTCGTCTTCTGAAAGCTCTGCAGCGCGTGCTGGTCGACCGTTTTCTAATTGTTCTTTAATTTTCACAAGAATTGGTTCTTCGATCATGGCTTCTTTGTCTTTTTGCTTAGCCATTTTGCTAACACGTTGTAATCGCTTATCAACAGATTCTAAATCAGCAAGTGCAAGCTCTAAATTAATGACCTCAATATCGTCAATCGGATCAACTCCACCTGATACGTGCGTAATATTTTCATCAACAAAACAACGTACAACTTGGCAAATTGCATCTACTTCACGAATATGAGCAAGGAATTTGTTCCCTAACCCTTCACCCTTTGAAGCGCCTTTTACGATCCCAGCAATATCTGTAAACTCAAATGCTGTTGGTACTGTTTTTTTAGGTGTTACTAATTCTGTTAATTTATCTAAACGTGCATCTGGTACTTCAACAATACCGACGTTCGGATCGATTGTTGCGAATGGATAGTTTGCAGCCAATGCGCCCGCTTTTGTAATTGCGTTAAATAATGTTGATTTTCCAACGTTAGGTAAACCAACGATTCCAGCTGTTAATGCCATGTATGGACACAACCTTTCTATGATCTGTTCAAATTTGCTCTTAATAACGGATACTGTGAGGTTACAGAAATCCTCACTGATTCATCACTGTATAACCCTATCTATTATATTGATTCACTTCTAAAAAGTCTAATACACATCAATTTCGTCTTGGCATAATTGCGTCCGGATTTTGAATTGTGCCCGCACAATTCATTCCTTTCAAAATCCATGACATCCGCCGGAGGCTTTATCTTTATTCAGTGGGTGTCAGAACACCTACTGATTGAAGATAAAAACTAGTCCTCACTAGCCGAAATTAAAACCTTTTTCATTTTTTTCTCAAATTCGCGGCGTGGAATCATGACACTATGCTGACAGCCTTCACATTTAATGCGTACATCCGCCCCCATCCGAATAATTTTCCATTCATTTGTACCGCATGGGTGCTGCTTTTTCATTTCAACAATATCGTTTAAACCAAATTTCTTTGCTTCCATATTACTCACTTCTCCCCTCTTCATTAACACCATAGAACATCATTTTCGGTTGAGCCATTGGTATATTATTTTCTTCAAAGAGTTTTGTAACATCACGACGAATCGTACGAGCCACTCCATGTTGTTGCTGTGGTAATGTTTCTGCGGCTATACGAATCGTTACCTCTGTCCCCTTAACACTTTGTACACCTAAAAAGACAGGTACTGCTACAAGCTCCTTATGAATTTCAGGTAAAGTATTTAAATACTTTTGAATAATAGATTCGGCTCTGTCAAAATCGGCATCGGTCGTCATTTGTAAATCTATATAAATTTTAGAGTTGTTGACAGAGTAATTGACAACATCGCCGATCGAACCATTCGGAATAATAAACTGCTCTCCTGTAGAACCATTAATCTTTGTCGTACGTAAACCGATTTCTACAACAGTTCCTTCGGCTGAATTTATTTTTATATAATCGCCAACACCAAATTGATCTTCAAAAATAATAAAGAATCCAGTAATGACATCCTTCACTAAACTTTGCGCACCAAAACCAATGGCTAAACCAACAATCCCTGCTCCGGCCAATAACCCTGCTATCTTAATCTCTAAGATAGAGAGAATAGCAACGATTGCTGAAAAATAAACAACATAGGAAATGACACTTTGTAATAATCTTGAAATTGTTGTTTGTCGACGTTCTGAATGATCTAAAGGTGAACGCATACGCATTAAAAACACTTTTTTAATAAACTTCTTTCCTAATCGTACAGCTAGCCACGATGCAATCAAGATAATAGTAATCTTAACCGAAACTTTTGTTATATTTATCCAGAGTTCCTCTGACATCAGCTTATCCCAACCGTTTTTTAATACCCTTTCACTAAACCAATCCATTATTACCACCTCTTGAATAACTTGCTAAAAATTTGCGTATACTGCATAAAAATCGAGCACTTCTTACAAATAAAAAGGAAAGCGAGTTTTTTTATGAATACTATACCTAAATTGTTACTCCCTTATTCTCTTCATCATGAAAGTAAAAATACCGTTTGGCAATTAAGTACATTATTTTTAGAGCATATACCCTTTCATCATGAACGCCTTATTTTCTGTTGTATTGGAAGTGACCGTTGTACAGGTGATACGCTTGGGCCGTTAACAGGTAGCTTCCTAAAAAAGTCAGTTAGTTTCCCCTATGAAATTGTAGGCTCTTTAGACAATCCTTTGCATGCCCTTAATTTAGACACTACTATGCAACAGCTACACAATCATACTATAAAACCTTTCATTATTGCGATTGATGCATGTCTTGGAAGTGAACAAAATGTTGGACATATTTCTGTACAGAGTGGACCTATCTTTCCAGGAAAAGCTGTAAAAAAACAATTACCCCCAATCGGTGACATTTCCATTAAGGGAATCGTCAATGTTGGAGGCTTTATGGAAATGCTTGTTTTACAAAATACAAGACTTCATATTTCTTATGCAATGGCGGAAAAACTTTCAAGGGCTCTATTGCTCGCTACACATCGTTACTCACTAAAAAATATAGAAGATAGCAACCACAATACCGACAATGATGAGACCTGGCAACAAGTTAGCAGCCTTGATCTTAGTTAAGCCTGCTATATTTAAACCAATGGCAAAAATCATAACACCACCTACTGCAGTCATTTCTTGAATAAACATTTGTAGTGCAGCATCTGGTATAAAAGAGCTAATAACACCTGCAAAAAGTGCAATTAATCCTTGATAGACGAATACAGGTACTGCAGATAATAGCACGCCAATACCTAATGTAGATGTTAAGATTATCGATATAAATCCATCGATTAGTCCTTTCGTAATAAGTATATTATGATCGTTACGCAGACCACTATCGAGTGCACCAATGACGCCCATAGAGCCAACTACAAATATTAAAGATGCCGTTACAAAACCTTCTGCTATGCCAATTTGATTATTATCAGTTCGATTTTTACTAAATAAAGATTCTACCCATTTCCCAAGTCTATTCATTTGCTTATCTAAATCTAACCACTCACCAATTACTGTACCTACCACTAAACTAATCATTAAAATAATAAAATTATCGCTTTCAAAGCCCATTTTAATCCCTAAAAGTGCAACTGCTAAACCAATAATCGATAATACAGTAGATTTCATCGATTCAGGAATATTTTTAAAGATGCGTCCTACTAATGCACCCGTCATAATAAGCAAAGCGTTAATTAATGCCCCTAGTAATACCACGTCCCAACCTTCCTTCTCTCTAGAAAAATAGAGAGCGCCTTGTAGTTCGGCGCTCTGATCACGTTATTGATATTTCTCTTATTCTTCCTCTTCCTGTAAATTTAATATTTCTAAAATACGTTCTAAATCATCTTCAGAGTAAAATTCAATTTCAATTTTCCCTTTATTATTAGATTTTCTAATTTGTACATTTGTTCCAAAGTAATCACGTAACTGTGTTTCCTTAGCTGCCACGAATATATCTTTTTTCTTTAGTTGAGTTGTTTCACGTGAAACTTCTTCATTCAAATTGTGTACTAACATTTCAACTTGCCGTACGTTTAAACCTTGTTTGATGACCTTATTTGCCACTTCTGATATTCTTCTTTTATTTTTCAACCCAAGTAACGCTCGTCCTTGCCCCATCGATAGTGTTCCATCATTCATAAACTCACGAACATCCTCTGGTAATGCAAGTAAACGAACATGATTGGCAATATGCGGTCTACTTTTCCCTAATCTTTTGGATAGCTCCTCCTGCGTTAAATGTAAGCTTTCCATTAAGCTTTGATATGCCTCAGCCTCTTCAATAACTGTCAAATCTTCACGCTGTAGATTTTCTAAAATAGCTAGTTCCATCATTTGCGCATCTGATAGCTCTTTTATAATAGCTGGAATAACCTCTAAACCTGCTAATTGAGTCGCTCTATAGCGGCGTTCTCCGGCAACAATTTCATATTTACGCCCTTTTTTACGTACAGCAATTGGCTGTAAAATACCATGTTCCTGTATAGAGTCAGCTAATTCTTGTAAAGTTTCTTCATCAAAAATTTTACGAGGCTGAAATGGGTTTGCGATGATAAGCTCTAATTGTATTTCTTCCACTTGCCCACTTTGTTCTATAGACTCTCCAGGAAATAATGCACCTATGCCTCTTCCTAGACCTTTAGCCATTTTTAATCACTTCCCTCGCCATCTCTAAATACACTTCTGCACCTCTTGATTTTGCATCATAAATGATAATTGGCTGCCCATGACTTGGAGCCTCACTTAATCGCACATTACGAGGAATAATTGTTTTGTATACTTTATCTTGGAAATACTTTTTCACTTCATCAATAACTTGTAAGCCTAGGTTTGTTCGTGCATCAAGCATCGTCAACAATACGCCATCAATGTATAATTGCTGATTTAAATGTTTTTGCACTAAACGGACAGTTGATAACAACTGACTTAACCCCTCTAATGCGTAATATTCGCATTGTACAGGAATAATAAGCGCATCCGAAGCAGTTAAAGCATTAATTGTTAGTAGCCCTAACGAAGGCGGGCAATCAATAATAATATAATCATAGTCTTCTTTTACATCTTGAAGTGCGTGCTTTAAACGTACTTCTCTGGAAATTGTCGAAACTAATTCAATTTCAGCTCCTGCTAGTGAAATGGTTGCTGGAACGATTGCTAAGTTTTCAACATTTGTTTGTTGAATGACATTTTCAACGTTTTCATCATCAATTAATACATCATAAATGCAGCCTTGAAGTTCTCCTTTGTTTACACCAAGTCCACTTGTTGTATTTCCTTGTGGATCAGTATCGATTAAGAGCACTTTCTTCCCTAAGTATGCTAGACAAGCGCTCAAATTGACCGATGTCGTTGTTTTTCCTACGCCACCCTTTTGATTGGCGATTGCTATAATTCTACCCATTTAAAAGCACCTGCTTTCATCTATCAAAGGTTCACTTTGACAAATCATTTGTAAAATCACTGATCAATTATGCCTCGGCATAATTGTGTTCGGATTCGGCTTTGTCAGTTAGCCGTTTTCGCATAGATGCGATGATTTTAGGCTAACATCCTTTATTAACTCCTTTCCGAATCCGTGACATCCGCCGGAGGTTTTGGGACAACAGATGTTTTTGCGCGAAAGCGTAGTGCTAACGCAGCGTCAGCAGCAAGATGTTGGTCTCTCAGTCGTTGCCACAGGACGTGGCGTTCTTAGACTGAGTTCCTCTATTTCAGCGGATGGTTGGACACCCCACCCGCGAAAAATAACTTAGACCCGCATTCATCTTACCACTTATAGAGGTGAGAGACTTCTGTAACTGCCGTTTCACTTTCGTGACAAAAAACACTTGCTCCAAAGAAGTTAAATATCTCTATCTAACTTTCATTCTATCAAAAAAACAGAAAATAGTTGTATAAAATATTAAGAATATATGCAAAAAAGGAGACATCTCCCAGAATTATTACTGAGATGCCTCCTCCGTACAGAGATATATAAGTAGTTCATCATCATATCGCGAGGTTGATTTTCGTTCCGACTGGATACTTCCCTGGGGGCGTTTATCCTCCACTCCAATCAACTTATAGAAATATCATCCTTTGATGATGCTATAAAAGCCAATTCTTTATTTTTCTAATATAACTTCAATCACTACTTAAGACTTTTTCTTTTTAGGTATTTTCACTGTAATTTGATAATATTCCTCTGTGTCTTCTTCTTCGGTCTTAACTGTTATACCGCTCTTTGTTACCATAGATAAAGATTGTTTAATCGTATTTAAAGCAATGCGTACGTCTTTACTAATGGCCTTACGTTTCGGCTTTACTTTCTTTGGCTCCGCTTCTTCTTGAGCTACTACCTCCGGATGTAATAAAACATAAATCTGTTCTTCTAACTGGCGAACATTCCAATCATTTTCAATCGTTTGTTGTAAAACTTCTAACTGTAATGGCCGATCTTTAATTGCAATTAATGCACGTGCATGTCGTTCAGAGATTTCACGCTTCAAAATAGCTTGCTGCACTTCTTCAGGAAGCTTTAGTAAACGTAATTTATTGGCTACCGTGGATTGTCCTTTTCCAAGTCGTTGGGCCAGAGCTTCTTGTGTCAGCTCATGAAGCTCTAATAATTTTTGATAGGCAACAGCTTCTTCAATTGCTGTTAATTCCTCACGTTGTAGGTTCTCGATTAACGCGATAGAGGCTGTTTCCTTATCAGTTAAATTTCTTATAATTGCCGGGACTTCTGTCCATTGTAGCTTCTTCATTGCTCGATAGCGACGCTCACCAGCAATGATTTCATATTGATTTTCTGCTGTTTTACGTACAACAATTGGCTGAATTACACCATGTGTATGAATGGTTCTTGATAATTCTTCAATTTTTTCATCATCAAAAATAGTACGTGGCTGAAAACGGTTAGGTACAATTTGATCAATAGGCAGCTTTATAACTTCTTCTGCTGCATGAACCGTCTCTGCTTGTTCTACTTCATTTTTCACAATAGGCTCAGTTTTATTTCCGCCTCCAAAAAAACGTGAAAAAGGACTTTTCATCCAAGTGGCACCACCTTTAAGTAACTATCTTGCTCTGTTTCATTCTATTATTATTTATTATATTTCTTAAAATGTATATAGTTCGTAGATGTCATTTGCGTGAACCATCCATAACTAGTATGTATGCTCAAAATAGAAAAAATATTTTCTACTTTGAGAAGTTTCACATGAAACACTAATTATTGTATTGGTGTTTTATTTGGTACACCTGGTTTTCGCGGGTATTTTTTCGGTGTTCCTTTTATTTTATCAAAGATATATAACATGCGGTCACTTTCTTCAACAGGTAGTAGGAAAGAAAATTCTTCTTTTAGCGCAACCCCTAATGTGGCCAATGCTTTTTTTGCATCTTTTAATTCTTCCGCACCAGCTGCCGCTTTTAAAGCAACAAAATAGCCACCTTGCTTCGCTAGTGGTACACATAACTCCGATAAGACTGATAATCGGGCTACCGCACGAGCTGTTACAACATCAAACTGTTCACGATATTTCGCATTTTGTGCAAATTCCTCTGCACGGGCATGTACGAAATTCATATTATCTAATTGTAACTCATCACTTAAATGATTTAAAAATGTAATTCTTTTATTTAAAGAATCGACAATTGTTACATGTAAATGTGGGAAGCAGATTTTAATTGGAATACTTGGGAAACCAGCACCTGCTCCAACATCACAAACTGTCGTCACTTTTGAAAAATCAAAATAAAAAGAGGCACTAATCGAATCATAAAAGTGCTTTAAATAAACTCCTTCTAAATCCGTAATAGCAGTTAAGTTCATCTTTTCATTCCACTCAACAAGTAACTCAAAGTATTTTTTGAATTGAGCCATCTGCTTTTCAGAAATTTCAATGCCCTTTTCCTTCAGAGCCTCGATAAATTGTTGTTCGTTCATGTAAAGTCTCCTTTTTCTAACTGGCTTTACTATCCCTATTTTTGATTTGTAAGCATGTACTCGTTCACATTTACAAATCAACTATATAAAAATAAGACTAGCCTTAAAAATAGGAAGCGGGCACAAAGGTATGCCCGCCTCTTATTCACTTTACTGTTGTTAATTATTCGCCGCTGACACGTGCAATTTTACCTTGCTCAATATAAACAAGTAATATTGAAATATCTGCTGGGTTTACACCAGAGATTCGCGATGCTTGGGCAATGGAAAGTGGTGTAACTTGTTTTAATTTTTGTCTAGCTTCTGTTGCTAGACCTGAAATAGCGTCATAATCAATATTTTCAGGGATTTTTTTATTTTCCATTTTATGAAGCTTCTCAACTTGTTGCAATGCTTTTTCAATATAACCTTCATACTTAAGCTGAATTTCAATTTGTTCCTTCACTTCATCCGAAAACTCTATGTCTGCTGGAATTAACGAAGAAATTAACGCATAATGCATTTCTGTACGTTTTAATAAATCTGCTCCACGGATACCATCTTTTAGCTCACTACCACCTACAGAGCGAATAGTAGCTTGTGTTGCTTCATTTGGTTTAATAATCACTTCACGGAGACGTGCAATTTCGTTTTCAATCAGCTCTTTTTTCTCATTGAATGCTGCATATCTTCCTTCAGTAATCATTCCTATATTATAACCTAGCTCTACCAAACGTAAATCAGCGTTATCATGACGAAGTAGTAAACGATATTCCGCACGAGATGTTAATAAGCGATACGGTTCATTTGTTCCTTTAGTTACTAAATCATCAATTAATACGCCAATATAAGCATCCGAGCGGCTTAAAGTTAATTCCTGTTTACCAAGCACATTAGCAGCAGCATTTATCCCAGCCATTAAGCCTTGAGCAGCCGCTTCCTCGTAACCTGATGTTCCATTAATTTGACCAGCTGTATATAAACCTTTAATACGTTTTGTTTCTAAAGTTGGCCACAATTGTGTTGGCACAATTGCATCATACTCAATAGCATAACCAGCACGCATCATTTCTGCTTTTTCTAAGCCTGGAATTGATTTTAGTAAACGCGTTTGCACATGCTCTGGTAAGCTAGTTGATAAACCTTGTACATATACTTCACGTGTATTGCGACCTTCTGGCTCTAAGAAAATTTGGTGGCGCGGTTTATCGTTAAATCGCACAACCTTGTCTTCAATAGAAGGGCAATAACGTGGACCCGTACCTTTAATCATCCCTGAATACATCGGTGAAAGATGTAAGTTCTCCTCGATAATTTCATGTGTTTCTAGGCTTGTATAAGTTAACCAGCAAGGTAGCTGATCCATGATGAATTCAGTTGTTTCAAAGCTGAATGCACGTGGAACATCATCTCCTGGTTGAATCTCTGTTTTATCATAATCAATTGTTCGGTTATTCACTCGTGGTGGTGTACCTGTTTTAAAACGCACAAGGTCAAAACCAAGCTCTTTTAAGTTATCAGCTAAACGAATTGACGGTTGTTGGTTATTAGGACCACTTGAATATTTTACGTCACCAATAATGATTTCACCACGAAGGAATGTACCTGTTGTGATAACAACTGTTTTAGCGCGATAAATAGCACCAATTTGTGTAATAACACCTTTTACTTCCCCGTTTTCAATGATTAGCTCTTCCACCATTCCTTGGTGAATTGTTAAATTTTCAGTTTCCTCCAACACACGTTTCATTTCTTGTTGGTATAAAACTTTGTCCGCTTGTGCACGTAATGCACGCACAGCAGGGCCTTTCCCTGTATTTAACATCCGCATTTGAATATGCGTTTTATCAATAACTTTCCCCATGACGCCACCTAATGCGTCAATTTCTCGTACTACGATTCCTTTGGCAGGACCACCAATGGAAGGATTGCATGGCATAAATGCAATCATATCTACATTGATTGTTAACATCAGTGTGTTAGCACCCATTTTGGCAGCAGCATGTGCAGCTTCAGAACCTGCGTGACCTGCGCCAATTACGATAACATCAAACGTGCCTGCCTCATAATTTGTTGGCATAGCTCGTATCTTCCTTTCTTTAGTAAAATTATTTTCCTAAGCAGAACTGTGAAAATAACTGATTGATTAGGCTTTCTTGTACTGTGTCGCCGATAATTTCCCCAAGTATTTCCCAAGTTCTAGTAACATCTATTTGCACCATATCAACAGGTACACCAGCTTGTGCTCCAGCTAATGCATCCTCGACCGTTGCTTGTGCTTGATGAAGTAATGCTATATGTCTTGCATTTGAAACATATGTTAAATCGCCCGCTTCAATTTGCCCTTCAAAGAATAGCGCGGCAATTGCTTCCTCTAGCTCTGCGATGCCCTCTTCCTGTAAAAGAGAAGTTGTCACAATGCGATGATTGCCTGCTAGCTCTTTGACACGAGCTATATCTATTTTTTGCGGTAGATCTGTTTTATTGACAATAACGATGTAATCCATCGCTTGAATTGTTTCGAATAGACGTTCATCCTCGGCAGTCAATTCCTCTGCGTAGTTTAAAACAAATAAAATTAAATCTGCGCCACGCAACGCCTCACGTGAACGTTCAACACCAATTCGTTCGACGATATCCTCTGTCTCTCGAATACCAGCTGTATCGACTAAACGAAGCGGAACACCACGTACATTCACGTACTCTTCTATAATATCACGAGTTGTACCAGCTATATCTGTCACAATAGCCTTGTTCTCCTGTACTAAGCTATTTAAAAGAGAAGATTTCCCAACGTTTGGGCGGCCTAAAATAACAGTTGATAGACCCTCTCGTAATATTTTTCCCTGAGAAGATGTTTGCAAAAGTTTAATAATTTCATTTCGTACCCATGTACATTTTTCTACTAATACTGGTACCGTCATCTCTTCTACATCATCATACTCCGGATAATCTATATTAACCTCTACTTGTGCTAATGTCTCTAGTAATGCTTGGCGTAAGTCACCAATTAAACGCGATAATTTGCCATCCATTTGTCCCAACGCAACATTCATCGCTCTATCAGTTTTTGCTCTTATTAAATCCATCACTGCCTCAGCCTGTGATAAATCGATACGTCCATTTAAGAATGCGCGTTTTGTAAATTCACCTGGCTCTGCGAGTCTTGCTCCATTTGTTAATGCTAGCTTTAATACACGGTTCACCGAAACTAGTCCCCCGTGACAGTTAATTTCTATTACATCCTCACGAGTGAATGTTTTAGGCCCACGCATTAATGACAGCATTACTTCCTCTACAATCTCATCTGTTTTTGGATCAACCAAATGTCCATAATGAATTGTATGTGAAGCCTTCGTTGTTAAACTTTTACCACCAGGCGATCTGAATATTTTATCTGCAATCGCGACTGCTTCGTCCCCACTTAAACGAACAATAGCAATAGCTCCTTCACCCATAGGTGTGGATATCGCAGCAATTGTATCGAACTCCATTTAATGACCTCCTTAACGTTATCCACATGTGGATAAATAAAACCGACCAATACTTACTAACACCTTAGACTAACATATTTTCTGCAAAATCTAAAGTAAGGATAATTTCCAATTGTGGATAATCAGAAAGCTCTACATTATAGCACGTATTTCGACAAAGGCTACAAATGCTAAAGCGTTCACACTTGATTTTAAAAATATCGTGCCAATGAATAAAGTATGCTTTTCGGCAAAATGAGGGGTTGATTTCCGTTCCGACTGAGCGCTTTCCTGGGGGCGTCCGATGAGCCGCTTCACTCGCGTTGCTCGCTCCAGGTTCTCATCTGTGACTCTGATCCCCGAGGAGTCGCTTAGTCTCCACTCCAATCAACTACTTCTCCTGGCAGATATCTTCTGGCAGGTCACTCAAAATTTATAGTAATAAAACGAAAACTTCAGCATTGTTTATCTTTGCGAAAGCGAAGCGTCAGCGACAAGCAAGTAACCTGGAACGGAAATTACCCTCATCTGAGGCACCACAACATTCATAAAAATCCCTTAACCATCTAGTTTTTCAACAACATAAAAAAAGTCATTTTATCATGACGATAAAATGACTTTTTATTTTTGTCTGTATGTTTTTTACGAAGTTTAGCCGTTCTTTACAGGTTCAATAACTAAATAACGATTAGGCTCCGTTCCTTCTGAATATGTTTCAATATCAAGTCGATTTGCCAATTGATTATGAATAATTTTTCTCTCGTACGACTGCATTGGCTCAAATGTCACACGCTGATTTAAGCGAAGTGCTTTATCCGCCATACGATCTGCTAGTAATTCTAAAGCTTCTTGGCGACGTTCACGATAGTTTTCTACGTCTAATTTCACCATTAAGAACTGCTTGGCACTTTTATTTAACACAAGATGTGTTAATTGCTGTAGGGAATTTAATGTTTGACCACGTTTCCCTATAAGCAGTGCAGCTTTCTCGCTTTTCAGTTGAAATAATACATATTTCCCTTCACGTGTCGTTTCAATCTCAAGATCATGAATACCCAATTGTTCAGCAATATTTACTAAATAAGTCTTTGCATCTTCAATTGGGTTTATCGAGGTTTCTTCTTCCTCTTTTTGTTCCTCTACGATTTGTTGAACAGTTTCGATATCACTTGGTTGTTCAGAAACTTGTGAACTTATTGTTTCAACATCATCTATTACTGTTGGTTCGACAAATTGAGTCGTATTTTGCTGTTCAGCTTCTTCTACTTCAATTGTTGATCGAACCTGTACTTCCTTTACTGTTACACGAACTTCTGCAGATCGTGCACCAAAACCTAAAAATCCTTTTTTACCTTCTTGTAAAACTTCAACATCTACTTGTTCACGGGTTTTGCCAAGTTTCTGTAACGCCAATGAGATCGCTTCTTGTGTTGTTGCGCCTATTTGCGTATGTTGTTTCACTTTTTAGCCCCTCCATTTTGAGCAGGTTGTGTTTTATTTTTTTCCCAAGGTTTGTAAATAAACAGGTTTTGAGCAATCGAAATAATGTTACCGATTACCCAGTATAGTGATAATGCTGCTGGTAATGCCATACCGAAAGCAATAATCATAAATGGCATAATGTACATCATTATTTTCATTTGTGGGTTATCCATCGCTGGGCCCGTACGTAAAACGATAAATTGCATTAAACCAGCCGTAATTGCTAGTGTCGGTGCAGTTTCTGCTAACGGGAAAATAAAGAAATTCCCTAAATCAAAAGCAGGTGTAGCATTCATACGACTAATCGCATGGTAGAAACCAATTAAAATTGGCATTTGAATGAATACAGGTAAACATCCAGCAAGTGGATTGACACCAGACTCACTCATAAGTTGCATCATCTCTTTTTGATACTGTTGCTGTGTCTGTGCATCCTTAGAAGCATACTTCTTTTGCAATTCCTTCAATTTTGGCTGAATTTCTTGCATTTTCTTAGAGCTCTTTGTTTGTTTAATCATCAATGGAAGAATTGCTAAACGAATGATAATCGTTACAACAATGATCCCCCATGCATATGAACCGAGCAACTCAGCAAAGTATTTAATCGCTGACACTAAAGGCCAAACAATGAATTCATTCCAGAAGCCTGTGCTTTCTTTGGAGATTGGTTCTTTAAATTCTGTACAACCAGATAGTAGTAATGCTACTGATGCTAGCGACAAAATTACCCAAAGTTGTTTCTTCAACCTTTTTCCCCCTACAAATACTATTCACTTTTTCTAAAACTATATGCATTCTCTTCTTTAGACAATTACAGTTTCCTGCAACTGAATAAAGTTATCAGTTATTTTATCATGCATATATCGTTTCACTCTACTAAATATTCTAACAACGGGCACATATTTGCTAAGTAATGTTACTAATAATTCATATATTGCAGTGAAAATCCGATTTTAAAATACCCTTATACGTATTTACATTGGCTTCACTTTCGCGCAGAAACTAAACTATTCTATCTCACCACTTTGGTTGCCATCCATATTAGGCTTTCTTCAATACTTTTGCGATTCGTAGCACATGCTGCAAACTTTGTTTTACTTCATGAAAATCCATCGTGGCCGCCGGTTGTCTGGCGATAATAACATAGTCCATATTCGGCTTTAGTTCATCCTTTAATTCATGAATACTTTGTCGAATATAGCGTTTGATTTGGTTGCGTGTTACTGCATTCCCAAGCTTTTTACTAACCGATAATCCTATACGAAATTCCGCTTGTCCCTCTTTTTCTAAAAAATATACGACAAACTGACGATTAGCGAAAGATTTACCCTTTTTAAACACCTTTTGAAAATCATCGTTTTTTTTCACTCGTTGGCGTTTTTTCATTACTTTCACCTGCTACTCGATAATTATCCTTTAATCCTCATTTTTAGGTTTACCAAAAATAAAGAAAAAAAAGACCACTGATGTGTCTCAGTGGACTTATTTTATGCTGATAATACTTTTCTTCCTTTACGACGGCGAGCAGCAAGAACTTTGCGACCGTTTTTCGTGCTCATACGTGCGCGGAAACCGTGAACTTTGCTGTGCTTACGTTTTTTTGGTTGGTAAGTACGTTTCATTTATATAGACACCTCCTGGATGAGTTGAATTTTTCAACATACAGACTTGAATATTATATAAAGTAACTAGTTATTTTGTCAATGAATTTTATAAATTTCTATATTTACGCAAATCTATGTCTATTTTTTATTTCGATCATCTTCTGCTAAATAAAAATAAATTATCCACAGAGTACTTGTTTTTTTTACACAGAGTTGTGTATAGTATTTTTTGCATATTTTTTTATCCACAACACTTATCTACACCTTTTTCACATACGCAGACCTTGTGGACAACTTGGAAGTGCATAAATGAAAGGTATGTGGATAAGTTTCACAAACTATTGAAATAGCTTTGTTTTTCTGATACGATATCTGTGCTTCACTTTGTTGAAAACTGAAATGAACTTTAATTTTATCCACAACTGTTGATATGCTGTGGATAATTTTTATCACAGCCTTTGGTTAACTTTTATCCACAACTTGTGAGTTTGTGGACTAGTTGTAAAATGAACGTATTTACCGTTTCTATAAATGCGCTTTTAATTGTATTGAACTGAAAAGGAGATTAGCAGCTTGGAACATTTAGAAGAACTATGGAATAATGTCCTGGCTCAAGTTGAACAAAAAATTTCTAAACCAAGCTTCGAAACGTGGCTAAAGTCTACTAAACTACTTTCCTACAATGGTAGTGGTTCTACTGTGACAATTGCTGCGCCAAATTCGTTTGCTCGAGACTGGCTTGAAAATCATTATATTCATTTGATTACAGGTATATTAACGGAGCTTACAGGCGAAGACTTGCTTATTAAGTTTGTTGTTCAAAAAAACCAGGATTCGGACGATTTTGATTTACCAGCGCCGATTATCCAAGCAAAAAATGACGATCATCATGATATTTCACCAGGTATGTTAAACCCGAAATATACTTTTGATACATTTGTTATTGGCTCTGGTAACCGCTTTGCACATGCTGCCTCGCTAGCTGTCGCAGAAGCGCCTGCGAAGGCTTATAACCCATTTTTTATCTATGGGGGAGTAGGGCTTGGCAAAACACACTTAATGCATGCGATTGGTCATTATGTACTTGAACATAATCCAAATGCAAAGGTGGTATATTTATCATCTGAAAAATTTACAAATGAATTTATTAACTCAATTCGAGATAATAAGGCACTTGATTTCCGCAATAAATATCGCAATGTAGATGTACTGCTAATTGATGATATTCAATTTCTAGCTGGAAAAGAATCAACTCAAGAAGAATTTTTCCATACTTTTAATACATTGCATGAAGAATCGAAACAAATTGTTATTTCTAGTGACCGTCCTCCTAAGGAAATACCAACCTTGGAAGATCGTTTACGTTCTCGATTCGAATGGGGACTAATTACAGATATTGCGCCCCCTGATTTGGAAACTCGTATCGCCATTCTTCGAAAAAAAGCAAAGGCTGATGGCCTAGAAGTGCCAAATGAAGTCATGCTCTATATTGCGAACCAGATTGACTCCAATATCCGGGAGCTTGAAGGTGCGCTTATTCGCGTCGTTGCCTATTCATCACTAGTTAACAAGGATATTAATGCAACTTTGGCTGCTGAAGCATTAAAGGATATTATCCCTAATTCAAAGCCGCGAACTGTCACGATATTAGACATTCAAAATGCAGTAGGAGAGCACTTTAACATTCGTTTAGAGGATTTTGTCGCGAAAAAACGTACGAAGTTAATTGCCTTCCCGCGTCAAGTCGCCATGTTTTTATCTCGCGAATTAACAGATTTTTCGCTGCCGAAAATTGGCGAAGAATTTGGTGGACGTGACCATACTACTGTTATCCATGCTCACGAAAAAATATCTTCTATGTTGAAAAATGACGTTCAGCTACAGCAAGATATTAAACAAATTCGAAGCATGTTAGGGAAATAATGTTGTGGACAACACAAACATTTAAACACAAACTTATACACAGTCTATCTACATGTGGATAGACTGATTTTATTCACTTGGAAGCACTTATCCACAAATCCACAGGACCTATTACTATATCTTTTTTATTTTATATAAATAAATAATATAAATATGTGAGGGAAAACGAATGAAATTTGATATTTTACGTGACCGTTTATTAGAGGGTTTAAATGATGTCATGAAAGCCGTAAGTTCAAAAACGACTATACCGATTTTAACGGGGATAAAAATTGATGTAACAGATGAGGGTATTCGCTTAACAGGTAGTGATGCTGATATTACAATTCAAACATTTATTCCAGTTGAAGAAGATGGCCAACAAATAATTCATATAATAGAAACAGGATCAATTGTTGTACAAGCTCGTATGTTCAATGAAATTGTACGTAAGTTACCAACAAATGAGGTTGAAATTCAAGTAACAACTGGCTTCCAAACTCATATCCGTTCAGGTAAATCTGAATTCCACTTAATTGGCTCTGATGCTACTGAATATCCTTTATTACCCGAATTAACAGAAGATCAAAAATTTACTATTCCTGCAGATCTATTAAAATCAATTATCCGTGAAACAGTATTCGCTGTTGCCACTTCAGAAAGTAGACCGGTGTTGACAGGTGTAAACTGGCAGATAAAAAATGAAACATTAATCTGTGTTGCAACAGATAGCCACCGTTTGGCAAGACGTAAAGTTCAACTGGAAAATTTACCTGAGGTTGAACATAGTGTTGTAATTCCTGGTAAAAGCTTAAATGAGTTAAATAAAGTTTTAGAGGATTCTACAAATCTTGTACAAATTGTTATAACAAGTCAGCAAGTATTATTTAAAACAGGAGAAGTATTATTCTTCTCTCGTTTACTTGAAGGTAACTACCCAGATACATCACGTTTAATTCCAGAAGAGTACCAAACAAATCTAACGATTAATGGTAAATCATTATTACAAGCAATCGATCGTGCATCTCTTGTTGCTCGTGGCGATCGTAACAATGTTGTACGTTTTGAGATTTTAGATAATCAAGCTGTCGAAGTTTCTTCTAACTCTCCAGAAATCGGTAAAGTACAAGAGGAAATTCCTGTTGAGTCATTAGAAGGGGAGAACTTAAAAATTTCTTTCAGTGCGAAATACATGATGGAAGCACTAAAAGCAATTGATGGTCAAGAAGTAGTCATTCAATTCACAGGGGCAATGAGACCATTTATTTTACGTTCTGTTCATGACGATGCTATTTTACAATTGATTTTACCTGTGCGTACGTATTAAAAAATCAATTAAATCGAGGCCAAATTGTGTCCGGAATCAGTGAAAGAAGTAAATAATTTTTGTTGGAGAGAATAAACTCCATCATTTCAAACTCAAAGGACCTTGAAAAATGTACTGATAGTCGCTAATTGCGGCTATCTTTTTTTACTTATGGTGAATTTTTAGGTATGATAGAGAGATAGACGATCTGTATTTGGAGGGGAACTCAGCTATGAAGGACATTGAAATTGATGTAGAGTTTGTCACATTAGGGCAACTTTTAAAAATGACTGATGCCATTAGCTCTGGTGGTATGGCCAAGTGGTTTTTACACGAAAATGATGTATATGTAAATGGAGAAATAGATGATCGCCGCGGTCGTAAATTACGTGACGGTGACATTGTAAATATTCCTGGATGTGGTCGATTTCGTATCGTTGGTACCGCTGGGCAGTAGATTATGCATATAGAGCAATTAAAACTTACAAATTACCGTAACTATGATGCCTTAGCTTTAAACTTCTCTCCAAAAATTAATGTTTTCATTGGTGAAAATGCTCAAGGAAAAACAAATGTTATGGAATCTATTTACGTATTGGCGATGGCTAAATCCCACCGCACGACGAACGATAAAGAATTAATACGTTGGGATTCAGACTATGGTAAAATAGAAGGGGCCGTTCAAAAAAGGCATGGTATTTTACCGATTGAACTTACGATTACGAAAAAAGGCAAAAAAGGTAAGATAAATCACATAGAACAAAGTCGCCTAAGTCATTATATTGGTCAAATGAATGTCGTGATGTTTGCACCCGAAGATTTAAATGTCGTAAAGGGAAGTCCGCAAATACGACGACGTTTTATTGATATGGAGATTGGGCAAATTTCGCCTGTTTATTTACATGATTTATTAACTTTCCAAAAAGTTTTAAAGCAACGTAACCACTTTTTAAAGATGAATCAAGGGAAAGCAATGCCAGATGACGTGATGTACGAGGTTTATAATGAACAATATATTCACGCAGCTACCCAAATTATTCGAAAAAGATTTCAATTTATGGATTTATTGCAGGAGTGGGCAGAGCCAATTCACGCAGGTATTTCACAAGGGAAGGAAACATTAGTTATTAAATACCGCACAGTTGCTGGTATTGAAAAAGAACATACTTCCAGTGAAATTGAAGACTTCTTGCATAAAAAGCTAATAGAAGCTAAGCCGCGTGAATTTGATCGGGGTGTAACACTAGTTGGTCCACACCGAGATGATTTGCAGTTTTTGGTAAATAGCTATGATGTTCAGACATATGGTTCACAAGGACAGCAACGTACAACCGCTCTTTCATTAAAACTTGCTGAGATCGAGTTAATTAAACAAGAAACAAATGAAACACCCATACTACTTTTAGATGATGTATTGTCAGAACTCGACGATTATCGCCAATCGCATTTATTAAATACCATTCAAGGTGAAGTTCAAACCTTTGTTACGACTACAAGTGTTGATGGAATTCACCATGAAACGATGGAGCATGCACAGCTGTTTCACGTGAAACAAGGCGCGATTGAAGAAAGTTAGCCCGGGAGTTTTTTAGATTACAAAAGAATGGTAATAGTCAGCTCGGTTGACTGTTCATTCATTTACACACAATGATGTTATGAAGGAGTAGATGAAAGCCGTGGCTATAGAGAACGAAGGTTTACAAAATCAAGCTTATGAAGCCGATCAGATACAGGTATTAGAAGGTTTAGAAGCGGTACGTAAAAGACCAGGGATGTATATCGGTTCAACAAGCTCTAAAGGGCTTCACCATTTAGTATGGGAAATTGTTGATAATAGTATTGATGAAGCTCTTGCAGGATTTTGTACAGATATAAAAGTAACGATAGAAAAAGACAATTGGATTCGTGTAGAAGACAATGGTCGTGGTATTCCAGTAAGTATTCAAGAGAAAATGGGTAAGCCTGCTGTTGAAGTTATTATGACAGTGCTCCATGCTGGCGGTAAGTTCGGCGGTGGAGGATACAAAGTTTCTGGTGGTCTTCATGGTGTAGGGGCATCTGTTGTAAATGCTTTATCAATTGAGACGATCGTTCAAGTTCATCGTGAGGGTCATATTCATGAAATTAAATTTGAACGTGGGAAAACTGTGCAAGAGCTAACGGTTATCGGTGATTCAGATCATAATGGAACAACTACACGTTTTAAAGCAGACCCTGAAATATTTAAAGAAACGACTGTTTATGAATATGATATTTTAGCACACCGTATTCGTGAATTAGCTTATTTGAATCGCGGTATTAGGATTACAATTGCTGATGAACGCGAAGGTGAGGAACGTTCTACTACGTATCATTATGAAGGTGGTATTCGTTCTTATGTTGAGCATTTGAATCAAACTAAAGAGCCAATCCATGATCCAATAGATGTTCTTGGAGAAAAGGATGGTATTTCAGTTGAAATTGCTATGCAATATAATGCTGGATTCTCTTCTAATATCTTTTCATTTGCTAATAACATTAATACGTATGAAGGCGGTACACATGAATCTGGTTTTAAAACGGCTCTAACACGTGTTATTAATGATTACGCGCGAAAAAATGGGTTATTAAAAGAATCAGATGCAAACCTTACTGGTGAGGATGTTCGTGAAGGGTTAACAGCTATTGTTTCAGTTAAGCATCCTGATCCACAATTTGAAGGACAAACAAAAACAAAACTTGGTAACTCTGAAGTTAGCCAAATTACTAACTCCTTGTTCTCAGATGGTTTTGAACGATTTATGTTAGAAAATCCAACTGTCGCTCGTAAAGTTGTTGAAAAAGGTTTAATGGCTGCTCGTGCACGTGTAGCTGCTAAAAAAGCACGTGAATTTACACGTCGTAAAAGTGCACTTGAAGTATCAAGCTTGCCAGGTAAATTAGCTGACTGTTCTTCAACAAATCCAGCCGAATGCGAAATTTATATCGTTGAGGGTGACTCTGCCGGAGGATCTGCGAAATCTGGACGTGATCGACACTTCCAAGCAATTTTACCGTTACGTGGTAAAATCCTTAACGTCGAAAAAGCACGTTTAGATAAAATTTTATCGAATGCAGAAATTCGTGCGATGATTACAGCATTCGGCACAGGTATTGGAGAAGAGTTTACTTTAGAAAAGGCTCGTTATCATAAGATTGTTATTATGACAGATGCCGACGTCGATGGTGCCCACATTCGCACATTACTACTAACATTCTTCTTCCGTTTCCTTCGACCTCTTGTAGAGGCAGGTTATATTTATATTGCACAGCCACCTCTTTATCAAGTTAAGCAAGGTAAGCATGTCGAATATTGCTATGATGAAGAAACATTAAAAGAAATTTTAGAACGACTACCAAAAATGCCAAAACCAAATATACAGCGCTACAAAGGTCTTGGGGAAATGAATGCAGAGCAGCTTTGGGAAACTACCATGGATCCTGAGCACCGCACATTGTTACAAGTGGAATTAGATGATGCAATTAAAGCAAACCAAGCATTTGAGCGTTTAATGGGCGATGAAGTTGAACCGCGTCGTCAATTTATCGAAGAAAATGCTGTATACGCTAATTTAGATATTTAATTTTTCTTGAGAGGAGGTCTACACTTTGTCAGAACAAGAACGCTCCGGTGTTAAAGGAGTTAATATAACAAAAGAAATTGAAACATCCTTCCTCGATTATGCGATGAGTGTAATCGTTTCTCGTGCATTACCAGACGTACGAGATGGATTGAAGCCTGTACATCGCCGTATTTTATATGGCATGCAAGAGCTAGGGAATACAGCAGATAAAGCGTACAAAAAATCAGCACGTATCGTTGGGGACGTAATGGGTAAATACCACCCACATGGTGACTCATCCATCTATGATGCAATGGTACGTATGGCGCAAGATTTCAGCTATCGTTACATGCTAGTCGATGGTCATGGTAACTTTGGATCTGTTGATGGCGACGGAGCGGCAGCGATGCGTTATACGGAATCGCGTATGTCTCGTATAGCGATGGAAATGCTTCGCGATATAAATAAAGACACAATTGACTATACAGATAACTATGATGGTTCAGAAAAGGAACCTATTGTCCTTCCTAGTCGCTATCCAAACTTATTAGTAAATGGAGCGGCAGGAATTGCGGTTGGTATGGCGACAAATATTCCGCCACATCAACTTGGTGAAACGATAGATGCCGTGATTGCACTTTCTGAAAATCCAGCTATTACAACGGAAGAATTGATGGAGATTATCCCAGGACCTGATTTCCCAACTGGTGGATTAATTTTGGGCCGTAGCGGTATTCGCCGTGCCTACGAAACAGGTCGTGGCTCGATCATTATTCGTGCAAAGGTAGAGATTGAACAGAAATCAAATGGTAAAGAGACGATTCTTATTCATGAATTACCATACCAGGTCAATAAAGCTAAGCTTATTGAAAAAATAGCAGAGCTTGTACGCGATAAAAAAATTGATGGTATTACAAACCTACGCGATGAGTCTGACCGACGTGGTATGCGAGTAGTCATCGAAGTTCGCAAAGATGCAAATGCCAATGTAGTTTTAAATAATTTATATAAACAAACGGCAATGCAGTCGAGCTTCGGTATTAATATGCTGTCATTAGTAAATGGTCAGCCTAAAGTAATGGGCTTAAAAGAAATGCTGCATCATTATTTAGAGCACCAAAAGGTTATTATTCGCCGTCGTACGGAATTTGACTTAAGAAAAGCAGAAGATCGTGCGCATATTTTAGAGGGCTTACGTATTGCCCTTGATCATATCGACGAAATTATTGCTATTATCCGTGGTTCGCGAAGCGGTGATGAAGCAAAACCACAATTAATGGAACGATTTAATTTATCTGAACGTCAGGCGCAAGCGATTTTAGATATGCGTTTAGTTCGTTTAAGTGGATTAGAGCGTGAAAAAATTGAAGCAGAATATCAAGAGCTTCAAATATTAATTGCTGAATTAAAAGCGATTTTAGCGGATGAGGCTAAAATTGTTGATATTATTCGTACTGAAATAGTCGAACTAAAAGATCGTTTTAACGATATACGCCGCACTGAAATAACATCTGGTGGTTTAGAAATGATTGAGGACGAGGATTTAATCCCAGTCGAAAATTCGGTTATAACTTTAACGCACAATGGCTATATCAAACGTTTAGCTGCGAATACATATCGTAGTCAAAAACGTGGTGGTCGTGGTGTACAAGGTATGGGCACAAATGAAGATGATTTTGTAGAGCATCTTATGAATACATCTACACACGATACAATTTTGTTCTTCACTACAAAAGGAAAAGTATTTAGAGCAAAAGGTTATGAGATTCCGGAATTTGGCCGTACAGCGAAAGGATTACCGATTGTTAACTTACTCAATATTGAAAAAGGTGAGAAAGTAACAGCAATGATCCGTGTTGGTTCATTTGATGAAGATGCATACTTTATCTTCACTACTAAAACAGGCATTACAAAGCGTACACCAGTATCTCAATTTGCTAACATCCGAACAAACGGCTTAATAGCTATAAGTTTACGAGAAGACGATGATCTTATTTCTGTTCGTTTAACAGATGGAGATAAACAAGTGATTATCGGTACTCGTGATGGAATGCTTGTACGTTTCCAAGAAGAGGATATTCGTTCAATGGGCCGTACTGCAGGTGGTGTACGAGGTATTAAACTACGTGATGGTGACGAAGTAGTTGGTATGGAAATCGTTGAACCAGGAGAGGAAATTTTAGTTGTTACAGCAAAAGGTTACGGTAAACGTACTTCTGAAGAAGAATATCGTTTACAGAGCCGTGGTGGTGTAGGATTAAAAACAATTCAAATCACTGATAAAAACGGTCCAATGGTAGCTGTAAAAACTGTTGATGGTTCAGAAGATTTAATGCTTATTACAATTAATGGCATGCTAATCCGTATGGATGTGAATGATATCTCTTTAATTGGTCGTAGTACACAGGGAGTTCGTTTAATCCGTTTAGGTGATGACGAGCTTGTAGCAACTGTAGCGAAGGTTGAAAAAGAAGAAGAATCTAACGAAGAATCTAATGAAGAAAATGATCAAGTAGAAGAATGATAAAAGACCGATGACGACAGCTAGTGTTGCCGTTCATCGGTTTTTTAGCATAAATCATGAAAAATAAGTAATTATTTTGAATTCCATGATAAAATAAAATTAACCTTATAAGTGAAATAGTGAAGAGGAGTTAATTACGTGGAAACTATACATATCCCTATTTCAGAGTTACGTGTTGGAAAAGTAATTTCTGAAGATATTTTTGCTAATACACAATATCCAATAATTTTTAAAAACACGATAATTTCCCATGAACATTTACCAGTTTTTTTTGCTTTTAATATATCGAGAGTCCCAGTTTATAAAGATGGTATAGAGGCTCAATCAGAGATAAAAGAAACAGAATTAGTTGTTCCAATAGAGGCTATTCCATCTTTTAAAAAGATTTATGACAATTCTATTGAACAATTCAAAAGGGAATTTAAAAATTGGGAAGCTGGTGCAAAGGTAGATATTACGAAAGCACGTAAAATTATTTTGCCATTATTAGAAATGGTTTTAGAAGATCGTACAATAATTTTTGATTTAAATGAGTATTCAAATCCCAAAGACTATTTGTACCATCATTGTGTAGCAACAGCATTGATTTCTTCCGTAATTACACAAAAATTAGGCTATGATAAAGGAATTACAATACAAGTTGCAATTGGAGGGTTGCTAGCTGATTGTGGAATGGCAAAAGTTCATCCACGTATCCGCGATAAAAAAACAACCTTAACAGAGGAAGAGTTTAATGAAATTTATAAGCATCCGATTTATAGCTATAATATGGTCAAAGATTTAACGATCTTAAAGGATACAATGAAAGAGGCTATTTTCCAGCACCATGAGCGTTTAAATGGTAGTGGCTATCCGAAAGGGGAAAAAATCGCAAATATTTCTACTTTCGCTCAAATCATCGCTGTTGCAGATGTATTCCATGCAATGACATGTGAGCGAGTGTATAGAACGAAGCAATCTTCCTTTAGAGTCATAGAGATGATTAATGAATCTGAATTTGGAAAGTTTGATATTAAAGTAGTTCGTGCACTAATAGATATTGTTGCCGACCTTCCTATAGGAACAATAGTTGAATTATCTAATCTGGAACAAGGCGAAGTAATGTTTGTAAATAAATTTGCACCAACCCGACCACTTATCAAATTATGTCATTCAGGAGAGATATTTGATTTAGGTAAAAATCGTACTTTCTATATTTCACGTATTATAACGGATTTATAATAGTTAGAAGGGCAACCCATTAACATTGGCGTTCGCCTTTTTTATTTTTATTCGACCGATAAATTATTTAGGTGATAAAACTAAAGTATCAACAAAGACTTTAACCTCTAGCTAAGTACGAGAAAATTGATATTTTAAATAAACGAAGTGAACTAGAAAAAATGATCTCTTTGAAATAATTTAACTTCTTTCAGAAATGTTTTATGTAACGTAAGTGAAACAGCAGTTACAATGTCTTTTGTAGCGAAAGCAAAGCGTCAGCTACAGAAGTCTCTTATCTCTATAGGAGGTGAAATGAAATGTTGATTCAAGGCTAACTAATCCTCTGAACAAAGTGGTGTAGAAGAATAATAATAGATTTTAAAAAACTATTAATTATTTTTGAGAAAGTGTTGACATGGTTTTAGATTCTTGATATTATTAGTGAGTCGCCAAGAGGTGATGCTTAAAACAAAGATTAATGAACCTTGAAAACTGAACAAGCAAAACGTAATCAATAAAGTTTTTACTAGCTAACCTTGAGTTAGTGAACGAAACAAAATTTTGGACATCAAA